>CAMTXZ010000013.1:0-2466 GCA_947085765.1 uncultured Chromatiaceae bacterium | reverse complement strand
GCCTCACGCACCGGCGCATCGCACAGGATCGGTTGACGGCGATACGTCACCACGGTGAAAAAGTAGGTAGCTCCGGCGATGTTGGCACGGCGGTAATTGGACATGGTCAGTTTATTGTTGTTGGGTGGTTCCGCGTGGGCACAAAAGACGTGCCCACCCTGGCTGAACAATCACATTTGTTCGTAACGATTAATCGCTCTAGTAGCCCCAGATAGTCGACAGGGTTACCCCCAGCCGCTTTTTGTTCTCGACAATGCCCTTGATAGCGAACTCCGGCTTGTTGCCGTCGCGTGGGATCGGGCGGGTGTAGGGGACATCCTTGTGGCTGATGACACTGGCGATCTCGGGGACCATGCTGTTACTGGTGCGGCGTACCACCACGGCTACTTCGCCGTTGTTGAGTTTGACAAAGGCGCCGGGCGGGAAGATGCCCATGTGTTTGATCAGGACCACGGCCAGGGTCTCGTCGTAGGCTTTGCCGCGTTCGAGGAAGAGGGTCTTCATGGCGGTCGAAGCCCCCATCGACTCCTTGTAGATGCGTGGTGAGATCATGGCGCTGTAGCAGTCGGTGATTGCCAGGATCTTTGCGCCACGGCTGATCTCGGTATCCTTGAGTCCGCGCGGATACCCTTCACCATGGCTGCGCTCATGGTGCTGCATGATAATCTCCAGCCAGAATGGGTCACTGATGCCGCTGGCCTTGAGGATTTGAACACTATCTTCGGGGTGGCGCTGAATCTGTTGCTTCTGTTCTTCGGTGAGCGGCGTGGTCTGGTCGTGCAGTACCTCTTGCAGTTCCAGCATGCCGATGTTGCTGGTGAGGCAGGCGGCGATGATGGTGTGGGTCTCCTCTTTGGACACTTTGCTGGCGGTGCAGAGGGCGTAGCAGAGTGTTGCCACATGAATTGGGTGAATGGTGGTGTAGGCGTGGCCATGGAGCAGGTGGACCGCACCCAATGTAGCATCGGGGGCCTTTTCACACGCATGCATGATGTCATTGGCGATGGTGTGAATTATCTCGGAACAGTCTTTGTTCTGGGTCAGGTTATAAAGTACCCGGCCGAGGCGGAAGGTGCAGGCTTCAATGGTCTCGAAGGGGTTGAATGGACCCACGGTCGATTTGATGGCTGGGGCAGGCGCGGTCGCATCCTCCGGCTGGTAGCAGCCACGCTCCACCAGTAGTTCAAGGACGCGGGGTGAAGTGACCACCGCCCCCTTCTTCAGCAGCAGGTTGCCGTCATGGTCGAATATATTCCATGGCAGGGGATCACCCACCTTGATGGAGCTGCTTGTCACCCGGAACGCCTTCATCTCACCGATACCCCGCGAGGAAAATGTTAATGATTGTTACCTGACCTTTATATAGTCGGTTTTAATCTTTGTTTTCTTTAAGGGAAATTACAGCTCTCCCTGTGGCCGCAGCGGCAATCCTGCGATAATGCAGCCCATTGAATCAGAATGAAAAACAGGGTGTAAAACATGAGCGGGGCAGGTCACAAACAACGCATTGAAGAGTTGCGCGATGAGATCAATCACCATAACTACCTCTATTACGTGCTCGATGCCCCCGAGATTCCCGATAGCGAATATGACCGCCTGCTGCGTGAGTTGCAGGCGCTAGAGGCTGAGCACCCGGAGCTGATCACTCCTGACTCGCCGACGCAACGGGTTGGGGCGGAGCCGGGCAAGGCCTTTGGCTCGGTGCGCCACACGATGCCGATGCTCTCCCTCGACAACGCCTTTGATGAGGGGGATATGAGTGAGTAGGGTGGGCACGTTTTTTGTGCCCAAAGCGCTTGCCCAAAGCACTACGTGCCCAAAGCGCTTCGCGGGGCAGGCTCTGGGGCAGGCTCTTGCGGGGCAGGCCCTGCCCACGCGGTCAAACCAATCCCATCACTCTCCATACGCCCCAATCTCCACCACACCACCCCAATCGCCAGTATAAACACCTCTTTTGACATAACGATGAAACGTCGAATGCGGCCATTCGTGAACATGGTCAACAAGCCGGTGCTTCACAGGATTCCAGTGAACATAATCGACATGACGTTGAAAGTCGGCCTCATCGCGGATCTGATGCTCCCAATAACGGCGCTGCTAAAGAGTTGATTCCCGGTGTTTGAGTTTTGATTCATTGAGCCAGTCATGGCGTTTGTAGTGCGCACCACATTTCAGGCTCACCCGACGCTTGATCAAGGCCCAACGCGTGGAAAAATTGTTGTCGCCCGGCGGCAATGTCCAGATGCAGTGCAGATGATCGGGCAACAGAACCCAGGCATCAATGGTGAATGGCCGCGCCGCGCGCACCGCCATGACCGCCTCCCGCAATGCCTCACGCACCGGCGCATCGCACAGGATCGGTTGACGGCGATACGTCACCACGGTGAAAAAGTAGGTAGCTCCGGCGATGTTGGCACGGCGGTAATTGGACATGGTCAGTTTATTGTTGTTGGGTGGTTCCGCGTG
>CAMTXZ010000012.1:0-3230 GCA_947085765.1 uncultured Chromatiaceae bacterium | reverse complement strand
TTCGTCGGCCTCCGCGGTAATCGTGTGGCCGCTCGGCTTAATTATGATTTGGTAACTCATGGCACTCCCCTATATCCTTATCCCAACTTTCACTAAGCAACGATTCTCCATGATTTCCAATTTGAGCAAAACCCTGAACCCCATCTTTATTATTGGCAGCGGCGACATTGGTTGTCGTATCGCCCACCTCTGGCAGCAACGTGGTGCAGCGGTACAGACGCTGGGACGCCGCAGCGCGCCGTGTGGTGGCAGCACCGCTCACCTCTGCGCCGACCTCGATCAACCCGCCACACTCACGGCGCTATCGACAGCCGAGGCGACGGCCGGGGCAATTATCTACTTCACCGCACCACCGCCGCAACAGGGCAACAGCGACCCACGGATGCACAACCTGCTGGCAGCGCTTGATCCAGCCGCACCACCACAACGCATCATCTACATCAGCACCAGTGGTGTCTATGGTGACTGCAACGGTGAGTGGGTGGATGAAAACCACCCCACCCAACCACAAGCCCCCCGATCAGCGCGACGTCTGGCCGCGGAACAGGCACTAGAGGAGTGGTGCACACAACACAATGTCGCCAGCGTGATTTTACGGGTCGGCGGCATCTACGGTCCGGGCCGGCTACCGTTGGAGCGGCTGCGTCAGGGCATGACTGTGCTCCAGCGCGACATCGCCCCCTACAGCAACCGCATCCACGCCGATGATCTGGCGCAGGTCTCTGTTGCCGCCGCCAGTGCGCCCCATCAACACGCCCTCTACAACGTCAGCGATGGTCACCCCACCACCATGAGCGACTACTTCATCCGGGTTGCCGCAGCAGCGGGACTGCCCGCGCCCAGCGAGATCGGCTGGCAGACAGCGGAGCAGACCCTGTCAGCCGAGATGCTCTCCTATCTGCACGAGGCCAAACGGCTCGATAACCGCAAGATGTTGCACGAACTGAATCTCACCCTGGCGTATCCCACCCTGGCGGAGGGGCTCAAGGCGTGTGGCCTGTCCGAATGAAGGGTTATACTGACGCCCCCACCCACCTGCCCCAAGGAGTTCTCATGCGCGACGGCGATACCCTGCAACGCTTCCTGTTTGAGCACAGCAACGTCCGAGGTCTGTTCATCCACCTCAACGCCAGCTATGCCGCCGTGAGCGAACGTTATGACTATCCAATGATTGTGCGGCAGCAACTCGGCGAGGCACTCGCTGCCAGCGCCCTGCTCGGCGCCACCATCAAATTTAGCGGATCACTGATCATGCAGCTACAGAGCAGCGGCCCGATCCAGCTACTGGTCGCCCAGTGCAATAACGAACGTCATATTCGCGGTCTGGCGCGTTGGCAGGATGAGGAGCTGACGGAAACGATGGCCAATCCCTTTGGCGATGGCCGTCTGGTGATTACCCTTGATAGCGCCACCAGCGATGAGCGTTATCAGGGCATCGTCAGCATCGAGGGTGGACGTTTAAACCGGGCCATCGAGACCTACTTCGCCCAGTCCGAACAACTCCAAACCCGACTATGGCTCGCCGCCGACGAACAACAGGCCGTCGGCATGCTGCTGCAACATCTGCCCGGCACCGAGCCGGACCCGGACCTCTGGGACCGCATCGAAGCGCTGGGCGCCACCCTGAGTCAGAGCGAGATGCTAACCCTACCGACCCAGGTGATACTGCATCGCCTCTTCCACGAAGAGGATGTACGCCTGTTTGATGCCGAACCCGTCAGTTTCCGTTGCAGCTGTTCGCGCGATAAAATCGCCACCATGCTGCGGGCACTGGGCAGCGCCGAGGCCCAAGAGATATTACAAGAACAGGGCAACATCAGCGTCGACTGCGACTTCTGCAATCAACACTACTGCTTTGATCCGGTTGATGTCGAAGAGCTGTTTGCCAACACCCCCCCAGCCCCCGGCAGCGCCAGCACCCATTAAGTTTAAATCAAACCCTATTCAGCCGACCCAACCCGCTTAACCCGACGGAATTCAAGGTCATAGCGACTGAAAAAGTTCCGCACAAAACTGGACTTGCCACTCAAAGCCGGCCTAAAATCACCCGACCCCGGCCAGGTGAGGTGTGACATAACGGCTGATTACGGGGGGGGGAACACCTCACCAAACAACTATTCAACAAAATCGATAGAACCTATCTCAAAACTGACATTGAATCTATTCAGGCACCATGGCGGCCTAAGCAGCCATCAGGACCCCCGAAAAGATCGGTATGCGGCCAAAGACACAATTACCACCAATCAGTTTTGAGATAGGTTCTAGCCAGATAAAATTCTTAAATGGAAGAAGGGAGTATCTACATGAAGTTAACAATGAAACATACCGCACTGGTCCTGGCCATGGGCCTGACCTCTGCAACCGCCATCGCCAGCGATGACGCGCACAAGGGGCACATGGCAGAAGGCGCAGCGTGTGAAGGTTTTGGTCCACAGACACCGCGCGATATCGACAGCCTGTCAGGCGAAAACAAACGCAGCGCCACCCTGGCACCAAGCTCAACAGAGATGAATCTCTGTAACATTCACTTACACAAAAATGCCGAACATAAAGCCAAGGCATTTGCCATCTACGCCGGCGAAGGTGATGGTCATGGTTTTGAGAGCGGTTACCAGTGCGGTATCAGCAAAGAGCTGAGCAAGGCCGAGATGGCCCCAACCAAAGAAGCCATCTGCAAAGGCGAACACGGCGAGCTGAAACCAGGCGATACCATTGAAGTGCATTGGGTCCACAGCTCTGGTGACGTCAAGCCCGGACCAACTCTGGGCTCATGCCTCTCCGAGAGCGTCATCAACCCGGACCTACGGGTAGAGACGCAGGTCTTCACCCTGGTGAATGATGCCAAGGCCCTGGACTTCAACACCATGGATTACGATGGCAACATGGTCAACGGTTACCACCAGCCCAAGTCCATCCCCAGCAACACCGGCAAACCCGTTGAGTTCACGGGTTCAACCACCGGTCCAAAGTACAACGAGCAGGCGTGTTCCCCGATCAATGTTACCTGGAGCGTTCGTCCGCAGTGCGCCAAGGTCAACATCAACACCGTTGGCGAATGGTGCAAGAGCAACGACTTTAAGGAAGATCATGCTCACGGCGTCCGTAAGCTTGTGACCAACCCTAAGCTGCTCTCTAACATCAAGAACTAGAGTTTAGAGTCTCGCAGGAGAAAAGCCCCAAATATTTATCAAAAACACATTGACATAGCACGGTGATTTCGTGGCCGCGCC
>CAMTXZ010000011.1:0-17689 GCA_947085765.1 uncultured Chromatiaceae bacterium | reverse complement strand
GCGAGGTCTCCTCTCAAAAAAGGGGAGTCACTTTGGGAGCGAACGTTTATAGATTTGGAATTAATTGCACAGGATAAGGACTTGGTGAAATCATTTTTCAGAAACGAAGCGGTATCCTTTGCTGCTGACTAGTTAGTATATACATAGGCATTGAAGGTGTTAAGCCTCGATATATTTTTGCCATATAACCATTGCATACTAAGCCGCTATTTAGAGCAACATCTTTATTGAATCCTACCGAAGCTAAGTCATCGTGTTCCACCTTACAAGTTACTTCATCTTCAGGGTTGTGTAATAAAATCACGAATGCTGCTATTGGCTCCAGATAATATTTAGCTTTTAAAGTAACAGTTACATGGCTAGTCCCTGAAACTGAGAAACAAATATTAGAAAATTTCTGAATTGGTGGCTTATAGGTATTAACGCCATTTATTACGTCTGCAATTTGTGCAATTGCAGCATCCAACCCCACGGAATATAAATCTATGTATAGATTCTGACTAAGAATTGGTGGAAGCGTAGATTGATCTAGCCTTATTGGAATTATTTTACATTGTTCCTTTGTCGCCTTCATAAGCGCATTTTGCCATTCTAGCGAAACCATTTTGCTTTTTAGGCTGTTTTCAGAAACAAAGAAAAAGAAGAATTTGCATTCCCCTAAGCCAGAAGACATTTTTTCAATAATCCCTTCACCTGGTTGGATGGACCAGGAATCATAGAATACATTATCCTGACCAAAGGTCTCAGCAAACCTTAAAGCAACTTGCTCGACAACTGGTTTATCTGCGTAATTATGACTAAGAAATATCATTTATCTCAATACCGTTCATATGGCTAACGTCTAAGCATTTATACGCCGTGCCGCGCATGGCGTATAAATGTCTGTTGGACTAAGCCGCGTCGCCACGGCTGCCTGATATATAGGGGATTGTATTTTGGGAGGCCGGGGAAGTCCAAGCCATTTGGCAGTTTTCAATCGGGCAGATGAGCCGCTGTCCTGTTTTTACCGTGTGTCCTCTCTGTTCCAGTGGCCTGAAAACAGGCGCAAGCCTCTGTTTCTCAGGGCCATGGCCAAGCGCAGCCCCGGGGTCTGCGGCCCCGTTGCACTATCAGCCGTTCTTGATGCGTTTTCAGTGATGCATGACTGACACCTCCGTTCGTCGCTGTGGCTCCAATGTGGCGATGACGATCAACCGGCCCTGTTTGCATTTCGGGCAGGGGCATGGGGTGGTGGCGGGTGAAACATTGCGTACCCGTGTTGTGTCACTGTGGCTGACAAGCAAGTAGCCCGGATGGAGCGCCAGCGTAATCCGGGAGGTTCAGCGCTCCGCACGTCCCGGATTTCATTTCATTTCATCCGGGCTACCTTGCTGGGGACAGCTGCGGTGACGACAGGAGTGATATTGAATGTGAGCTTCGTGGCCATCAGGACACTGTTGCACATGGCCACCTTGTTCTGGTGTTCTTCAGGTCATGATGGCGCGTGCGGCTTGATGATATTTCAAAGGCAATCTATGCGCTGATGCGTAGGCATCAAAGTGTGTTTTGAAGATGCTTTGAAGTGTGGCTCCCATTACCGTTTTTCTATTTCACCTTAACGCAACTCTCTACCGCGCAGTGGTTATGTTCAACGTGTATTAGACAGAAATATTAAATAGTGTGATAGACAGAATCTGCCTATTACACCCCTTGCCCCAGGCCATCGCGGGTTGCATGTGCTCCATAATCTGATTTATCAAGCCGTTATGCAACTCACTTAATCACATGGTCATAAGGTGTGCTGGTGCTATGCAGAATTGACGATTGATGTTGGTCACAACGTAGCCCAGAGTGCCGCTTAGTTTCATATTGCTCGGATAAACAAATGAAGAAGGCCCGCAATGGCGGGCCTTCTGGTATCGAGCGGGACTTGAGGTTACTTGGCCGAGTGGCCAGTCACTTTAATCTCGACCTTCTCATGTTCCTCCAGTCCGGCGTAGTACTGGCGCAGAATCGCCAGCACTTCGGGGCGGGAGAATTCGGCTGGCACTTCGCCGCCTTCGGAGAGCAGCTTGCGCAGCTTGGAGCCGGAGAGCATCAGGCGGTCGGCGCCGTCGTGCGGGCAGGTCTTCATCGAGGCCATGCCGCCGCACTTGTAGCAGTAGAAGGTCCAGTCGATCTTGAGTGGTTTGGTCTCCAGCGCATCGGCGGGGATCTCGTCGAAGATGTGGTGCGCATCAAACGGGCCGTAGTAGTCGCCAACACCGGCGTGGTCGCGGCCAACAATCAGGTGTGAGCAGCCGTAGTTCTGGCGGAACAGGGCGTGTAGCAGTGCCTCACGCGGACCGGCGTAACGCATGTCGAGCGGATAGCCGGACTGAACCACGGTGTCCTTGACGAAGTGATTTTCCACCAGGGCGTTGATCGCTTTGACACGCACGTCGGAGGGGATATCGCCCGCTTTAAGTTTGCCCAGCAGCGAGTGGATCATGACGCCGTCGCAGATCTCAATCGCGATCTTGACTAGATATTCGTGGGAGCGATGCAGTGGGTTGCGGGTCTGGAAGGCAACGACCGAACTCCAGCCCTTCTCTTCGAACAGCTTGCGAGTCTCGGCCGGGGTCATGTAGGTATCGGCGAAGTCGATGGGGAAGCGCCCCTGCGACAGCACCTTGATCGGGCCAGCCAGATTCACGGCGCCCTGGTCCATTACCATCTTCACACCAGGGTGCTCGGCATCGGTGGTCTTGAAGACCATCATGCACTCGTGTTCCTTGTCGATGGTGTACTTCTCGGTGACGGTCATGGTGGCGATGACTTCGTTGCTTTCGCCATCGACCAGCGCGATATCCTGCCCCAGCTTGAGGCTGCCAGCGGTGTCGGCATTGGTAGAGAGGGTGATCGGGATCGGCCAGAACAGGCCGCTTGCCATCTTCATGCCGTCGCAGACACCCTGCCAGTCAGTGTGGGTCATAAAGCCGTTAAGCGGGGTGAAGCCGCCGATGCCGAGCATGATGATGTCGCCCACTTCGCGCGAACTGACGATGACCTGGGGCAGGCTCTTGGCGCGCAGCTGCTCAGCTGCCAGGGCGCTGCCTTCCAGTAACAGGGGTTTCAGTTCGCCGCCGCCGTGTGGTGTGACCAGTTTCGACATGTGCTGCTTCTCCTAAGATTTATGGGTGTGTATGTGTATCGGGGGATTATCTTGGCCATGACAGACCGAGTGATGGCGGATTATAGCGCGCCCGTAGGGTTATGCCTAAATACCGCGTTGCTTAAGCTCTGCTGGGGGTGGCCGATGAATTGATGCGCATAGTTGTCGAGGAGTGGCGAACCCATCGGTGGTGGCGCCATACTCATGAAAGGGATTCTACGTAGATGCCAGATTCAACTGACTCAATCCAGCAGCAGCTGGCGGCCCTCAGGCAGGGATTTGCCGATCAGCTGCCACAACGCCTGGCCACGATTGATGCTGCCCACGCCGCCTGGTGCGAGGGCGCGGCTGTGGCAGACCTGAAGGAATATCATCGCCTTGTTCACAGCCTGACGGGGGCCGGGGCGACCTTTGGTTTTGAGCGCATCAGTCAACTGGCGCGTCAGCTGGAGCAGTATCTCAAACAGCTCGGCGACGCCGGTGGTGAGGTGATTGCTGAACATTTTATTGATGCCGCGCTGTTGCTGGATGCCATTCGGTCCGAGCTGCTCAAAGATGAGCAAGAGGAGCCGTTGACGGCTGCCGTAGCGGAGACCTGGCGGGTGCCGGTGGCGTCCCGTCTGATCTATCTGTTGGTGAACAGCGAAACCAGTGAGTCGAATCTCGATCGCCAATTGGACCATTTTGGCTATAGCGTCAAAAGCTTTGCCAGTGGCGCGGCGTTGCAGCAGGCCGTTGCTGAAAACCCCCCGGCCATGATTCTGGCCGATATTGTCTTGCCTGAGGGTGAGAATGCCGGCATTGAGGCGGTCGCCGCCATTCAGCGCCAGCAAGCGACGCCGTTGCCAGTGGTCTTTTTTTCCAAGGAGGCCGATTTTGATACCCGCCTGGCGGCGGTCCGCGCCCGGAGTATCGCCTATCTCTCCCATCCGCTCTCAATTGAGAAGCTGGTGGATATTATGGATGGTCTGGTTGAGCGCGAGGTGGAGGAGCCGCTGCGGGTGCTGGTGGTTGATGACCAGGTCGATCAGGCCCACCACAATGCGCTGGTATTGCGCCAGGCGGGCATGGTGACCGAGGTGATGAGCGACTCCATGAAGGTGTTTGATACCTTGGCGGAGTTCTCGCCAGAGCTGATTTTGATGGATATGTACATGCCAAAATGCAGCGGCGTGGAGCTGGCGGCGGTGATCCGCCAGCAACCCGATTATGTTGGTGTGCCGATTGTGTTCCTCTCTTCGGAGTCCGATCGCAGTCTACAGCTTGATGCGCTGCGTAACGGGGGTGATGATTTTTTGACCAAGCCGATCAAGGCGAGTGACCTGGCCCAGGCGGTGACTATCCGTGCCGAGCGTTATCGCACGTTGCGTTCATTGATGAGTCGCGACAGCCTTACCGGGCTGCTGAACCACACCCACATCATGGAGAGCCTCGACCATGAGGTGGCACGTATCGACCGTTATGGCGCCACGCTCAGTTTTGCCATGCTCGACATCGACCATTTTAAAAAGGTGAATGACAAATATGGTCACGCCGCAGGCGACAGCGTCATTAAAAGTTTGTCGCGACTGCTACAGCAGCGGCTGCGCAAGACTGATTTAGCAGGACGTTACGGCGGTGAGGAGTTTGCCGTGGTCATGCCAGATACACCGCTAATCAACGCCGCCAAGGTGATGGATGATGTGCGCCAGCTGTTTGCGGCAATCGTTCATTGTGCCGGTGACAAAACCTTTACCGTTACCCTCAGTTGCGGTGTCGCCGCAGTACCGCCCGTGGTCAAAATTGGTGAGCTGCAGGAGTCGGCCGATCAGCGCCTTTACCTTGCCAAACATGGCGGCCGTAATCGGGTGGTCAGCAGCGACACCTGAGTTTTTGCCTCCCCGTTAATGCCCATCTATTGGTGTACAATGCGCCATTTCCTGGCAACCATTTAGAGGAGCAAACAGTGGAGCAATATCGTGGGACCACTATCCTGTCCGTGCGGCGTGGCAACCAGGTTGTCATCGGCGGCGACGGCCAGGTCTCCATGGGCAATACCGTGATGAAGGGCAACGCCCGCAAGGTGCGTCGCATCTATGGCGACCGTGTCATCGCCGGCTTTGCCGGTGGCACCGCCGATGCCTTTACCCTCTTTGAACGTTTTGAAGGCAAACTCGAAAAACACTCGGGTCACCTGGTGCGCTCTGCCGTTGAACTGGCCAAGGATTGGCGCACCGATCGTGCCCTGCGGCGCCTTGAGGCGCTGCTGATCGTCGCCGATACCAAGGCGTCGCTGATCATCACCGGCAATGGTGACGTCATTGAGCAGGACAACAATCTGCTCGCCATCGGCTCTGGCGGCTCCTTCGCCCAGGCGGCAGCCACCGCGCTGCTGGAGAATACCGACCTGGATGCCCGCACCATTGTTGAAAAGGCATTGAACATTGCCGCCGACATCTGTGTCTACACCAATCACAATCTGGTGATTGAAGAGCTCATCAGCGAACAGTAATTCAGAAAGGTTTAACTGCATCATGTCTGATATGACCCCCCGCGAGATCGTCCAGGAGCTGGACAAACACATCATCGGCCAGGCCGCCGCCAAACGCGCCGTCGCCATCGCCCTGCGCAACCGCTGGCGTCGTGGCCAGGTGGATGATGTCGACCTGCGTAACGAGATCACACCAAAAAATATCCTGATGATCGGCCCCACCGGCGTCGGCAAGACCGAGATCGCCCGGCGTCTCGCCAAACTCGCCAACGCCCCGTTTGTGAAGGTCGAGGCGACCAAGTTTACTGAGGTCGGTTATGTCGGCCGCGATGTTGAATCGATCATCCGTGATCTGGTCGACGTCGCCATCAAGCTCACCCGTGAACAGGCCAAAAATGAGGTCCGCTTCCGTGCCGAAGAGGCTGCCGAGGAGCGTATCCTCGACATCCTGCTGCCACGGCCACGGGGCAATTTTAGTCAGGAGCCGGATGAGAAAGAGCGCAGCTCCACCACCCGCCAGCTGTTCCGCAAGAAACTGCGTGAAGGGCAACTCGACGACAAAGAGATCGAGGTTGAGGTGGCCGCTGCTGCACCTAATGTCGAGATCATGGCGCCACCGGGCATGGAGGATATGACCAGCCAGTTGCAGGGGCTGTTTCAAAACATGGGTGCGGGCAAGACGCAGCGCCGCAAGCTGCCGGTTAAAGATGCGCTCAAGCTGCTGATCGAAGAGGAGGCGGCCGCGCTGGTCAATGAAGATGAGATCAAGAGTAAGGCGCTCCACAACGCCGAGCAGAACGGCATCGTCTTCATCGACGAGATCGACAAGATCGCCAAACGTGCCGAATATTCAGGGGCCGATGTCAGCCGCGAAGGGGTGCAGCGCGACCTGCTGCCACTGGTGGAAGGGTGTACCGTCACCACCAAACACGGTGTCATTAAGACCGACCACATACTATTTATTGCCTCCGGCGCGTTTCATCTCGCCAAGCCCTCGGACCTGGTGCCGGAGTTGCAAGGGCGGCTGCCGATCCGGGTAGAACTGGATGCGTTGAAGGTGGAAGATTTTGTCCGCATCCTCACCGAGCCGGATACCTCGCTGACACAACAGTACAGCGCCCTGCTGGCGACCGAAGGGGTCAGCATCAGCTTTGCCGCTGACGGCATCGCCCGGCTTGCCGAAGTGGCGTGGCAGGTCAACGAACGTACCGAAAATATCGGAGCCCGGCGGCTGCATACCGTGGTTGAGCGATTGCTGGAACCGCTCTCCTATGAGGCGTCAGACAAGCCGGGCACGGAGCTGGTGATCGATGCCGATTACGTCAACGCCCAGCTCGGCAAGTTGGTGGATAACGATGATTTGAGCAGATACATCCTTTAGGAAGTGCATTGATGAGCAAACACACCCCCACCAATATTGTGCTGCACCAGAAGACACGTCGCCTGGAAGTCAGCTTCGAAGGCGACGAGAGTTTTATGCTGCCGTGTGAATACCTGCGGGTTTACTCACCGTCGGCGGCGGTGCGTGGCCATGGCCGTGGGCAGGAGGTATTGCAGCTTGATAAGGAGGCGGTCAACATCGTCGCCATCGAGCCGGTCGGTAATTATGCAGTGAAGATCTTTTTTGATGATGGCCACAACACCGGTCTCTATGACTGGGATCTGCTCTACACATTGGGTAAACATCAGGATGAGTTGTGGCAGGATTACCTGCGCCGGCTCAAGGAAGCGGGCCACCCCCACAGTCAGTTGCAGGAGTAAGTGATGACTCAGCCACAGGATAAAACGACTCACTTCGGTTATAAACAGGTGCCGGTGGAGGAGAAGGTACAAAAGGTGCGTGAGGTGTTTGACTCCGTCGCCGACAAATATGATGTGATGAACGATGTGATGTCCCTCGGTGTGCACCGTTTATGGAAGCGCTACACCATCGAGATGACCGGTCTTAAGCCGGGGCAGCGGGCGCTCGATCTGGCCTCTGGCACCGGTGACCTGGCGGCAAAGCTGGCCGGACTGGTGGGCAGTTCGGGTGAGGTGGTTGCGTCTGATATTAACGGTGCGATGTTGGGCAATGGTCGCGCGCGCCAGATCAATCGTGGCATCGTCGGCAATCTGCGTTATGTGCAGGCCAATGCCGAGTCGTTGCCGTTCCCTGACAGTTATTTTGATTGTGTCACTATCGCCTTTGGGCTGCGCAACGTTACCGATAAAGAGGCGGCGCTGCGTTCGATCTTGCGGGTGCTCAAGCCGGGTGGCCGGCTGCTGGTGCTGGAGTTCTCCAAGCCCGTGGTGCCCGGATTGAAGCCGATCTACGACACCTACTCATTCAAACTGTTGCCGTTCATGGGCAAGCTGATCGCCAATGATGAAGAGAGCTATCGTTATCTGGCCGAGTCGATCCGCATGCACCCCGGTCAGGATGAGTTGAAACAGATGATGGAGGAGGCTGGTTTTGAACGGTGCAGCTACTTCAATCTCAGTGGCGGCATCGTTGCGCTGCACCGTGGTTACAAATTTTAGATTAAGGATGACCATGCTGCCTCTGTTTGCTACCGCTGCCCTGGAGAAGGTGATCAATCAGGCGCTGCGCCTTGATCCCGAAACACTTAAACGGATCGCCGCCCTGGAGGGCAAGGTGATTGCGCTGGAGATTCAGGACGTGGGTGTGGCGTTTTATCTGGTCCCCACCCGTGACGGCCTGCGGGTACAGAGTGTGTTTGAGGGCGAGCCTGACGTCACTATCCGTGGCGGCCTCTTCTCGCTGGCGCACATGGGTCTGAGTGAACACCCTGCCAGCCTCTTTGGCAAAGGGGTGGAGATGGCGGGTGATACCCATCTTGGCCGGCAGGTGCAGCAGATTCTCGATGGCCTTGATATCGACTGGGAGGAGCAGCTCTCGCGCCTCACCGGTGATGTCGTGGCACACCAGGTCGGCAATGTGGTGCGCGGTTTTGCCCAATGGGGTTTGAACACGGTAGGGACCCTGGGGCGTGATGTCGCTGAGTATCTGCAAGAAGAGAGTCGTGATCTGGTGGTGAAGGCGGAGTTGACCCCCTTTCTTGATCAGGTTGATATCCTGCGTTCCGATGTCGACCGTCTGGCGCAGCGTATCGCGCGTCTTAATGTGCAGGGAGACGCGGCACAATGATCAGCCCCGGCCAGATTTGGCGTCTGCTGCACATTAACTGGATTTTGGTAAAGCATGGTCTGGACGAGATTGTCTTTGCCGCCCCCCTGTTTCGTCCATTGAGTTTCCTGCGTCACTTCTGGCCACCGCACTGGTTTCGCAGCACTGAAGCGACCCATGGCGAACGGATTCGTGGCGCGCTGGAGGAGTTGGGACCGCTGTTTGTAAAGTTTGGCCAGATTCTTTCTACGCGTCGTGATCTGCTGCCCGATGAGATCGCCGATGAGCTGGCCAAGTTGCAGGATCGGGTGCTGCCCTTTCCTGGCACGCTGGCGCGCCAGATCATTGAAGAGGCTTATGGCCAACCGCTCAGCGCGGTCTTTGCCGAGTTCAACGAGATACCCCTCGCCTCCGCCTCCATCGCCCAGGTGCACACCGCCAAGCTGCTCGATGGCACCGATGTGGTGGTAAAGGTGGTGCGCCCGGGCATCAAAAAAGTTATTCAGCGCGATGTCAGTCTGCTCTACATCGTTGCCGATCTTGCTGAAAACTACTGGCAGGATGGTCGCCGCCTGCGCCCCCGTGCGGTAGTGGCGGAGTATGAGACCACCATTCTCGATGAGCTTGATCTGATGCGCGAAGCGGCCAACGCCTCGCAGCTGCGGCGTAACTTTCAGGGCTCAACCGATCTCTATATCCCCGAGATCTACTGGCCACACTGCCGCCGCAATGTGATGGTGATGGAGCGGATCTACGGTATCCCTATTGGTGATGTCGACGAGCTGAATCGCCAGCAAGTGGATATGAAGCAGCTCTCCGAACGTGGCGTTGAGATCTTTTTCACCCAGGTCTTTCGCCACAACTTCTTCCATGCCGACATGCACCCCGGCAACATCTTTGCCTCGCCCGAGGGGAAGTATCTGGCGGTCGACTTTGGCATCATGGGCACCTTGAGTCCCGAAGATCAGCACTATCTGGCCGGTAATTTTCTCGCCTTCTTTAATCGTGACTACCGGCGGGTCGCCGAACTTCATGTGCAGTCAAAGTGGGTGCCGGCGAATACCCGCATCGATGAGTTTGAGGCGGCGATCCGGAGTGTCTGTGAGCCGATCTTTGAGCGGCCACTGAAAGATATCTCATTTGGTCATCTGCTGTTGCGGCTGTTCCAGACGGCGCGCCGTTTCAATATGGAGATTCAGCCGCAGCTGGTGCTGTTGCAGAAGACGCTGCTCAATATTGAGGGGCTGGGACGACAGCTCTATCCTGATCTTGATCTCTGGCAGACCGCCAAGCCGTTTCTGGAACGCTGGATGAGTGAGCAGGTCGGCGCCCGCAGCCTCTTCAAATCGCTCAAGGAGAATCTGCCGCTCTGGGCCGAGACGTTGCCGCAGCTGCCGGGCATGATTCACGACCTTGCCAAACGCGCCCAGCAGGGGGAGTTGGCGCTGGCGTTACGCTCCGCCGAGCTGGAGCGGCTGCGGCGTGACATTGAACGTGGTAATCGCCGTAGCTTTGGCGCCATCATTGCCGCTGGACTGATGATCTCCGCAGCAGTAGTGCTGGGTCTGGATGGCTATGCCCCGCGCATGGTTGGGGACGCGCCGTTTATGACCTGGCTGTTAGGCGGCTTGGCGCTGGTGGTGCTGATCGCCTATTGGCCCGCCAGTGGGCGCAACGACTGAGTCGCCCCGTTTCGGTTAGGCTGACTTCATTAAACTTTGTCCCCTTTGCCGCGACGCGATCGCGGCAGTTGCCTGCTTTAAAATATGGCTGATGCCGCGGTAATGGCGGTGTCGCCATTTGCAGTTTCTCCCCGCGTTACCTCCAATTCTAATTTTTGCTCCTCCAGTCAGGCTCGTCAGTGGCGCTGATAGTGGGCGCCTGTTCTTGTTCATAGCAACGGCGCCATCTATTGTTATCAACGAGGTGACGAAAAAAATATCGGACTATGCAGGCAGCGCAGGGATGATAGATCCGGTTGGCCTGCCGGTTCAATTCTGAGTGAATGCCAAGGAGGCAGGTTATGGATCGTATCGTGAAGGTTTTTTGCAGTGGCGCTGAGCAGGAACGTTTGGCAGAGACGTACCGGGTGGTGGAGCGTTATCAGGGGTTTGTACTGCTGGAGGTGGCGGAGCAGCAGCTAGCCCAGATCAGCTCACGTTATCCGATCGAGGACATTACCGATCTTTACACTCTGCAGGTGGGGCAGCGCACCATCGATACCTTGCAGCCCCGTATCGACGTCAAGGGTAAACTCCTGACACACCCTGCTTACGCGGGTGAAAAACGGTTATCGAAGGGGCCGCATCACCATCTGGTCCAGTTCATCGGCCCGATCAAGGAGCAGTGGTTGGAGGCGGTCAAAAAGGAGGGGGGTGCGTTGCGGGCTCCGTTGGACGCCTTTAGTTATGTGGTGAGTGCCGATGAAAAAGTGTTGGCCAAGGTGGCGCAGCTCCCCTGTGTGCGTTGGGTTGGCCATCTGCCACTGGGTGACCGCATCGCCGCGTCGGTATTGGCCAATGCCGGGCGCAAGGCCGACGATGTGGGGGCAGCGTTGCCCCGCACCCAGGTTTTGCCGGGTGTCTATACGGTGGAGTTTTTTGCCGCTGCTGATCTGAGCGCGGCCCTGCCCGAGATCAAGGTGCTGGGGTTTGAGGTGCTGGAGAAGCAGAAGAGCGCCAATCTGATTGTTATCCGTGACCCCAAGAGTGGCGCCGCCACCGTTAAGCGTATAAAGGCACTATCTGCGATTCATGGCGTACGTTTTATCCGCGAGCGCACTGTTAAACGCACTACCAATGATGTGGCGGCGCGGATCATGGGAACCGCATCCGTCAGTTATCAGCCGGGATTGGGGTTGAGTGGCGAGGGCGAGGTGGTGGCGATTTGCGACACCGGTATCGATAACGCCGATCCCGCCACGATCCACCCCGACTTTACCGGTCGTATTGCGGCCATTATGAGTTATCCAATCACCCGCAGTTTTTCCAGCTACATAAACAACCCCGGCGGCAACGATGGCGCGGCCGATCTGGACAGTGGTCACGGCACCCACGTGACGGGTTCGGTGCTGGGCGACGGCAGCAGCAGCGTTGGCTTGGCCGGTGTGGGCGCGCCGATCCGCGGTCTGGCGCATCAGGCAAAACTGGTCTTCCAGGCGGTCGAGCAGGAGATGCAGTGGAAAAATAGCGCCGACTTTCAGCGTTATGGGCGCTACCTGTTGGCCGGTATTCCGCTCGATCTGGCGACGCTGTTTACGGATGCCTACAACAAAAACGCGCGCATCCACTCCAACTCCTGGGGCGGCGGTGATCCCGGCGCCTACGATGCCCAGTGTGAGCAGCTCGACCGCTTTGTCTGGGAGCATCAGGATTTTTGTATCGTCGCCGCTGCCGGCAACGATGGCAGTGATAAGGATGGCGACGGCAAGATCAACCCGATGAGTGTCTCGTCGCCGGCAACGGCCAAAAACTGCATCAGTGTGGGCGCCTCTGAAAGTGAACGGCCTGCCTTTAATAGCAATACCTATGGCGGCTGGTGGCCGAACGATTATCCGGTGGCGCCGTTCCGTAACGATCCAATGGCGGATAACCCTGCCCAGGTAGTCGCCTTTAGTAGCCGTGGTCCCACCAGTGACGGCCGTATCAAACCGGACGTGGTGGCCCCCGGTACTTTTATCCTCTCAACGCGCTCGCGCATGTTGGCCGCCAACAACATGGCGTGGGGTGGCTTTCCCCCCAGCAGGCTCTATTTCTATATGGGCGGCACCAGCATGGCGACGCCGCTCACTTCGGGCGCGGTGGCGCTGATACGTGAATATCTGCGCAAGAGACGGCAGATCGCCTCGCCCTCGGCCGCGCTGATGAAGGCGACACTTATCTGCGGTGCAACCCGGCTGCCGGGTGTGGCTGCCGATGGCCTGGTGTGTGACAACGACCAGGGGTTTGGGCGCGTCAATCTGGATGCGATTCTGGCGCCGTCGGCACCGGCACGGGCGGAGTTTATCGATGTCGCGCCCGGGTTGCGCACTGGCGAACTCTACTCACAGCAGCTTTCCGTGCAGTCGGCGGCCACACCGTTGCGGGTGGTGCTGGCCTATAGCGACTACCCTGGGCCGACGCTGGTGAACAATCTCAATCTGATCCTCACCGCCCCGGATGGCAGCCGCTACGTTGGCAATCAGGGCGCTGGGGCAGCGCTGAACATGGATGCAAAAAACAATGTTGAGGCGATTCATCTGCTCAATCCACAGACCGGCAGCTGGCGGTTGGAGGTGGTGGGGTCGAGCATTCCGCAGGGTCCGCAGCCGTTTGCCCTGGTCTATACCGCACACACCGGTAGTGTTGCTGCCAGTGAAGTGATCCGTGTCGAAACCAGCCCCGCGCTTGTCATCCCCGATAACAGACCCAAAGGGGTGGCCAGCACACTTGCCATTGATCAGAGCGCTGTCATCGGCAGCATCAAGGTGGCGGTTGATATTCAGCACACCTACATCGGCGACTTGACGGTGGTGCTGGAGACGCCGGGCGGCGTAGTGGTCACGTTGCATAACCGCAGTGGCGCCAGCAGCAACAATCTTGTTGCCAGTTATGATGCGGCGACCACACCGGCGCTGGCCGCACTGAGTGGCAGTGCGGCACGTGGCAACTGGCGTCTGACGGTCGCCGATAACGCCAGGCAGGATAGCGGTACGTTGCGCGCATGGAGTCTGGAGATTGTGCCGGCGGCCAGCGCTGCTGTAGTGAAGGAGGCGACCCCGTTCACCGCCATTCCCGACAATAGTCCTGCCGGCGTGGTGGACACCATCAGCGTGACCGAAACCGGTCAGCTGAAACAGATCAAGGTCTGGCTCGATATCACCCACACCTGGATTGGCGACCTGAAGGTGCAGCTGGCTGCCCCTTCGGGCAAGTCAGTGGTGCTTCATAACCGTACGGGTGGTGGTCAGGACAATCTCATTCGCAGTTTTGCGGTTGCCAGTCTGGCGGCGTTGCAGGGGTTGAGCGGCGAGAGTGTTGCGGGACTCTGGACGCTGACGGTGGTAGATAATGCCGGTCGTGATGTGGGCAAACTCAACAAATGGGGCTTTGAAATTACCCTTTGAAGCGGCGGCTAACGGCAGGGTTAGAGGGCAAACGACTGATGCCGGCGTGGGCGTTTGCCCGTGAGTGCGTCTGGCGATAAGGCTGATGTATTCGATTGGCTGGATGTGTATTACAATCGGGCCTCTTTTGCCAGACCCTGTTTCTCAACTCAGTGTATTGGAAGCCGGGCCGACTGCGGGAAGCTAGTTTCGCTTTCCAGCAGGGCCGAGCGGTAAGACAAAAGCGGCAGCGCTATCTGGGTTGCCAAAGAGTTGCTGGTGCAGCAGTGCGCCATGTTCATTGGGCAGCAATGCTCGTTACCCCATCCTGATACAGGAGAAGTCATGCGATTTCGTTTCCCCGTTGTAATCATTGACGAAGATTTCCGTTCCGAGAATACCAGTGGCTTAGGTGTTCGTGTGCTGGCCAAGGCCATTGAGGCGGAGGGGCTGGAGGTGTTGGGTGTTACCAGCTTTGGTGATGTCTCCTCTTTTGCCCAGCAGCAGAGCCGTGCCTCTGGATTTATTCTCTCGATCGATGATGAAGAGTTCTCAACGCCGGAAGCCACAGAGAAAGCAGTGGCGCAGATTCGCACCTTTGTGAGCGAGATTCGCTTTCGTAATACCGACATCCCGATCTTTCTCTACGGTGAGACCCGCACCTCGCGCCACATCCCCAACGATGTGCTTAAAGAGCTGCATGGCTTCATTCACATGTTTGAAGATACACCTGAATTTATCGCCCGCTACGTGGTGCGCGAGACCAAGTCCTATCTCGACTCACTGCCGCCACCCTTCTTCCGTGCGCTGGTCCACTACGCGGCGGATGGTTCCTACTCCTGGCACTGTCCTGGCCACTCCGGGGGTGTTGCGTTTCTGAAGAGTCCGGTGGGGCAGATGTTCCACCAATTCTTCGGTGAAAACATGCTGCGTGCCGACGTCTGCAACGCCGTTGAAGAGTTGGGCCAGCTGCTCGACCACACCGGTCCGGTCGCCGCCAGTGAGCGCAACGCCGCGCGCATCTTTGATGCCGATCACCTCTTTTTTGTCACCAACGGCACCTCCACCTCCAACAAGATCGTCTGGCACTCCACCGTGGCGCCGGGTGACGTGGTGGTGGTTGATCGTAACTGTCACAAATCGATCCTGCATGCCATCACCATGACCGGTGCGATTCCGGTGTTCCTGATGCCGACCCGTAACCACTACGGCATCATCGGCCCGATTCCGCTGGAGGAGTTTAAGTGGGAGAACATCAAGAAAAAAATCGAGGCGCATCCGTTTGCGCGTGACGTTAAGCGGCCACCACGGGTACTCACCATTACTCAAAGTACTTATGACGGCGTGCTCTACAACGTTGAAACCATCAAGTCGATGCTCGATGGCAAGATCGATACACTGCACTTCGACGAAGCGTGGTTGCCACATGCCACCTTCCATGACTTCTATAAAGATATGCATGCCATTGGCAAAAATCGGCCACGGCCTAAAAAATCGATGCTCTTCTCCACCCAGTCCACCCACAAATTGCTGGCGGGGTTGTCGCAGGCGTCGCAGATCCTGGTGCAGGACAGCGAAGAGCGCAAACTTGATCGCGACATCTTTAACGAAGCGTTCCTGATGCACATGTCGACCTCGCCGCAGTACGCCATCATCGCCTCCTGTGATATCGCTGCCGCCATGATGGAGTACCCCGGTGGGACGGCGCTGGTTGAAGAGTCGATCCTCGAAGCGCTCGACTTCCGCCGCGCCATGCGCAAGGTGGATGAAGAGTTTGGTGACTCCTGGTGGTTTAAGGTGTGGGGCCAACAGGAACTGGCCGACGAGGGAATGGGCGACCGCGAAGATTGGGTGTTGCGCAAAGATGAACGCTGGCACGGCTTTGGTAATCTGGCCACTGGCTTTAATATGCTCGATCCAATCAAAGCCACCATCATTACCCCCGGCCTGGCGGTTGACGGTGATTTTTCCGATAGCGGGATTCCCGCCTCGATTGTCACCAAGTATCTGGCCGAACATGGCGTTATCGTCGAAAAGACCGGCCTCTACTCCTTTTTCATCATGTTCACCATCGGCATCACCAAGGGCCGCTGGAACACCATGCTCACCGAGCTGCAACAGTTCAAGGATGACTACGATCGTAACCAACCGCTGTGGCGCGTATTGCCTGAGTTCGTGGCAAAACATTCACGCTACGAGAAGATGGGGTTGCGCGATCTGTGCGACGAGATTCATGGCATCTACCGCGCTAATGATGTTGCCCGTGTCACCACCGAGATGTATCTCTCGCCGATGGAGCCGGCCATGAAACCTGCCGACGCCTTTGCCAAGATGGCGCATCGTGAGATTGATCGAGTTGAGATTGATGATCTTGAAGGGCGGGTTACCAGTGTTCTGCTAACGCCATACCCGCCTGGTATCCCACTGCTTATCCCGGGCGAACGTTTTAATCAGACCATCCTGCGTTATCTGAAATTTGCGCGTGAATTTAATGAAAAATTCCCCGGCTTTGAAACTGATATCCATGGCTTGGTGCGTGAAAAGACCAATGGCTCAGTCCGCTATTATGTGGATTGTGTGCGGTAACAGTGTGCAGTATGGGCAATAAAAAAAGAGGGCGCGCAAGCGCCCTTTTTTTGTCAGTCTGATCAGCGGCGGTTCATATTGGTTGCTTCACTGGGCGTGATTGGTGAACAGCTTCCAATGGAAATCAAGTACACTTCGGCGGCAAAAAAATTTGATATGTTTTTGGGTTGATTTTATGAAGGAGATGGTAGTGAGAAAGCGTGTAGTAGGGGTTCTAGTAGGTGCTGTATTGTTAAGTGGTTGTGCAACCATTATGAATGGTGACATGGTTAATGTTCCGGTCTATACCACGCCATCCGGCGCAACAGTTTTAATTAATGGGGCTACATATACCAGTCCAACAACAGTCATGGTGCCAAGAGGTAAGGGTGATTTTAACCTCCATATAGAAAAAGAAGGCTATGAATCGGTTGATATTATGCTTACGCAATCGTTGGATGGTTGGTTGTGGGGCAATGTCTTGTTTGGTGGCGTGATTGGTATTGCGGTTGATTTTATTACTGGCGATGCCTATGACCTTGATCCTGAGCTGGTTAGTGCAAATCTCAATGGTGTGAATGTAAGCAAGGCAGATGATGGCAGATTACAATTTGTATTGGTCGATATTAACCGGCTGCCTAACGATGTAGTAGAAAAAATTAAGGCAGTCGCAAAGAGTAATATTTAACACATGCGCTGTTGGTCAGATGAGCGAGTCAATCTTATTGGCGCTGTTGGGGGTTGGTTTTGTAATGCGGCGTTCATCAGTGGCTAGGCCGTAACAAGGCAGGGGTGCACTCTCTTCTCAGTGCACCCCATTAAATCATATCATCGGTTTAATCATCGTGATGATCACGGTGGTGGCGCTTATGTTTTTGTTTGTAGTGGCCGCGGTGCCGGCCGTCATCATGGCGCACATAGTGATCATTGCGCTCATAGCGGGGCTGGTAACGGCTCTCTTCCCGGTAATAAACATGTTGATGTTCGATGATGGTGGGGCGCTGTTGTGCGACCCGTACTGTGCGCTGGTTGCGGGTGGCGATAGCGGTGCCTGTTGCTGCACCAATGGCGCTGCCGAGGATGGCGCCGTCGCGGCCACCTGCTGAATCACCGATGGCGGCACCAAAGGCTCCACCGATGATGGCACCTAATACAGCCTCTTGCCTATCACTGCCGGCGAAGCTTGGCGTGGCCAGGGCGGCTGATAATACGATGGCTGCAATGAGTTGTTTTTTCATGATGCTTCTCCTTGTCTCACATGGGTGAGTGGTCACCCTTACTGACAGTCTCTGCCCCTTTAGGTGAATGCGG
>CAMTXZ010000010.1:0-1754 GCA_947085765.1 uncultured Chromatiaceae bacterium | reverse complement strand
TTATAGGTACCACAAAGTGTCGAACCACAAATACGACAGAACTGTAATCCCCATCCGCCATTTGATTCATAACGGGTAAGTAGATCTTCACCGGTCAACCATGAAAACTCGTCTGGATTTAACAATGCGTACGCAGATGCCTGTGCACTAAATGCCTTACGACACATCGAACAGTGACAAGAGCAGGCATCCTGTAACTTGCCGTCGACTTTGTATGTAATGGCGCCACAAAAGCATGAACCTTTTATTGTCACTATACGCTTTCCTTTTATCAGTTACGGCTGATATCCCGCTACCGATACCTCGACTTTATTGAAGATGCAGAGCGCCACCAACCAAAGGCCCGGGATTCTCGCCCCTGGCCAAGGCCAGTTTACCCACCAGGAAACGTGAAAGCCTGTATAATTCATGATCCGTTTTTTAGCTGTAGCAAGCCCCACAGAGTATTTATCATGATTTTCTCCTCTTTAGATCTAGCCCCCGAGATTCAGCAAGCCCTGGATGCCTGTGGCTACAGCCAGATGACCCCCATCCAGGAACAGGCAATTATCCCGGCACGACGCGGTAAAGACCTGCTGGCCAGCGCCCAGACCGGCACCGGCAAGACGGCTGCCTTCGCCCTGCCGATTCTGCAACAGATGTTTGCCCGTCCAAAGCCAACCCTGCCCGGCAACGCACGGGCGCTGATTCTGACGCCGACCCGCGAACTTGCCGAACAGGTGGCAGAGACCATTAAACGTTACGCCCAGTTTTTACCGTTTACCATCACCGCACTCTACGGCGGTGTGAAAATGAGCGGTCAGGAGAAAAAACTCAAGGCCGGTGTTGATATCATTGTCTCCACCCCCGGTCGTCTGCTCGAACATATGGTGCAGGGCAGTGTCAATCTATCCACTGTTGAATTTGTGGTGCTGGACGAAGCGGACCGGATGCTCGACATGGGTTTTATTGCGGATGTTCAGTCGCTGCTGCAAAAAACCAACAAACAGCGTCAAACCCTGCTGTTCTCCGCCACCATGTCGCAACCGGTCAAAGAGCTGGCAAACAAGCTCCTGAATAAACATGAGATTGTGAGTGTAGCCAAACAGAATGCCATTGCCGAAACCATAGAACACGTAGTCTATCCAGTAGAGGAACGACGCAAGGCAGAGCTGTTTGTTGAGCTGATTAAGGCGCAAAACTGGTTCAAGGTGCTGGTCTTTACCAGCACCAAGGATCAGGCTGACAAACTGATGCTCAAACTGAAACAGGCCGACATCAAAGCCGCTCTGTGCCACGGTGATAAAAGCCAAGGTTCACGCCGCCGCGCCCTGGCTGACTTTAAAGATGACAAGGTACAGGTGCTCATCGCCACCGAAGTGGCCGCCCGTGGCTTGGACATTCAGGGGCTGGAACACGTCGTCAATTACAACCTGCCCTACCTGGCGGAAGATTACGTGCATCGTGTGGGTCGCACCGGTCGCGCTGGCGCAACAGGCCAGGCAATCTCGCTGGTAAGCCGGGAAGAAGAGCGGGCACTGGCAAGTATTGAGCGGCTGATCGATGGCCGTATTAAACGCATCAAGATGGCGGGTTACGAAGTAGGAAGCCGTGAAACAATCATAAAAAGCTTAGAACAGCGTAGCCGTCCGCTGCGCACCAATAGAGCGAGTAAGACCCGCATTGTTACCACTAAAGATAACAAGGGCTACAGCGGCAAAAAGAAAAAGAGCTGAGATGCTTTTGTGAATAACGACCAATCAACTCCATACTGA
>CAMTXZ010000009.1:0-12662 GCA_947085765.1 uncultured Chromatiaceae bacterium | reverse complement strand
GGCCGACCAGGCCAGAAAAGAGGGCACTCCCGATCTGCGCGAGTCAGGGCTGAACAAGGTACGACAAGGAGTCACCAGCCTGGAAGAACTTAACCGGGTTGTTACGGAGTAACGATGGCTGAAAAAGCAGCAGTAAAAAGAGCAAAAGAGCCGGACATCTTCCTCTGGGAGGGGACCGACAAACGTGGCAACCGCTCCAAAGGGGAGCTTCGCGGCATCAGCCTGACGATGGTGAAGGCGGATCTGCGCCGCCAGGGCATCACCCCGCTCAAGGTCAAAAAGAAGAGCAAACCGCTCTTTGGTGGCAAGGGCAGAAAAAGGATCACCGCCAAGGATATTGCGATATTCAGCCGCCAGATGGCCACCATGATGAGTTCCGGTGTGCCGCTGGTACAGTCCTTTGAGATTGTTGGCCGTGGCCATGAAAACCCTGCGATGCAGGAGATGTTGATGAAGATCAAGGGCGACATCGAAGGTGGTAATTCGCTGGCCGAGGCGCTCTCCAAATTTCCTGATCAGTTTGACGCACTCTACTGCAACCTCGTTAATGCCGGTGAACAGGCCGGTATTCTTGAAGGGCTGTTACACAAAATCGCCATCTACAAAGAGAAGATCGAAGCGATCAAAGGCAAGATCAAAAAGGCACTTTTCTACCCGGCAGCCGTCGTTGTGGCCGCCATCATTGTCACCGCCATCCTGTTGATCTTTGTTATCCCGCAATTCTCCGCCCTGTTTCAGGGGTTTGGTGCCGACCTGCCAGCTCTGACCCAGATGGTAGTCAACATGTCGAATGTCCTGATTGAGTGGTGGCACGTCATTTTTGGTGCCATCGCTGCCGCTGTTTACGCACTTGTCCAGGCCAAACGGAAGTCGCAGGCCTTTCGGGATTTAATTGATAAGGCCATGCTCAAGGCTCCTATCTTTGGTGATATTTTTCAAAAGGCCACCATCGCCCGTTTTGCCCGCACCCTCTCCACCATGTTTGCCGCCGGTGTACCACTGGTGGAGGCGATGACCACTGTGGCAGGCGCCGCCGGTAATGTTGTCTACGCCAACGCCATTCTGCGTATGCGCGATGAGATTGCCACCGGTATCTCGTTGCAACTCTCCATGCGCCAGACCGGGCTCTTCCCCAATATGGTCTGCCAGCTGATCGCCATTGGTGAAGAGGCCGGCTCGCTCGACGCAATGCTTGCCAAGGTGGCGGACTTTTATGAGGAGGAGGTTGATAACGCCGTCGATGGCCTCAGCAGCCTGATGGAACCTGTGATCATGGCGGTCCTGGGGGTACTCATCGGCGGCATGGTAATCGCCATGTACCTGCCAATCTTCAAGATGGGTCAGGTGGTATAAAGTCTTCATGACCCTTGCAGATCTTTTTGAACAGAACCCCGCCTTTTTTATCACCAGCATCACGCTGCTTGGTGCGCTGGTGGGCAGTTTTCTGAATGTGGTGATTCACCGCCTGCCGATTATGATGGAGCGGCAATGGCGGCAGCAGTGCACGGAACTCGACCCACAACAAACACCTACTACAGAAGAACCTTACAACCTCGCCCAACCCGGCTCCAGCTGCCCGCACTGCAACCACAAGATTCGCCCCTGGGAGAATGTGCCTGTTGTCAGCTACCTGTTGTTGCGCGGTAAATGCTCCGGCTGCGGCGCGCACATCTCGCTGCGTTACCCGATCATTGAGGCGGTGACGGCGGCACTCTCCGCTTTTGCTGCGTGGCATTTTGGCTTTGGCTGGGAGGCCGCTGCTGCACTGTTGCTGACCTGGATTTTGATCCCACTGACGGTCATCGACATTGATCACCAGCTGCTGCCTGATAGCATCACCCTGCCCTTTCTCTGGCTCGGGCTACTGCTTAACCTCTCCGGCACCTTTACCGACATCAGCTCCGCCGTCATTGGCGCCATTGTTGGTTACCTCACCCTCTGGTCAGTCTATTGGGGTTTTAAGCTGCTCACCGGCAAGGAGGGCATGGGTTACGGCGATTTCAAACTGCTGGCGCTGCTCGGCGCCTGGCTGGGGTGGCAGATGCTGCCACTCATCATCCTGCTTTCGTCACTGGTGGGGGCGGTCATCGGCATCGGCTTGATCCTGTTGCGCGGCCGCGACCACAACATCCCGATCCCCTTTGGTCCCTACCTCGCCATTGCCGGCTGGATCGCGCTTTATTGGGGGGAGGCGATTACTTCAAGCTATCTGCATATGAGCGGCATTCATTAATTTTATGGTTTGCTGCTGCAAAGCCGGGGATTTCCCGAATATCAATGTAGGGTGGGCACATGTGCCCACCAGGGTGCTCAACCGAAGCCACATTGGTAGGCAGAATGTAGGGTGGGCATCGCCCACCATCTCACTCAATCGAAGCCGCATTGGTGGGCAGTGCCCACCCTACAATCATCCACCTCCATGCTGACCATCGGCCTCACCGGCGGTATTGGCAGTGGCAAAAGTGCAGCGGCAAAACTCTTTGCCGAACTCGGTGTTCCGATCATCGATACCGACCTCATCGCCCGCCAGGTGGTGGAACCGGGCCAACCAGCGTTGACTGAGATCGCCCAAACCTTTGGCGCTGAGATAGTGACTGATGCTGGCCAGCTCAACCGCGCCGCCCTGCGCCAGCTCATCTTTGCCGACAACACCAAACGCCAGCAGCTGGAGGCAATCCTGCACCCGCGCATCCGCGCCGAGATGCTGCGCCAAGCGGCCCAGCTCACCAGCCCCTACGCCATCTTTGTGATCCCGCTGTTGCTGGAGACGGGACAGCAGAATCTGGTTAACCGGATCCTCGTTATCGACTGCGACGATACGATTCGCCGCCAGCGCCTCAAGCAGCGTGACCAGATGAACGATAGCGAAATCGACCACGCCTTTGCCGCCCAGACCAGCCGTGAGCAGCGACTCGCCGCCGCCGATGAGATCATCAGCAACAACGGTGAGCGCAATCAGTTGCGGCGGCAAATTGAACAACTTCACCGCCGTTACAGCCAGTTAGCGGCGCAACTGGACAAATAAATCGATCAAACCCAGCAGACAACCTTTGTTGCATCCCCATGATGGCGTACACTAACTTCTGATTTTTACGGGTAGCGCATAGGTAACCGAGTGTGAACAAAAGCCCTGCCACAGCCAGTGACTCCCAGTCGTCGTTAAGCAACCACACATCACCGGGGAGACAGAACATTACAGTGTCCGATCATATCTGTTACGAACAACCACTCAACGAGCGGGTCCGAACGCTGCTACGGTTGGAGTTCCTCTTCAATCAGGCCAACGCCCACATCTACCGCCACTCGCCTTGGGACAGCCGCGCCGCTATCAACACACTTTTTGATATTGCCGAGGTCTTTACCCGCGCCGATCTCAAAAACGAAATCCTGAAAGAGATGGAGCGCCAGGCCGCACTGCTGGAGAAGTTGGCCGAGAACCCGCATGTCGATAAAAAACGGCTGGAGGAGATTCTGAATGAGATGGACCTGCTGATCGACCGCCTCTACACCCTCAGAAACCAGGATATGGACCTGCGTACCAACGATTTTCTCAGCAGCATCAAACAGCGCATCAATATTGCCGGTGGCTGCTGTGACTTTGATCTACCCGCCTACCACCATTGGCTGTCACAACCCGAAGAGCAACGCGTTGTCGATCTGCAGCAGTGGCTCGCCCCTTTTGACGCGATCAACCAATCGGTGCGGTTGATCCTGCGGCTGATCCGCGAAAGTGGCCATACTACGCAAGAGGTTGCTGAAGATGGCTTCTTTCAAAAATCACTGGATGCTAACGCCAACAGCAACTGCCAGATGGTGCGTGTCACCCTGCCCGCAGGCAGCACCTGTTTCGCCGAGATCAGTGGTGGCAAACACCGCTTCACCATCCGTTTGATGGAACCTGATCTTCATGACCGCCCGGCGCAGATGACAGAAACCGTCAACTTCAAACTCACCTGTTGTATGTTATGAGCGACAAGATCATCACTGTTAACTGCCCCACCTGCAGCGCCGCCGTCACCTGGGGAGCGCAATCGCCCTTCCGCCCCTTCTGCTGCGACCGTTGCCGTCTGATCGATCTGGGCGAGTGGGCCGAAGGTAAAAACCGCGCCATTCCCAGTGAAGAGTCCCCCTTCAGCAGTGACCTGGACGAGCCGCCCTCCAACCTCAACTAAGCGTGGGCCACAGCGCACGAATCGCCGCAATGCCCTGCGCCCCATGGGCAAAGGCAGCGCTCAGATCAGCCGCTCCCATACCACCCAAGGCGTAGACCGGTATCGGCAGTGGGTCGATCAGCGTCTGCATCTGCTGCCAGCCAACGGCGTGCGCCTGCGGGTGTGACAGGGTCGGTTTAATCGGCGACAACACCACAAAATCGACACCGATGGCCACTGCGTGTTGCAGCTCGTGGGCGTTGTGGCAGGAGGCCGCAACCCAGCGTCCAGACGAGGCCGCAAAACCAGCGGCGCGCGCCTCTAGCGCCAGCAGTCGCTGGCTACTCAGATGCACACCATCGGCCCCCAGCGCAAGCGCCAACGACGACGGTGCATTCAGCAACAGGCGGGCCTGGTAACGCTGGCAGAGCGCCACGGCGGCAGCCGCCAGTGATCGATAAGCGACCTCATCCAATGTCTTGGCGCGTAGCTGCACCAGACGGATGCCGCCTTGCAGTGCCAACTCCAGCTGTTGCAAAAACTCATCTTGCTGCTGCGGTTCCGGGGTGATGAGATAACGGTCTGGCAATCGTGCCGCTGTCACAATCGGGTGGTTGGCGGCGGGGAAGGCGCGCAGCGGCAACTGCTCGGGGGCAACCCACTCCACCGCCTGACCTTCACGGCCGTGGGCGACGCCGTCAAACGCCTCAACACGCCAGACATCCAGCAACACCGCCTTATCGGGATAGTTGTGTTGCACCCGGATCAGCGGCCGCGCCTGGGTCACCGAGATGCCCAGCTCCTCCTGCAACTCCCGCTTGAGCGCCGCCAACGCCGCCTCCCCCGGCTCCACCTTGCCGCCGGGAAACTCCCACAGACCGCCCTGATGTTTCTCTTTTGGCCGCAGCGCCAGCAGCACCTCGCCGGCCTGATTGACGATCACACCAGCTACAACATGGATGGATCTCATGAGGCGGCCAGCAGCAACCGCAAACGCTCTGCCGTCAGACGATGGCTGCTGCCAAAACCCTCGACATAACGCCCGGACTGGGGCGTCAGCCTGAAGAGTGAGAAGTCCGCAAAATCGAAGAGCATCGCCGCTGCCGGCAACCGCGCCAGATAACACTCCCGCCCGGCTTGGTAGTCCGTGCTGTCGCGCTCGACCAATACCACTGAGCCATCCAGGGTGATACGAGCCAGTGTCTGGGGATCGCTCCGACCATCATCGGCCTCGCTGAGCGCCAACGAGACGCGGCCATCCGCCAACAGATTGCGGGTGTGTTTGGCCAGGCGGCTCAGATGCAGCAGCAGCGCGCCACCTTCATCCACCACATAGGCGACCCACGAGACAAACGGGCGGCCCTCGTCGAGGGTGCCAAAAGAGGCCCAACGCTGTTCACACAGCAGACGCCGCAGACGCCCCTCATCGAGAGGTTTCATCCCTTTTTCCTGATTCATTAAACGTATATATCCACTTGATGGATTGGCCCGGCGCTGGCAAAGCCATCCAGTTGGGCCGTGGTCTGATAGTGACGGATCGCGGGGTTGGTGCTGAGTGTATTGGCTAACGGTGGCTGGGCGGCCCGTTGCTGTGCCGCCGACTCATCGCCAGCGGCACCGCTTTGGTACTGCGCCTGTCGCTGCCGCTCTTCGTTGAGCAGCTCGCCCTCCAGCACCTGCTCATTGAGCGGCGGCGGCCGGCTTGGGCGCTGAAGCTGCTGGGCAACCGCTTGCGACTGCTGCGCTGCCTGACGATCCAGGGCCAGCGCCGCATTGCCAACGTAATAGGCCGCTATTGAAGAACCAGAAACTTTCACCGTCGCTGCCCAGCACCCTATTATTTACGCCATTAGAAGGACATCTTCAAACCAACGTGTGCGCCCTTGTCCAGATCGATATCAAGTTTGTTGATATCCATACGCGCACCAACATCACGGTATCCCAGATAGACAATGGCTGCTGGCAACACCTCAAACTCGACGCGGGCATTAAAGTCCCACAGACGATCAGCATCACCAAAGGTGGTGATGTTCGGGGCGTAATTCAACGCGCCGACCAAGCTAACCCGATTCAAACCCGGCAGCTCATACTTAAGCATTCCACCAAGGGCCACAGCACCAATATCGGCACCATTGTCCATAGATACACCATAAAATTTAAAACCGACGCCGCCATCGAGGCCCGGCACCTGGCTGCCAGCCTCACCACTCATGGCAATACCCGCCATCACCAGCATGTCATTGTCCTGGGTGTAGAGCAGGCCAAAGTCGGCATCGGTACGGCCAGCGGCGCTATAGTTGATTGGCATGGTGTAACTCAGCAACGCCGTATCCTTGCTCAAACTCAAATCAATCTGCTGAGCCGAAACAGCCACGCTTGAGGCACACAAAAGGGCTGCCATAGTAGTTATCTGAAACTTACTCATATAATTCTCCAAAATTATCCATTCGACTAAGGCAGATGACCGCCCTCCGAACTCGCATATTAACACGAGCCAGATTGCCCCAAACCACTACAAGCTGCGCTCAATCATCAAAAATGTAGTAAAAAAATCTTATAAGTATAGTACCTAGGTACAATTTCCCCTGCCGCTGACCACCTTTACACTTGCTTCACATTAAATACGTTGAAGGAAGATAAAAAATGATCAAACAGACCCTGCTTGGCTTGACCCTGGTGACCAGCTGCTCGTTAGCACAAGCCCTACCGGTCGTTCAATTTTCTGATTTTATAAACGACAGCCTGCGCAGCAACTTCAACGGCTTTGAAAGCATCCCGACTGACGGGTTACATTATACTGGCGGCAACAGTGCTTATACAGAAGATGGCATTACTGTTCAGCAGATCAACGGCGATGCGGGCAACGATATTTGGGTTACTTACAACTCAACACATCAGCAGGACCAACGCAGCTGGTATCCAGATGGTGGTGATCACGGTTACACCCAGATCTCGCTCAGCAGCGGTCTGAATTTTGAAGATGTCGGCATGCGGATTGGTTCCGGATTTGGTCTGGCCAGCAATGTCTTTTATGAACTGCTCAACGATGGTGTCTCGGTACTGTCAGGCTTTTTCGCCCCTACCACCAATCAATACCTGGGTTTTTCAGGTGGCGGCTTCGACAAGGTTCTGCTCTCTGACTGCTCGGGCTGCAGTTCACTCACCACCTCGGTCACCGATGGTCGTTTCCAGGCACTGGCCCTGGATAGCATCGAAGTCTCTGGCAGCGTTCCAGAACCTACATCATTGGCGTTACTGGCGGCTGGGTTGGTGGGATTAGGCTGGCGCAAGCGCAAATCACTCAACAACACTGCACTTGTCAGCGCCTAATAAATAACGGCTAGAGATGACTGTTAAAACTTAAAAAAAACAGTAAGGGTGCCAGGGATTGGCGCCGTTTTTAATTTGCTAAAACTTTCGGTATGCAGTGCATTCAAAATAGAGCACCGCTTAAAAACTATTTTTAAGTGTCATCGCCAACATCAAGCGATTATCAATCCCAAGTTTCTGAAAAATATTACCTAGGTGTGCCTTGATAGTGCGCTCTGAGATATCGAGCTGCCTGGCAATCAGTTTATTATTAAGCCCTTCAGTCACAAGTTTTGCCACTTCACATTCGCGCGGAGTGAGCAGCAGTAAAGAGTCATCCTGCTTGAGCGGTACAGTTGCCACCGCCTCATCAAAAACCGTGGTGATGACCCTGGCAATCAGTCGTCGCGGCAACCAGGCCTCACCCGTCAGCAGGGTGGCCACCGCCTTATTTAACATGTCGGCCTCAAGCAACTGCAAACAACAACCACGCACGCCGCAATAGATCCACTCAATGTCGACCATTTCCGGATCATCCGCCACCATCATCAATATTGGTGTACCGCCCGCCAGCTGGCCAAGCGCCGTAAGCAGTGGATCCCGTCCGCTTTGAATCAGCACTTCATCACATACAATCAGCGATGGTTTGACAGCCGTGTTGGCAGCCGCATATTGCTCCAGCACCACACGGTCATCAATAAGAAACAGCGGATAGTCCGCTAACGCAGCAGCCCAGTGGTCACGCACAGCTGCATTAGGAGTGGCCAAGGCCACTGTAGCAAGAGCGGACTGTTTAATACGATTCATCGGGCAACATCATTCATTGCTGGCAACCTTAGACCTTTTGTCAACATACTAGCGGCACGCATGGGTGGCTACTTAGCCGCGTTATCCAGATAGCACTGAAGTACAATTGCCTTAACCAACTTATGCGATTAGAGTTACTATCGATTCAAGATGAATGGACCGCAGCGATGAAAATCAAAGTTACCTGTTTAAGTGCCGACAAAGGGCTTGAGCACTATTTACAGAGTCCTGACGAGTTTGAGCTGAGCATCGGCTTGCCACAAGAGGCCCGCGCCTTACTGAATTGCAGCCAGCCTGATGTGATTGTGCTGGACATACGTGGGCATCATGAAGCCTTAGCGCTGGTGGAAGCGGTGCGCGGCTGGCAACCGGGTGGTCGCACGCTTCTGCTTGTGGATGACAAAGAGGACGAGCAGGTATTACTGCGCTTCCTGTTTGCCGGCGCAATGGGCTACATTCATCAATCACACATTGCGTCACGCTTACGTGCAGCAGTGTTAGCCGTGCAACAGGACCAGGCATGGGTGCCGCGAGAGGTGGTTGCGCACTTTATCGACACACTCACGGCACTCAAACAGAACAACGTCATTGGCTAAAAATCCTATAGCTGAGATGACTCAGTCAGCCACCTAAACGTATTGCCCGGCACACCAGCCCGATGCCCACGCCCATTGAAAGTTGTAACCGCCCAGCCAGCCTGTCACATCCAATACTTCACCAATAAAATAGAGCCCTGGCACACCATTGGCCGCGAGTGTTTTGGATGAGATGGCGTCGCAGTCGACACCACCGGTGGTGACCTCCGCAGTACGATAGCCTTCGGTGCCAGCAGGTTTAATCTGCCAGTCCTGCAATGCCTGGGCGATGGTTTCAAACTCTTTATGAGAGGTATTGGCAAGTGTGCTCTCCAGCAGACCCTCCGTAACAAAGGCACTCACAACACGTTTAGGCAGATAGCGACTGATGATCGTTTTAATCTGCTGTTGTGGCGATTGCTGTTGTGCCTGTTTAAGTTCGTCAACAAGGTCATGATCTGGCAGAAGATTAATATTGATCGTTTCGCCAGGCTGCCAATAAGAGGATATCTGCAAGATCGCCGGGCCACTGAGACCACGGTGAGTAAAGAGAATATTTTCCCGAAAGCTGGCACGTTGATTAGTCACGTTACTATCAATGGCGATACCGGTGAGTATGGAGTATTTATCCTTGTCGGCCGGTTGCAAAGTGAAAGGCACCAGGCCCGCCTGGGTAGGCCATACTTTAATACCAAACTGTTCTGCTATTTGATAGCCAAACGGTGATGCGCCCATGGTCGGAATGGAGAGGCCACCGCTGGCAATGACCAGTGACTGGCACAACAGATCCCCTTGCGAGGTCTTGAGGCTGAAGGCGCCATCATCCAATTTGCGGATCTTCTCTATTTCGGTTTTCAGCTGAATCTGAACGCCCGCCTTCTCTGCCTCAGCCAACAACATATTGAGAATATCCTTGGCGCTGTTGTCACAAAATAGCTGGCCATGGTCACGCTCATGAAAAGGGATCTGATACTGATTCACCAGTGCCAGAAAATCCCACTGGCTGAAGCGGCTCAACGCCGACTTGCAAAAATGGGGGTTGTGACAGATAAAATTTTGCGGAGTGACTTCGTAATTAGTGAAGTTGCAACGGCCACCACCGGACATCAGAATTTTACGCCCGGCCTTATTGCCCTGATCCAACACCAATATGCTACGGCCACGTTTGCCCGCCTCAATGGCACACATCAGTCCGGCGGCACCGGCGCCAATGATCACTACTTCGGGCTTGTTATTATGGTGTTTCATACGTAGACAAGGCACTTGTAGTTAGTTATAGAAAACAGTAGTCGGCGATAACGACTCATCAATAGTGCGGTGGCGGCGTCTCGTCCGACTGGGGACGCACAAACTCGGCGCCCGAATCCATCTGTTGATTCATCCGTGTCACCTCTGTCAGCAACCGATCGATCTGGTCCTGCTGTTTGATCACTACCTGATTCAGCTCTTCAACCGTCTGTTCCAGGTAGACCATTCGTATCTCTACATCTTCAATTCGTTTTTCCATCGTTGCCTCGTTGTAACAATATGGGGTAGCGGGATGAGCTAACGTCATCGCGCATTTAACTTGGTTGTGACACGTCAAGTTTGCAGCAGATAAATATCAAAACGTGTACTTTTGCCCTCCATCACCAGGCTTGGTTTGGGTCCGGCAATCGCCTCTGCCTTGCGTGGCCGTTTGACCACCACCCGCTTACGGGCAGCACCAAGCGCCGCTTGCAACAGCTCGGCATCGTCCTCGTCACATCCCACTAGATCGCGAAACAAGCGCATCTCCTTTTTTACCTCGGCGGCCTTGGTACGTTCGGGGTGCATGGGATCAACGTAGACCACATCAGGACATTGCCCGTCGGCCAATGTCAGTAGCCACTGCTTGGCATCGGCCACCACCAACGACATCTGCGCGATGATTGGGGCGACCTCGGCATCACTCCGGCCACGCGCCATGCCGTCACGCAGCAATGCCGCCACCACCGCTGAACGCTCGACCATTTGCACCGGGCAACCAAGCTGCGCCAGGACAAATGAGTCACGCCCCAAACCCGCCGTGGCATCAACAACAGTGGGGATAAAGCCTTTTTTCATTCCGACCGCCTTTGCCACTAGCTGACCACGACCACCGCCATAACGGCGGCGATGGCCCATGGCCCCTTCAATAAACTCAACATAGACCGGCCCGGGCGCATGGGGGCCAAGCTGCTGTAGCTGCAACCGTTCGGGCGTGAGTTGTAACAGCAGCTCGCATGACAATGGGACCAAGGGGAGATCCGCCGCCAGCGGCAAACCCAATTCAGCCGCCAATGCCCGCCCCTGTGGCAAGAGCATGGCGTCACTCACCATTACTGCCATCCTCTCTGTGTTTGCTGTTGTTAGCACTCTGTTGTACTCACGTTCATCTGCATTTTATGCCAACCAAATATCTTTTAGCGCTAGAAAAACCTTGTCTCCACCCCCCATACTACCGACAATCTCATCTCCATCTTCAGAGGGTATTCCCACCATGTCCGTCAAACAGGACCACATCAGCCGCAAGAGTCTGCGCCTTATCGAATATGGCGGCCTCTTCATCATCACCATCGCCACCCTGGTCGCCGGCTTTCAGGAGATCATGCACATGATAAACGTCGGCAAGGTGACGCTATCCGACCTACTGCTGTTGTTTCTCTATCTTGAGGTGATCGCCATGGTGAGTGTCTACCTGGAGTCAGGCAAGCTGCCGATCCGCATGCCGATCTACATCGCCATTGTCGCGCTGGCCCGATATCTCACGCTCGACATCAAGGACATGGATAGCTGGAAGGTCATCTCCATCTCAGCCACCATCGTACTGCTGACACTCGCTGTGTTGGCGATCCGTTACGGCCACATGAAGCTTCCCTACTCCGGCATGCCGAGTAACGAACACAAGGATTAAGCAGGCAGCTCCCCAGGAAGGTAACGGCGCCAATCATGACGGCCATCACCAAAGGCCAGAAAGGGGGGGTTGATCAACGAATCCTTACGGTTGTAACGTAGCGGGCTGAGATCAAGATTGGTAAGGCTGCCACCCGCCTCTTCCAGAATGCATTGTGCCGCCGCGGTGTCCCACTCGCCGGTCGGCCCAAGCCGGGCATAGAGATCGGCACGCCCTTCGGAGATGTAACACGATTTGAGTGAGCTGCCCAACGTCAGCACATGGCGTTCGCTAAAGTTGGTCAACAGCGCTTTAAAACAGTCACTGTGATAAGAACGGCTACCGGCGATGGTGATGTGGCCACCATCCCAACGACGCGCCCGAATCTGCTGCACCACCCGCCCCTTGGCCTGTTTGTAGGCACCACTCCCCTGTGCCGCAAAATAACAATCACCGGTCACCGGCACGTGGATCACCCCCAGCACTGGCTGGCCGGAATCAATCAGCGCAATATTAATAGTGAACTCACCATTACCCTTGATGAATTCGCGGGTGCCATCGAGCGGGTCCACCAGCCAGTAACGCTGCCACTGCTGGCGCTCTGCAAAAGGGATGTAATCCCCCTCCTCCGACAGCACCGGCCAGTCGGGCGTCAGTGCTGTCAATCCCGTCACAATCACCGCATTGGCCGCCAGGTCAGCCTCGGTCACCGGGCTATCGTCGGCCTTGTGCTCAACACAAAAGTTGCGACTGTAGACCGCCAGAATAGCGTCAGCGGCCACCGCTGCAATCGCCTGCACCTCACTGATCAACGCTGAATACGCCCTCATTTTGTCCCCCCGGACAGTAATTCACGCACCATAAAAAGTGCCGCAATACTGCGTGCCTCGGTACAGTCATCGCGTTGCAGCAGCGCCGCCAGCTGTG
>CAMTXZ010000008.1:0-1979 GCA_947085765.1 uncultured Chromatiaceae bacterium | reverse complement strand
GTTTACCTGTGGCTGTGCTGCTGCTTGAAGGTCGTAAGGCGGCTATGATTGGTATGGTGATGGTGGCGGTAGCGCTGATGTTGTTGCTGCGCGAATTTTCGATGTTGGTATCGGCTCAGACACTGTGAGATGACTATTTGTTGGTGCCGGATGTTTATCACCGCATAAACGATTCATAAGCGGTTGTCTTTCAGGAGGGGCGTTCTAACCGTATCGCTGACATCGTGCCAGGGGGGTTGACGGCAAGCACGCCGCCCCTTCGAGATTGATTGTGCGATTAGCCTAAAGTGTCACACAACTCATTTTGTAGCCGCCGCTCTTCAAGTCGTTGTTCAATCTCTCTGAACTTGTGTTGTTTGCGAATCCGTTTCTGTTCCGGTTTTGTGGTACTGCCATAGCCCGAACGTGTATGTTTTTGGATATACACTTCATCATCGAAATTCAGCTCATCCATCTTTTTGCTCCTCACTTGCGCAAGCAGTTATCCAAATTTGCCCAAATTGTATGCTGAGTCATAACCGTTGCCGGAATATGACAGGCAGGATAAATTTATGTTGTTGTGGGGGATAATTGCAAGCGTTTAAAATGACTTTATATTTGTGAGGATATTGCAGGGGAACCCCTATAACCCATTAAAACATGGTTATAGGGGTGGGCGGGCATTATGGTTTGAGGTTAAACATCTCTTGCAGAGTGGTATGCCCCATCTTTTTATGCAGAAGCGCCAGGGCAATATGGCTGCCCCAGTAGACCCAAACAAGGGGGGCGATGAATTCGTGGATGCCAGCAAAAAACTCAACCGTTGCGTCTGGCTTGCCGGTTTCCGGGAAGATGAAAAAGAGTACCCCACCAGTGGCGACCATGCCGGTTACCGCCAGAAAACCGAGTCCATGAACCAGACCGGGTAGACCGCCGCGAGCATCATTTGCGGGTAGCTGCCCTTTTATTATCTGGCTCAGATCGTGTTTGACCTCCGCCAGGGCAGCGCCGCGCCAGGGGAAAAGCCGCGCCAGGCCACCATCGGTTTGGTTGGTCAGACTCCAAAACCAGTGTGCCAAAATGATAACCAGTGCTGTCATGCCCACAATATCATGGGCTTCTAAGGCTGTGTGGGCAAATTTGCTGGCATTTTCAGCGTCAGGCGCGGCCATCAGCAAGCTGATTCCCAACTGCAGCGAGACAGTCAGCGCCATGCCCATATGTAACAACCGTGTTGGTCGGCTCCACTTGCTTTGACTGATGTCAGACTCCTTTGTGATTATTGTTGGTTGTCCATCAGGTTAGTCTGGCAAGCTTAATTCACGCTTACAGATGGGTGCTACAAGATACAAAGGGTTACTACAGACTATTTTTGCAGCTTTTCAGGCTCCTGGTTACTCCTGTGCGGTGACAAACTGAATGTCGAGAATCTGCATGTAAGTGAGCAGACCGGCATCTTGAATCGGCAGAACAATGGCATCTTCGCCCGATTCATTGTGGTGTGAGTGCCACCAGCCGGGTGGAGTGACAAAGAGCGAGCCAGGTGTCCACAGCGCCTTGATTGGGTTGATGATGTGGCCCTTCTCATCAATCTTGTCGCCAACCAGGGTGTAGGTATTTTCACCCGCAGTGACACAGAAATCGATGGCCACGGAGTTGTGACGGTGGGGCAGTTGGGTGGCGCCAGCGGGCAGAATATTGTAGAGCGACCAGAGAGTGTGGCTCAGGGTCTTGGTGAGCGGGCAGGCCGGGTTGCCCAGCAGGATACCGACTCGGTTACGGGTCAAGGCATCTGGGGCGTTGCGCTCCTGCATCATACGGGCAGTGATCTCTGCATGAGTAAAGAGCAGTGGGGCAAACTGCTGTCTGTTGGGGGTGACACCTAGTGTAGTGTCCTGAATATATTATACATTTTGTAATATCTCTCTAGCTCGCCCCACTTTCTCCATTATTTGACCAACATTTTTGGTCCAAACAAAAGGTTTTGGTGACTGATTATG
>CAMTXZ010000007.1:0-5954 GCA_947085765.1 uncultured Chromatiaceae bacterium | reverse complement strand
GACGCCTGGAACCAGAGCCATCCCGACTCACCTTTCCACGAACAGGAGATCACGCTCACCATCCCCGCTTCGTTTGATCCGGCGGCGCGTGAACTCACCGCCGAGGCGGCGCAACTCGCCGGCTATCAGCATCTGACCCTGTTGGAGGAGCCGCAGGCGGCGCTCTACAGCTGGATTCAAAACAGCGGCGGCCAGTGGCGCAAACAGGTGGAGGTCGGCGACGTGATCCTGGTGATCGATGTTGGCGGCGGCACCACCGACCTCTCGCTGATCGCCGTGGTCGAACGCGACGGCAACCTGGAGCTGCATCGCATCGCGGTGGGGGAACATATCCTGCTCGGCGGTGACAACATGGATCTGGCGCTGGCCCACGGCGTGGCGCAAAAACTCGCCGCCCAGGGCACCCGTCTCGACGCCTGGCAGATGCGCAGCCTCACCTACGCCTGCCGCGCCGCCAAGGAGAAGCTGCTCAGTGAAGCAGGACAAGAGCAGGCGCCGCTGGTGGTGCCGAGTCGCGGCTCTAAACTGATTGGCGGTTCCATCCGTAGCGAACTGACCCGCGCCGAGGTGACGACAACACTGGTGGAGGGGTTCTTCCCACAAGTAGATGCGTCGGCCCGCCCCGCCGTCCGCGCCCGCGCCGGTCTTACCCAGCTGGGGTTGCCTTATGCTCAGGATGCGGGCATCACCCGCCATCTGGCCGCCTTCCTTAATCGGCAAACCACGGCCACGGCGGAGCTACAAGGGTTTGACCGGGCCTTGTCGCCGGGGGCCAGTTTCCTGCATCCGACGGCGGTGCTGTTCAACGGCGGCGTCTTCAAATCTGCGCTGCTGACCGACCGTATTTTGCAGGTGATCAATGGCTGGCTGGCGACCGAAGCGGCGCCGCCCGCCCGTCTGCTGGCGGGGGCCGATCTGGACCTGGCCGTGGCCAAAGGGGCGGCCTATTACAGTTATATGCGGCGCGGCAACGGCGTGCGGATTCGTGGTGGTACCGCCCAGGCCTACTACGTCGGCATTGAATCCTCCATGCCGGCGGTGCCGGGGCTAACGCCGCCGGTGCAGGCACTCTGCGTTGCGCCGTTTGGCATGGAGGAAGGCACGGAGTGCGAAGCAACGCCGCAGCAGTTTGGTCTGGTGGTGGGCGAACCGGTGCGCTTCCGTTTCTTTGGCTCCTCGGTACGGCGTCATGACCAGGTCGGCGCACTGCTGGAGTTTTGGTCCGACGACGAGTTGCAGGAGCTGGGTGAGATCGAGGCGACACTGCCGGCGGATCAACGCCGTCCCGGTGAGGTGGTGCCGGTGCAGCTGCACGCCGTGGTCACCGACATCGGTACCCTGGCGCTGGAGGCGTTGGCAAGCAACGGCACAGAGCGCTGGAAGGTGGAGTTTGATGTGCGCCAGGGCGCGCCGGGGTGACCGCCCGTTATATCGTCGGCATCGATCTGGGCACCACCCACACGGTGGTCGCCTATACCGAAATCGACAACAGCGCTGAGATCAGGCTCTTTAATATAGAGCAGCTGGTGGGGCTGGGCGAAGTCGCCGCCCGCCCGCTGCTGCCCTCGTTACGCTACCACCCGGCCGCCGATGAGCTGAGCCAAACTGATCTGCAACTGCCCTGGCCACAGGACAACAACGTCATCGTCGGCACCCTGGCGCGCCAACTCGGGTCACAAGTTCCGGGCCGTCTGGTGGCCAGCGCCAAGAGCTGGCTCTCCCACCCCAGTGTGGATCGCACCGCCGCCATTCTGCCTTGGGGCGCGCCGGACGAGGTCAACAAGATCTCACCCGTTGCGGCCAGCGCCAGCTATCTCAGCCACGTGCGCCACGCCTGGGACCAGCAATTTCCCGACCATGCGCTGCAACAACAGACACTGGTACTGACAGTGCCCGCCTCTTTCGACGAGGCGGCTAGAGCGCTGACGCTGGAAGCAGCCCAACTGGCCGGACTGCCGCAAGTGCGACTGGTCGAAGAGCCACAAGCAGCGATGTACGACTGGCTCTATCGTCATCGTAACGACCAGGAAAGCGCACTCGGCAAGGCGCGGCTGGTACTGGTCTGCGATGTCGGCGGCGGCACCACCGATCTCACCCTGATCAAGATCAGCCACGGTCCAACTGGTCCACAACTAACCCGCATCGGTGTGGGTGATCATTTAATGTTGGGCGGTGACAACATGGATCTGGGGCTGGCCCACCTGGCCGAAAGTCGTCTCGGCGCTGATGGCGCACGCCTCGGCACGGCGCGGTTGTCGCAACTGCTGCAACAGTGTCGCAACGCCAAAGAGCAGCTACTGGCCGAAGATGCCCCCGAGCAGATCAGTGTCACGCTGCTTGGCAGCGGCGCCAAACTGATCGGCGGCGTCCGTTCAACAGAACTGGGGCGAGACGAGGTGTGGCGCATGCTGCTGGATGGTTTTTTTCCAGTAGTTACCGCCGACGAACAGCCGCAACGCAGCCGTGGCGGCATCGTCGAGTTTGGTCTGCCCTACGCCGCCGACCCGGCCGTCACCCGCCATGTCGCCGCCTTTTTGAACCACCACGCCCGCGCCTCACGCGAGGCGTTAGGCAGTGACGCGCCGGAGGATGGCGTGCTGCCAACGCCGGATGCGCTGCTACTCAACGGCGGAGTATTTCGCAGCAGTGCAATAGCCGAACGGCTGATCGATGTTATAAGCGGTTGGCGCGGCGACCGCCCCACCCTGCTCAGCAACCCGCACCCCGATACCGCCGTGGCCTGTGGTGCAGTCGCCTACGGCCTGGCCACATTGGGCAAAGCGCCAAAAATCGGCGGCGGATCGGCACGTAGCTATTTTCTGCTGCTGGAGGGCAACAGCCACAACCAGAATCAACAAGGCATCTGTGTGTTACCGCGCGGCAGTGAAGAGGGTGTTGAGATTCAACTCAGCAAACAGACCTTCGCCCTGCGCCTGGGCCAGCCGGTGAGCTTCCGCCTGATGTCCTCAACGGCCGATACAAAATACCAGGCAGCACAGATTGTCGACTTGATCGGCGCTGAGTTCTCGCCACTGCCACCCCTGGTGAGTGTGATGTCCCATGAGACAGCCACAACCGAACGCGAACTACCGGTGCAGCTTACCGCCACCCTGACCGAGGTCGGCACACTGGAGATGTATTGTGTCAGCCAGGCAGATGCCAGCCAGCGCTGGAAACTTGAATTCCAGCTGCGCGGCCAAGGCAACACACAGGCGACTACCGAACTGGTCAACGCCCAACTGCCGCCCAAATTCAGTCAGGCAGTGGAACGCATCCAGCGCATCTATGACAACCGCTCGCACGAGGTGCAGGAAAAGGAGGTCAAGCGGCTACGCAGTGAACTTGAAAAAGAGCTTGGTGATAGAAACCGCTGGGAGACACCGCTGCTGCGTGAACTCTTCACACCGCTGATGGAGGGTGGCCGCAAACGACGCCGCACGGCCGATCATGAACGGGTCTGGTTCAGTCTGACCGGCTTCTGCCTGCGCCCCGGCTTCGGTTATCCACTCGACGATTGGCGCGTCCAGCAACTCTGGTCGATCTACGAACAGGGTGTGCAATACGGCAACGAAAACCAGAACTGGTCAGAGTGGTGGACGCTGTGGCGACGCATCGCAGGCGGGCTCGACGAGCAGGCCCAGACGCAGATGCTCGACGACATCGCCTACTACCTGCAACCGCCGGGCAAGTCGCACGTCAAACGCAGTGGCTCAAAAAAACAGGGCTACGACGACATGGTAAAACTCACCGCCGCACTGGAACGTGTCAGCGCTCAACGCAAAGAGCAGATTGGCAACTGGTTGATCGAACGGCTGCGCAAACCAAGCGAAAATTCACAAACCTGGTGGGCCGTCGGCCGCATCGGCGCACGGGTACCGTTTCATGGCAGCGCCCACAACGTAGTCGCCCGCAGCGTTGCTGAAAAATGGCTAGAGCAGCTGCTGACCCTCGACTGGAAAAAGATCGAACCCGCCAGCTTCGCCGCCACCCTGCTCGCCCGAGTCAGCGGCGACCGCGAACGCGATCTTGATCAGACACTACGTGATGAAGTGCAACGCCGATTGGAAAACATCAAAGCCCCCGCCGCATGGATACACATGGTGCAGGAGATTGTTGAACTGGATGAAAGCGATGAACGACGCATGTTTGGTGAAGCGCTGCCAGCGGGGCTTAAATTGTTGCGTTAGGGGTAATCGTCAGTAGTTGATCTGACAGTGAGTGCCAGATGTGTTTTGGTCTGGAATGGTGATGTCCAACGAAAGCGGGCACTCGCCGTCACTAACTCACCGCGCCATGAACCGATATTTATGAGCTACTTGGCCTACAGCTCCTGTCAGTATTGTTGATATTAATATACGGGCACCTGAATAAATATTTCATTGTTCATCAACGAATTATGGTGGCATCATTGCTGTCCGTATATTAAATAATGCCCGGGCGCTAGTGCCCATCTACTACCTGCTATGAAGAAAAAATACTAAGGAGAGAACATGGTTTCATTCGATACTTTATGGAAAAATTATCCAGACAAAGAAATAATCAAATCACAATGCACAAACAAGCAAAAAGACAGCAACAAGCCATTTACTGATTACTGTGCGATCATGCTTAGTGAATGTCTTGTACGTTCAGGGGTAGACTTAAGCCATATTAAAGGCAATCGTTGTTGGTCTCACCAAGGGAAAAAGCATATTTTGCTTGCCGAAGACATTGCTAATGGTTTAAAAAAATATACACCACCTAGCTTTGGTAAACTAGAACCAATTCAACCTGGTTCATATCAAAACTTACTATCCGAAAAAACAGGCGTTATCTACTTCAAAGATTATTGGCAACGAGAAAATGAATCATTTGATAGAAGAAGCGGAGACCACATTGATCTATGGAATAAAAATAAAATAACGAGCAGTGGAATGTTCATTAGAACGCTTCTTGAATTATTGGGTCGAGTGAGCGATTTAAATAAGTCTCGAGAGATTTGGTTCTGGGAAATAAAGTGAGTTTAATATGAAAACTTTTTTTATCTACACATTTTTAGCTATTTTTAATTTTGTTATTAATTTTTATATTTATAACTATTCCTTCAACAATCAAGCAACACCTTATTTACATGAAGAGCAAAGAGTAGACAGTGCGTTGTTAATGCTAAAAACAACACTTCCTGCTTATATAGTTTCCTCTATTCTCCTAACAGTATTATTTTATTTTGTGGCCAATAAATTTATAAAAAATCGTTCTAAGGCGATGCCAAAAAACGACACCCTTTAGTTCGGCGTTAGATTTCGGAAGGAGTATGATCAGCCCGTAGGTCCGATTAGCGCAGCGTAATCGGACGCATGTGAAATGGAAGTCACCTGATTAAAAAAATGGCACACGGAACATGCGTAACTATTGTCGAGCCTTTATTCTTAGTGGCGCATGTTCGGGATCGGCCCTATTCCACCATTACGTCAAACTGGGAATTTACGTTCTGAATTGGCATGGTGATCCCAGGGTGGGCCTTGAGGGTGACGATTGTCATGCGTCCGATTACGCTGCGCTAATCGGACCTACGAGCTGGGTAGAGTGTGAATCTTGGACTACGGAAAGAAAAAACACATAACAAGGAAAATTCACGCGGACAAATTTCCGGTGATTTGCGACGTTACGCATCAATGAGAGTTCAGTATGTACGTTGAGTATCATGATCATTTCTCCAACGAAGTTTATCAAGCAACAGCTTGCTACGTCATATGGAAAAATTTGCAAAATCAGCCTGCCGAGGATAATGATCTGCTTATGAGCTTAAATGAAAATGCTCTGAGCTGGGTATTTATACTAATAAGTCGGTAATAAACAATACCAAAGGTTGTTGAAGTGCGATAATGCATCCATGAAATATGATGCAAGACAATTACCGACACAAGAACAGGCACTGCTGCGTCGTCTGGCAGTTCAAAGAGTGCTTGATGGTG
>CAMTXZ010000006.1:0-8524 GCA_947085765.1 uncultured Chromatiaceae bacterium | reverse complement strand
GCAATCGCCTGCACCTCACTGATCAACGCTGAATACGCCCTCATTTTGTCCCCCCGGACAGTAATTCACGCACCATAAAAAGTGCCGCAATACTGCGTGCCTCGGTACAGTCATCGCGTTGCAGCAGCGCCGCCAGCTGTGACAGCTTCCACGGCACCACCTCCATCTCCTCTGGCTCGTCACCCTGCGCCGTCTGCACAAAGAGCTGCCGCGCCAATACAATCTGGGTCTGGTGATTCATGTAAGAGGGCGAAAGTGTCAGCGCGGCCAGATGCTCCAGCGAGTGGGCGCCATACCCCACCTCCTCCATCAGCTCACGATTGGCTGCCAGCAGCAGATCCTCACCGGGTTCGATGCGCCCCTTGGGCAGCCCCAGCTCATAGCGATGCACACCGGCGGAGTATTCACGGATCAGCAGCACCGTATCGTCATCCAGCATCGGCACTATCAACACCGCCCCGCCAGAACCGCTGCGCAGCCGTTCGTACTGCACCTCAACACCATTGGCAAAACGCAGATCGACCGACTCAACATGGAAGAGTCGGGTACGTGCGATAGTCGCGGTGGCTAGTATTTCGGGCTTTTTACGCATAGTCTGTCGCCATTATACCCCGAGCGAGTCGCGTAACGCCCTATGAAAAAGATAGCCTGGAATGAGATCACCACCGTCCTGCTCGATATGGACGGCACCCTGCTGGACCTGCACTACGACACCCAGTTCTGGCGTGAACAGGTACCGCAGCGCTACGCCCTCCACCGCGGCCTCGATGTTGACAGCGCCAAAAAGCTGCTGACACCCATCTTTGAAAAACATACCGGCACCCTGAACTGGTACTGTCTCGACTTCTGGAGCCGCGAACTGGATCTGGATATTATCGAAATGAAGCGCGAGGTCGCCCACCTCATCGCCATCAAGGAGGGGGCGCTGGAATTTTTAGATCAACTGAAAAAGATGGGTAAACGTACCGTGCTGGTCACCAATGCCCACCCCCACAGTCTGGGGTTAAAACTGGAACATACGCGGCTCGATAACCACCTCGACCACATCATCTCCGCCCACGAACTGGGGCTACCGAAAGAGAGTTCGCTCTTCTGGGGCAAGCTGCAACAGGTCGAACCCTACACCCCAGATCAAACGCTACTGGTGGATGACAATCTGCACGCCCTGCGTTCAGCGCGTGACTTTGGTATCAAACATCTGTTGGCTGCCTGTCACCCCGATAGTCAGCAACCTGCCAAGCAGACTAATGAGTTCCCGGGGTTTCATGGTTTTGATGAGATCATGCCTCAATAGAAGAGATGACAATCGAAAAGGGAGGGGGGCTGACAGTTAAATTAGCCTGTAGCGGTTAACCGCTACAGGTACAGGGACATCACCCGTCGGCCGCCTGCTTCGCCTTCCACGCATCCCACTTTTTATAGCGCTTTTTACAGTAGGCCAGCAACGACTCGTAACCGTCGAAGTAGTGTTTAAACCCCTCTTCCGCCGGGGCATCGTATTCACAGTAGTCGTTGGTATGGGCGCGGCAGACGGCGGGGCGTACTTCATAGATGCCGCAACGACCATCGGGCTGCAGGTGGTTGCAGGCGTTATCGATCAGTAGAAACCAGCCATCCTCATCCTTGTAGAGCCGCACATTCTTATGCGATACCTGCCACAGCAGGTGATCAAAATCGGTTTTACTACGCGGTGTGTCGATCTTATGGGTGATGTAGCTACAGCACTTGCTACCCACGCAGAAGCTGCACTTGTTCTCAGGAGTGATCTCGACTTTTGCTACTTTGATGGGAATGGTTTTTTTCATTGATCGACCTGATTAATTCATAAGCTGTAGAAAAACTAACCGACACTCTACGGAACATTGATTACCGTTTCAATTCAGACCGAAGCCTGCCCGCCCCTGCAACCCGCCCGAGTGTATCGCCAGCAAGGCGGTACCGCGTGCAAAGTGCTGCTGTTGGACCAGCACATAGAGCGCAAAAAAGAGCTTGCCGGTGTAGACAGGGTCAAGCGGGATGCCATGCAACCGCTCGAAGCGCCGCATGAAGGCCAGCAACTCCGGCGTGGTTTTGGCATACCCACCATGATGATAATCAGACTCGATCTGCCAATTATCAAACTGCTGACGGGTACTCTGCAACACCCACTGCTGCACTACGTCACGCAGAAACTCAGCACCTTTCAACACCGCCACCGCCAGCGCCTGATGTTTGCCATTAAGCGCCGCCACCACACCCGCAAAACTGCCGCCGGTACCACAGGCGCAGGCAACCAGATCAAATGGCTCGACCACATCGGCCAACAGCTCACGACACCCCTGCACCGCCAGTTCATTGGTACCACCTTCGGGTAGGAGATAGAACTCACCAAAACGTTGTTGTAGCTGTTCAACAAACTGCACAGACTCTTTCAGTCGATAGTCGGCACGATTAAGGTAGTGCAGCATCATGCCATGATCCATTGCAAACTGAAGTGTTGCGTTGAGCGGCTGATACGCTTCACCACGAATCATGCCGATGGTTCTAAAACCATACTCATGGCCCGCCGCCGCCAGCGCATGGATGTGGTTGGAGTAGGCGCCACCAAAACTGAGCAGTGTCTGGTAACCCTGCTGCCGCGCCGCCAACAGGTTGTATTTGAGTTTGTACCATTTGTTACCGGAGATGGTGGGGTGTACCAAGTCGCTGCGTTTGATCAGCAGCCGCACTCCATGGTGATCCAGCACCGGATCAAAAATTTCTTGAATGGGTGTGAGTTGAGGGGTTAATAACATGGGGCCTATCTTAAACTACAACCCCTGCAACTGCTCCATCAGCGGACCAATATGCTGTTCATAATTACGCCAACGCTGAACCGAGCGTTTGTAGATTGGCTGGCGCACCTGATCATGGCTGCTTGTCACTGTCACTCGGGGGTTCTCATAATGTCTCATGCAACTATCCTCCCAAGGTAGATCCAGAAACTCCAGCAACGCGGCGGTGGTCTGTGCTTGTTGATCTATGAAGGTTTCGTATTGCAGGGTAAAAAAAGGGAGATTGAGACTCTGCTTCCAGTGCTGCATCAGGTCATGGTAACTGCGGTAATAGCCTGCCAGCGCACCAAGATCATACGAGTAGTCGTGCCCTTGGTTAAAGGATTGAAAGTAACAGGAGAGGCAGACATCAACGGGATCACGCACACAATGAATAATACGGGCATCAGGAAAGAGGCGTGCAATCAGCCCCAGGTGCAGGAAATTCTGCGGCATTTTATCCGTGACATAACGAGCCGAATTATCTAGGTTGGCAACCTTTTCCAGATACTGGTTGGCATAGTGATCAATCTCATCTACTCCCAATCCTGCCACCGTTGCGCCATACGATCCATCTGGCGGCGTGACCTGCTGGGCAATCTGGTTGATGTAATAGAGCTCACCCGCACCAAAGACCTGTGAATGGCAATCCAGTACCTGTTCAACCAGGCTGCTACCTGAACGCGGCATACCTAGAATGAAGATTGGCCGCGCAGCCACGCCTGTGGGTTTGTGTGTCGCCTCAAAAAAATCGCTATTGAGCTCACCAGTAATGTCATCAATGAAACGTCGCTGCTCCTCCAGATCAAAACCGTGAAATTTATGACGGTTGGCGTTTTGAAAATTAAAGAATGCCTTATCATAATCTGCTTCGTGATCATGTAGACGGCCGAGATTGAAGTGGAGCTCAGCCAACTGATCGGGAGAGAGCTGCGCCGCCTGAGTCTGCAACACTGCTTCGATCAAGCTAATCACCTTGCAATTGGCTTTGGCTGGACGCGCAATCAGTGCGTAGGCCGCAACCACATCGAAAGAGGGGCCATACTGAGCCAGTAGTTCATCGAGGATCTTCTGTGCCACCTGCCACTCACCTTGGCGAGCATGCACTGCGGCCTCAATGACATATGGTTTAGGATCATCGGGGAATTGTTTTTTAACGCATCCACAATACTCCAGCAACGCCTGATGGCGGTGGGTGTTATAGAGCAGCTTTCCCAGTGCCGCTAGGGTGGGAGCATCGGTGGGTGATTGCTGCAATATATGCTGGTAGACGGCGATCGCCTCATCGAAACGTTCATCAGCCGCATAGGCCACGGCGAGCTGAAGCTTCGTTTCGGTATTGTCAGGATGGAGCGCCACCATCATCTGGTAATAGTGCGCAGCCTCGCTGTTATAACCTGCATACAACAATGTTCCGGCAAGATTATTGAGCGCCTGTTCCCAGTCTGGTTTAAGTTCAACAGCCTTTTTAAGATTGCCGATGGCCGCCCCTATCTGGCCAGTTTTTTTCTGGATGTTGGCTAGGTTGTAGTAACCCACTGGGAAGGAGTCATCAAGCTCGATCGCTTCCAGGTAGAGGGTAATTGCACTATCAAAGTCGCCACTCATGGCAAACTCTGTGCCTTCCCGCAGCCTACGCAGCATTGCCAGCTTCCAGTTCGACTATCAAAGTATAGAGTTGCATCACCCTTGCGCTCCTCCTTATGAACCAAAATGAAGATTTATCGATGGTTTCAGGATATACAAAACTGAACTGTTCGCGCTCAGCGAACCCCAACCTTACTTTACGTAACGGCAGGTCTATGGCTTTTATTAATATCCGTCAAAAGCTGGCAACCCTCATTACCCAGCGCGAGGTAACACAGCTCCATCAGCCATGACCAGACTCATATTTGAAGACAGGACGCCTGATGGCCTGTTTTCGAAACGCCTCCGTAGTGCGCAGATAGACATCAGTCTGAAATGCCTTTTCAAATCTGACATCAATAACGTAGGCCTTGGCACGCAGTTGCATGGCCAATACTTCGGCCACGACAACCTCGGCAAGAACAACGGTGACCGGTTTATTTAAATAGGCAAAACGGCTGGTAACCACAATTTCATAGAGCAGATCGCGGGCCAATGTAAGATCGGCATCAAGCGCCAGATGAAAATCAAACAGCAACATCATGTCGAGCTCGCCGGCATTGCCCGATGCCACAACATCGGTCATGAAACGATTATTAGGAATAGTAACCAGATTGTCATCCAGCGTTATCAGTCGCACCGCCCGCAGGCCGATGCTGCTGATCTCACCATAGACGTCGCCAAACGTGACACGGTCACCCACCTGAAACGGGCGATCAAACAGCAGAATAAATCCAGCAATCACCGAGGCCACCAAATCTTTGAGCGACAGACCAATCGCCACCGCGGCACTGCCGGTGATGGCAAACATCAACTCCTTAGGTGGCCGCAAGATCGCATAGACAAGAAAGCTGCTGCCAAAGACATAGATCATGAAGTTGGAGACTGTCACCACCTGGGAGATCAACATGCGCCGCGACGGCAGTTTTTTATAAATTATCTCGCCCAGTTTTTCGAGCGCCTTAACAACCAGCACCAACCCCGCCAGCGACAGCAGCAACAGCAGTATGTTATCCAGGCTGAAGACGTTGGACATCTGCCATAGGTTGTCCATATCCGGGTTATTCATAGATAAAATTCTTCCTGGCTAAGAGTTGGTTGAGATAAGACTGGGCATTAGGTGTGACATGGAAACGGCCATTGGCATTGACTGCCAGCGCCCGCGCCTCCAGACCGATCTTGATCGCGCCCCGCACTACCCCCTCGGAGAGATTGGTGGTCTGCATCGCCTCGTTCACTGAAATATTATCGTGGCGCAGAATTTCGGCATAGACAAACCAGGCATCATCCCCCGCCTGTTCCAATCCCTTAACCGGCTGATAACGCGGCACACCCACCCGCAATTTGTTGCCTGGCATGGGTCGCAACGAAGCCAGCCAGAGCGCCATGGCGGCGCGTGGATTGCCATTGGACTGGCCCCACAATAGCCGGAAAAACTGCGTCTCTACAGCCGTCACACCAATGTGATCATCATCACTCTGGGTGGCGCGGATGATCTCATCATAGGCGAGCCGGTAAGCGGTTTTTGCATGCCGCACCATGATCATTTTCTGGATATCCTGATCGCTAAACGATGGCACCTTGATCACTTTGCGAAACTGCTGGCTACCACCAAAAACTCCATTCAGGTATCGCCATGAACGCCGATTGAAGGTGGCGCACCAAAACAGATTTTCGGTCGGCAGATTTACCAGCTCGACAAATGCGCGGTAGCCTTCAAAACCGCCCAGCTTGGCCAAAAAGAGATTGTGTGCCTCATCGATCATAATCATGGTCTTGGGCATAGTGGCGGAGGCCTGGATCAACGCATCGGTATTCTCACTCAGATCAACCCTCAGCTCGGCGCCAAAAAACTGCATCACTGCGGCGCGGGTACAGAGCTTGGGCGGCACAATGATCGAACGCACCTCAACGCCGGTGACACTATTTTTGATGAGCTGCAACAACGTTGTCTTGCCACCCCCTTTGTCACCATAGAGGACCAGTGAGTGCTCCCCCGCCTGCTCCTGGCTCCAGCTCTGCACCACCTTTTTGACATCCTCAACCACGCTGTTATCCGGAACAATAAAGACCTCGGGCTGCGCCAGTTTTTCCAGTTCAAACCAGGCCAGATAATCTTCCGGCAGTGCCGTTGACTGCGGTGGTGCAGCGGCGGCAGTGTCATTACCCTCGATGCGGCGCCGAAACAACTCGGCGCCCAGCCGTTTGAAAAAATCAAATTCACTGGCCCACTCCAGCAGATACTCGATCAGCCGCGCCACCACCACCATCAGCAGTGCTGGCAGCGAAAATAGCCAGGCGCGCCAACCCCGCTGTAACAGCGGCATACGCACCGCCAACGGCCGTGGCAATACCCGCTCTCCGGCACCCGCAATCTCAATACGCCACTGCCAGGCGCCATAGGCACAGACGACAGTACCCACATAAAAAATGACATCGGAGACAATACGGTAGACCAGTGCCTTGCCCACCACATCTTCTGTGGCATGCAGAATAGCCAGCGCCGTGACAAAGAAGATACCGATCTGGCGCGCGACCTTGGCGATGCGCACCTTCTCCCCATAACCCACCTCAACCGCGCCACTCTGCGCCACCATTGCCACCAGAGACGAGAGCAGCAGCAGGAAGATGCGATACCAAAAATAGTAGGCCAGGTAAGGCAGTATCACGCCTAACTCGGCAAATACACTGCCCGCCATCACCTCCGCCAGCGCCCCCAAGCCCAACAGCATCACCACCCATGGCACATAGGGGTTAAGCCGCTGAATCGAGATCGCCAACCACTTGGAGTGTTTGGAACGAATTTCGCCCCGCACCAGCGCGCGGCGCAAACGGCTGAGATACTCGCTAAAGCGGCGCAACAGATAATAGATAACAAAGGGGAACGCCAGCGCAACAAGCAACAGTCCCGCTTGATTGGCGATGTAGAGCCACCCCTCCAGGCCGGAGATCGAGTGCTGACGGAACTCAAGCAGCTTGGTGTAAAACGCTGCCAACAGATGGTAGGGAACGATGCGAACCTCACGCCCCACATCGCTAAAATATTGTTCCGAGAGTGCAATGGCATGGCCATCGCCCTGCTCCACATTCAGCTGCAACAGTTGCGAGCGCAGGCGGCCCGCCTGCAGCAGCAGGCGGTAAAGGTTGTCACGCTCGGAGGCAAAACGGTTCTGACGCAACTCCGCCAGTGCACGGTACTGCGTCTCTATCTCCGCATAGGCCGTGGCGTACTGCCGCGCCTGTTCATCACCCGACAGACGCGCCAACAGCGCCTCCGGTAGCGGCGGCAGCGGTGGCAGCGGTTCATAACTGGCCGGGTCGGCGATACGTTGAAAAACCCGGTCGACCAGCTGCCGCCAGATCAATACCAGCTCATTGTATTTCTCACTGGTCGGCGCCACTCTCTCCGCCTGCGTATAGAGTCCGGCCAGCGCCGAGAGTTTTTCAGCGGTCTCCTGGTAGTACTGGGTTCTAACTTGCAGATCCTGGGTCAGGTGAATATGGGTATTTGCCAGATCGCCACGGGTCTTCTCCAACAAGGCGCGTTGCGAGGCCAACTCGCGCATCGAAGAGCTGACAGCACTCTTGGCCATCTCCTCAGCCACCGCCACCGACTGCTGCGCCTGCTGCTTAAGCTCTTTGGCCTGGATGCGCTCCTGCTCCAGCGCCTTGGCCGCTTCGCTCTGCTCAACAAAGGAGCGTTGCGCATTGACCAGCGTTGCACGTTGCTCAGATGGCAGGCTCAAAAACTGTAAGCGCAATACGTTGACCTGCGACTCCACCGCCGTCATCGCCTGCAGCGTCCCATCAAGCGCCGTCTCGGCCGCCGCACAGCGCAGCAGCGGCTCGCCACTGTCGGCGGGAGCCACCGGTTTGTCACGCGCTGCCGCCAACTCTGCCACCCGTGTGGCCACCGCCGCCTCATTACTCATATCCACCACAAACAGCGAGGCCGGTGGCACATCCGCCAGCTGGTCGCCAGAGATAAAGGCACTCAAGCGGTCACGGGTATCGGTCAGTTGACTCAAACGCTGCGCCAGTTGTTGCTGCAACTCTGCCGCTGACGGACAGGCCGTGACAACCTCTTGAGCCTGACTGGTAGAGAG
>CAMTXZ010000005.1:0-94380 GCA_947085765.1 uncultured Chromatiaceae bacterium | reverse complement strand
TGCGTTTTTAGTGTTCTATCGATACGCCCTCCCTTCGTCGTTCCGGCAGCAAGGTGGCGATGACGATTAGCCGCCCCTGTTTGCACTGTGGGCAGGGGCAGGTGTGATGCGCCGGTAACGGCTCACGGGGTGCGGGTGTGTCGTTATCTTTACTCGCTGATCCATCATCACTGCTGCGGGGACTGCTCAATGCGGTCCTGATTTTCTCCAGCCGTTGCCGTCGGCAGCGGTTGGCGAGAAAGCCGTAGTGACGAATACGCATAAAGCCGTCGGGCAGAGCCATAGGATGTGCTGAGGTACGAAGCGCATCATTCGCGTTGCTCGACTGATGCGGCTCCTTCGTCGGCACATTCTATCTCACTGGACTTCAACCTTAAAGTCCACTTTGGGTCGATGACTGCCCTAGACAGGACAATAAATTGGTAGTTATTTTCATCGATACATGCCCCCCCCTACACGCTGCGAATGATCTTGCCGAAAAATGCTCTTACCCCAATTTCAGTGGATCAAATTGATACTCAAAAAATGGAAAAGTTAATCGCAACTCAAAACACTCACCCAACCGTGCGCGATGGCAGCACCCACTCCGGACGTAGGTAATGGCAGGTATAGCCGTCAGGAAAGTGCTCAAGATAATCCTGATGCTCTGGCTCTGCCTGCCAGAAATCGCCTGCAGGTTCGAGTTGCGTTACAACTTTGCCAGGCCATAAGCCCGAGGCGTTTACATCGGCGATGGTATCTAGCGCGACTTGCTTTTGCTCTTCGTCAACATAGTATATTGCCGAGCGATAGGATAGCCCTTGATCATTGCCTTGACGGTTTCTGGTTGTGGGGTCGTGTATCTGGAAAAAAAATTCCAGGATGCGGCGATATGAAATTGTGTTGGGATCGAACAGAATCTCTATGGCTTCAGCGTGGGTGCCGTGGTTGCGATAGGTGGCGTTGGGGATATCGCCGCCGCTGTAACCCACTCGGGTGGCCTCAATCCCCGGTTGCTTGCGAAGCAGATCTTGCATGCCCCAAAAACAACCCCCTGCCAGAATAGCGCGTTGCTGTGCCATTATTTTTTCCTCCGCATGATCAAAGTAATTATCATTTTTGTAGCTGCCATTCAGGTTCTAATGGTGACACAGTCACTGATCGGAAATGAACTTTTATAATTTACGTTTTTGATATGCCAGTTTTTTATTGTGTCAAATAGCGGCTAACCATTGGCAGCTACAAACAAAATTAAGGAAGCTTGGAATAAGTCCGTTCATGGTTCGACAAGCTCACCACGAACGCAATGCCGATCAGTTAAGCGCTGGAGCCACTGTTGTAGGTTCGAATTCATTCGAACAATGCGCTATTTATGGGCTCATTAGTGCGAATGAATTCGCACCTACGTGCTTAACTGATCGGCATTGCACCACAAACGGATTTATTCCAAGGTTCCTTAATATAGATGACACCGCACTGTATGTGCCGCTGTTGGCTCGCGCTCTGCGGGATAGATTTTTTTACACTCTTCACGCACCTGTGGGCAACGGGGATGGAAGTGACACCCTTGTGGTGGATTGAGTGGCGATGGCAGATCACCCTCTAAGCGCACTACCTGGCGATGGCTGGTGGTATCAATAGTAGGCACCGCTGCCAACAGCGCCTGGGTATAGGGGTGCAACGGATTCTGTAGTACCTCTGCTACTGGCCCCTGTTCGACGATACGACCGAGGTACATCACCTGCACCTGATGGGCCAGATAGGCCACGACGGAAATGTTGTGGGTAATAAACAGATAGGAGATGCCTAACTCGTCCTGTAGCTCTTTTAAAAGATTGAGTATCTGCGCCTGCACCGAGACATCAAGGGCGCTGGTCGGTTCATCACAGACAATCAATTTAGGATTGAGCGCGAGGGCGCGGGCGATACAGATGCGTTGGCGTTGGCCACCGGAAAAATCATGGGCATAACGGTTGCGCATGCTGGGCGAGAGACCGACCTGTTCCAGTAATGTATCAACACGGGTGCTACGTTGCGTTTTGTCCCCGCCTAACCCTTGCGCCACCATGCCTTCTGCAACGATTTCACCCACCCGCATGCGTGGATTCATGGAGGAGTAGGCATCCTGAAAGATGATCTGAAAATCGCGCCGCCGCAGGCGTAGATCAGCGCTGCTCAACGTCGTCAGATCTTGCCCCTCAAACAGCACCTCACCGGCCGTGGGGCGATTGAGCTGCAAGATCGCCTTGCCCGCCGTGGTCTTGCCACACCCCGACTCCCCCACCAGCGCCACGGTACGGCCACGGGGGATATGAATGTCGATTCCATCCACCGCATAAAGATGGCCACCACCACCGAACAGCCCCTGATGTTGCGGGAAGTGAACCTTAAGCCCGGTGACTGCCAACAGTGGCTCTGCAACCGCTGGCGGTGTGCGCTGTTTTGTCACAATGGGCAACGCTGTCGCTTGCGGCGGCCACTGCGCCAACAGCACAGGATCGGCACGATGGCAACGCACGTTATGTTCATCACCGCAGGGCAACCACGCGGGCGCCTGTTCACGACAGAGACTCCAACCGTAATCACAACGCGACTCAAATCGGCACGCCTTGAACTGCTGCGCCAATGATGGCACCGCACCACGAATCACCGCCAGCGGTTGATCACGCTTGGTCATATCCGGCAGTGAATCAAACAGCTTGCAACTATAGGGGTGTTGCGGCGCGGCAAAAAATTGTTCACGGGTTGCCTGCTCCACAATCTGCCCCGCATACATCACCGCCACCCGGTCGGCCACCTCCGCCACCACCCCCAGGTCGTGGGTGATCAGCAGGATCGCCATGCCGGTATCGCGCTGCAACTGCTTTAACAGTTGCAGGACCTGCGCCTGAATCGTTACGTCGAGTGCGGTGGTTGGCTCATCGGCGATCAGCAGATCAGGCTCGCCGGCCAGGGCAATGGCAATCATCACGCGCTGTTTCATGCCGCCGGAGAGTTGATGTGGATAGTCGTCGATGCGCTGCTGCGGCGCTGGAATGCCGACGGCATCGAGCAGCTCGATGGCGCGCTGACGTGCGGCACTGCCACGCAGCTGTTTATGGCAATAGAGCGTCTCAATGATCTGCTGCCCCACTGTCAGCACCGGATTGAGCGAGGTCATCGGCTCCTGAAAGATCATGGCGATCTTGGCGCCACGCACCTTGCGCATGGCCGCCTCTGGCAGCGTCAACAGCTCCTGGCCATTAAATAGAACACTGCCACCGGCGATACGCCCTGCTGGTTGTGGCAACAGCCGCATGATGGAGAGTGAGGTCATCGACTTGCCACAGCCCGACTCGCCCAGCAGGGCAAAGGTCTCGCCGCGTCTGATCTCAAAACTGACACCATCAACCGCACGCACTTCACGCTCGCCACTGCCAAAACGTGTCTGTAAATCTGTGACCCGAAGCAATACGTCATCCATCATTGCTGTAATCCAAATTCAACCCGTGGCACCGCCGCGAGCAATTTTTGAGTGTAGCTGTGTTGCGGTGCACGACTGACACGGTCGGTCGGCCCCTGTTCAACGATGCGGCCGTTGTACATCACCGCCATCTCATCACTCACATACTCCACCACGCCGATGTTGTGGGTGATGAAGAGCAGTGTCAGATCACGTTCGCGACGCAGCTCCAACAGCATCTGTAATATCTCCGCCTGCACCGAGACATCCAACGCACTCGTCACCTCGTCACAGACGATAAATTTAGGATTGAGCGCCAGGGCCCGGGCGATGCCGATACGCTGGCGCTGACCGCCGGAAAATTCATGCGGATAGCGCCACAGATGTTCACCCTTGAGCTGTACCCGTTCAAGGATCTGTTGCGCCAACATCAGGCGCTCCTCTTTTGATTCGCCGATGCCATGCACCTTCATCGGTTCGGTGAGTGTGGCGGCAATGGTCAGGCGTGGATTGAGTGACGACATCGGGTCCTGAAAGATGATCTGCATCTCGCGGCGCAGCGGCTGCATCGCCTTGTGACGTAGTGCAGTAATGTCGCGACCATCGAAGTGAACCGTGCCAGCTGTCGGTTCGGTGAGGCGCAGGATCGCGCGCCCCAACGTGCTCTTACCGCAACCGGACTCCCCCACCAGCGCCAGGATCTGCCCTTGGGGAATCTTGAGATCAATGCCATCCACCGCTTTGACGTGATCAACGGTGCGGCGCATGACACCCTTCTTAATCGGAAAGTAGACCTGCAATCCTTTCAGCTCCAGCAGTGCGGCATCACTGCCACGATGCGACGAATCGTTAACACTCTCTTGACGCTGCAGATTCTCCGGCAACGACGCCAACAGCTGGCGGGTGTACTCATGCTCCGGTGCATTGATGAGACGCTGCGCCGTACCTGACTCAACAATCACTCCCTGTTTCATCACCGCCAGGCGATCAGCGATCTGCGCCACTACACCAAAGTCGTGGGTAATAAAAAGCATCGCCATACCGGTGCGCTGTTGCAACGCCTTCATCAGCCGCAGGATCTCGGCCTGTACCGTGACATCCAGCGCCGTGGTTGGCTCATCGGCGATCAGCAGATCAGGTTCACACGCCATCGCCATGGCAATCATCACCCGCTGCCGCTGGCCGCCTGAGAGGCGGTGTGGATACTCATCAATACGTTCAGCGGCATTGGGGATCTGCACCTGCTCCAGCGCTGCGATGGCACGCTGGCGCGCCTCACTGTAATTCATCTCGGGTGTGTGCATCTGCAACGCCTCGATGATCTGGTCGCCGATGGTGAAGACCGGATTGAGCGAGGTCATCGGTTCCTGAAAGATCATGGCGATGCGGGCGCCGCGAATATGGCGGCGCCGCTCTTCGTCGAGCGTGAGCATGTCGACCTGCTCGTGGCTACCATCATCGCGGCGATGGTTGAAGAGGATCTTACCGGCGGGGTGTTCGGCGACATCCTGGGGCAGCAGCTGGATCAGCGACAGCGCCGTGATCGATTTACCACTGCCTGATTCACCCACCAGACAGAAGGTCTCGCCGCTATCGATCTCAAAGCTGACGCCATCCACCGCCTTGACGGTGCTATCACCAGCGCGCAGATAGGTCTTGAGATTTTCGACCCGCAATAACATCAGCTCAACTCCATGGCGTGAATCACTTGGCCGACTTTTTCAGATAGGGGTCGATGGCGTCACGCATCGTCTCACCAATCAGGTTATAGGCAAAGACGGTGAGGAAGATGGCGCCGCCGGGGAAGACCGCCATCCACCAGTTAAAGGTCGCCGACTGCACCGCCTGGTTTAACATCTGTCCCCACGACGGATCATCCACCAGACCGAGGCCGAGGAAACTCAGGGTCGCCTCTGCCAGAATCGCCGAGGCCACACCAAAGCTGGTGGCAACCAGAATCGGCGCCATGCCGTTGGGCAGGATGTGGCGGAACAGGATCGAACGCAACGGCAGACCACAGGCGATGGCTGCCTGGACAAACTCCTGCTGTCGCAGCTTTAAAAATTCTGCCCGCACAAAACGGGCGTAACCGGTCCAGCCGGTAATGCCGATGATGATCATCATCACGTAAAGATTACGACCAAAAAACGCCACAAAGGTGAGCAACAGAAACAGCACCGGGATCGCCTCGAATATCTCCACCAGCCGCATGCCGATCATGTCAAAGATGCCAGAGAAGTAACCCATCAGCCCACCGATGATGGTGCCCAGCACCATGGCGATGCCGGTGGCGACAAAGCCAATACTCAAGGCGATGCGTGAGGCGTGGATCATGCGGCTCAATACATCGGCGCCATTTTCATCAGTACCAAACCAGTGGGTCTGCTGCTGCGCACTGAGCGGCGCCTTGAGGCCGGAGTCGCCGACATCACGCAGATAGTCTTTGGCCGAATAGGGGATCGGCGCGCGGATCAGCCAGTCGTAACCAGCGGCGCGCTCCTGCTCCCGATACTGTTCATAGATGTTTAGTTGTGGCGGGGCGATGAGGCTATAACAGAGCGTTGCCGCGACGCTGCCGATTAACAGCGCCGGTACAAATTTGCGCCGGAAGCTGATCCTCACAAAACAGAGCAGCAGCACCACAAAAAATATAATCAGCAGTGTGACATCCGTGGCGGTCAGGTGGTGCAGCAGCGGGCTGCTGATCTGGGACTGCTCGCTTAACAGCAGCGGATAACTGCTGGCCAGGAACGGCGCAAACACCGCCACCGTCACCAGCACAACAATCCAGGCGATGCCGAGGCGTGCGCCCCACTGCATAAAGACCTCACGCAACACCTGGGCGGCGTAGCTGCGTTGCTGGCGGGGTGCGCTGATGTTTATCTCACTCATAGCTGACCCGTGGATCGGCGATGGCATAACAGAGGTCGGCCAACAGATAACCGGCCAGCGACAGTAGCGCACCAATCAATGTGATGGAGAGTACCAGCTCACGGTCGCGGCTCTGCACCGCCTCGACGGCCAGCTTGCCCATGCCGTCGATACTGAACAACACCTCAACGATGATCGAACCGCCGAGCAGACTCGGCAACAGCCCGGCGGAGACGGTGATCAACGGCAACAGGCTGTTACGAAAGACATGACGCCACAGCACCTGCTGCTCCGGCACACCCTTGGCGCGGGCGGTGCGGGCGTAGTCAGAGAGCAGATTCTCCAGCACCGAGCTGCGCGTCAGTTTGGCGAGAAAGGCAAAGCCACCATAAGAGAGGCAGACCACTGGCAGGATCAGATGCCAGATACGATCAAACATGAAACCGACAACAAACGTGCCCTGCAAAAACGCAAAGGCAATACCAGCACCAACACACAACCCCACCAACGCCATCGTGCCAGTGCGTAGGGCGTGGTAGTCGGTATAGCCAATCAAGCCACAGAGCGCGGCGAGCAGTGCCATGAGCATGATGTAGGTGAGCGCTGCGCTCTCCCCCGGCAACGCTGCGGCCATCATAAAACCCAAGCCGCCGCCCAACAGCGCCATCAACGTGGTGCGCAAGCGCCAGCCACCACGCAGACTCAAGGTAATTAAGGCGGCCATGGCAATAGCCACACTACCAAACAGCAGCAACAGATCCACAGCACTGCTCCAGTGCGGCAGGAACTGCATGTCCAGTGCCTCACGCTGACTCAGACCTGAGGTGGGAAACCAGTGCCAATATTGATCGCTGGCAAAAAAACCGATCATCAATACACCGGCCAGCATGGTGGGCACCGACCACAACGCCAGCATCGAGATACCGGAACCCACATCAAACGCCTTGGCCCGCTGGGTAGCGGCATGTACACCGATGACGATAGCAACAATGTAGATCAACGGAATGGAGAGTACGTTGAGCAACATCGTGATCGGCAGCCGTTCTTCGATCAGATCGAGCACCGGCCGGCCATAACGAAAGCTGGTACCAAGATCAGAACCCTTGGTCAGCGAGAAAGCTTCAATGTTGTGCTCTTTATCAAAGGTGAAACCGACGGGTGAGACGTTGTTGAGCCAGCGCAGATATTGCATCGGCGCCGAGTCGTTAAGACCATAGAGGCGATTGTAGTACTCCTCCATCGCCCGCTTCACCTGCGGTTCAAGATTCTGCCCCTCCACCAGACTCTGCGCGCTGATACCGCCGGGTGCCGCCGCCATCACCGAAAAGACCACGATGGTGATGCCGATCAGTGTCGGAAACATCAGCAGCAGACGGCGGATGATATAGGTATGCATAGTTGTTCAGCCGCTTACTGCTTGTACTTCTGCTGGCCTTGCGGCACAAATATCTCCACCGGCACCGACCCCATATTCAAACCGAGGTTGGTGATTTGAAGGTTGTGGATACGCTTGTCGACAAAGACCAGCGATTTACGCCGCATCAAAAAGGTGTAGGGTTGATCCTCATACATGATGCGTTCGGCCTGCTGCCAGAGCGGCATACGTTTGGTCTCGTCAACAGTGCCACGGGCCTGATCGATGAGTTTGTCGAGTTCGCTGTTTTTGTAGTTAACAAAATTATCGCCGCCACCCTCGATCTGTTTGCTGTGGAAGATCTGATAGATGTCGGTCTCGACACCGCTGGTCCAGCCCAGGGTAATGGCATCAAAGTCCCGTTTGTTGAGCAGATCGATCATCACTGACCACTCGGTGGGTTTTGGAATCAGTATGATCCCGGCCCGGGCGTAAAGGTCTTTAAGGAACAGCACAATGCGTTTGGTATCTTCACTGTCCTGAAAGAAGACCAGCTCAAACTCAAAAGGTTTACCCTGCGCGTCGTCCAGCACACCATCGTTGTTGCGGTCGGCATAACCGGCCTGTTTCAATAACTGCTTTGCCTTATCAAGATCAAAGCTACGCGCCACCAGTGCAACGTCGTGCTGTTTGCTGCGCGGGCTAAACGGACTCACCGCTGCCTCGGCATAACCAAGCATGATCTCTTTATTGATGCGCTCGATATCAACCAAGTAGCTCATCGCCTGGCGCACCCGCTTGTCGGCAAAACGGGTTGGTTTGGCGTTACGTTGCTGGTTCCAACCGATATAACTATAACCGGCAGTGGGGCTCATATATTCAAAGTGCTGGGTACGTGCACTCAGCTCTTTATCCTCTTTCAATGTTTGGTACTCACGCGGGCGGGCGCTATAGGCATCAATCTCGCCGTTACGGAAGGTGGTGAGGCGAGCGGCGTCATTCTGAATCACCTTCCACAACAGGCGATCAAAGGAGGGCTGCGGCCCCCAGTAACGTGGATTGCGTTGCAGCTCTACCAACCCTTGATCGGGTGTCCACCCCTTAGGGTCGGCAAGTCGATAAGGGCCAGAGCCAAGCAGCAGACCTTTGGACTGGTTAAATTTCTCGGGTGTTTTTAAATACGGTTCGTAAAAATGGCGCGGCATGATGGCGATGCTGCCCGCCATGGCGAGGCTGTCGTAGTACGGCTCTTTAAACTGAAAGACCACTTCATACTTTGCAGTTGCCGTGACGCTGGCTATCTTGTCGTAGACTGCCCGCTCACGCGGGGCCGCAATCACCGGGTTTTGAATGAAGGCAAAGGTGAAGGCGACATCATCGGCGGTCAGCGCCACACCATCAGAGAACTTTACATCGTCGCGCAACTGGAAGGTGAAGCTGAGGCCATCATCACTGATCTGCCACGACTTGGCGATCAACCCCAGCCATTCAAGTGTCTCAGGGTCACGGGTCAATAATGATTCAAAAATATAGGACTGCACCTCACCGGCGTAGGCATCGCTGGAGACCAGCGGCGTGATGGTTTTCAAACCCGTACCAAAGGCGTTGACCAGCCAGTCGCCCCGCTTGTAATCCGGCATCTGCTCGGCCTGTTGGGCGCGTTTAAATGCAGCCGCAATCCCGCCACTCCCCGGCGCTGCACCACTGGCCACGACGCCAGACTGGATACGCTGATCAACGCCATTCACCAGACCACGCAGGGCGTGAATATCCTCCGCCTGCTCACGCATGGTGCCCTGCATGCGCGCCATCTCCGCCCACTGCCGGTCGACCATATACATGGAGATCAACAACGTTACAAATAACAGGGTAAGAAAGGCAAAGAGGAAAAAATCCTTGAAGGTAAAGCGTTTTTCCATAGGGATCTCTATTTGCTAGGTATATCAACAATCCATTCGATGGCATCTGGCCAAACAGCTGCCAACCTGACTATTCGTCAGGATAGCGGGCTTACCGCGCAGGAACAAGAGCATACGCCACCTGCTCTCTTCCCTTGGAGATTAATTTTCTGTACCTTAACAAATCAGACTGGGCGCACCCGATTAGAACGCCTCTATGTATTGTCCATCATCTCCACAAAAGTAAGGTGAAACATGGGATTTCTAGACGGAAAACGAGCACTCATTGTGGGCCTGGCCAGTAATCGTTCAATTGCCTGGGGCATTGCCCAGGCCATGAGACGTGAAGGTGCCGAGCTGGCCTTTACCTATCAGAATGAGAAGCTGCAATCGCGGGTCGAGAAGATGGCGACCGAACTTGACTCGGACATCGTCATCCCCTGCGATGTCGCCAGTGATGAAGAGATCGCAAAAGTCTTTGAACATCTGGACGATTACTGGGATCACCTCGACATCATTGTACACTCGGTTGCCTACGCCCCACGCGAAGCACTCGACGGTGATTATCTGGATGCGGTAACCCGCGAGTCATTCAATATCGCCCACGAGATCAGCTGCTATAGTTTTGCCGCACTGGCCAAGGCCGGTCGCAACATGATGGAAGGACGCAATGGCGCCCTGATCACCATGAGCTATCTGGGCGCCGAACGCGCCATGCCCAACTACAACGTCATGGGTCTGGCCAAGGCCAGTCTGGAGGCCAATGTACGCTACATGGCCAGCAGCCTCGGCCCCGATGGCATTCGTGTCAACAGCATCTCTGCCGGCCCTATCAAGACACTGGCCGCCACCGGCATCAGTGACTTCCGCAACATGCTCAACCATGTCGAGAAAAATGCACCGTTACGCCGCAACGTCACCATCGAAGATGTCGGCAATAGCGCCGCCTTCCTCTGCTCCGATCTGGCGGCGGGCATCACTGGCGAAAACATCCATGTGGACTGTGGTTACAACACCATAGGCATGGCGCTGGGGGAATAGTAGTAGACCAACAGGTTTGCAAAATAAAAAGGGCGGGTCTAATAGACCCGCCCTTTTTATTTACTGCTAACCTGGGCCACGAGTTGGTTCCAGTCTCATCTAACTCACAACCCTATCAAGGGCTGTTAAATAGATTAAAAGTTCTCAGGGTACTCTTTGATCTCGGCATCACTGCGCAGCTCATTCACCACGCCCAGCAACTGACTGAAGCCATAATAGCGCTCACGATTAGCTACAACACTCTGGCGCTGCTCATCACTCATTGCTGTTGCAACACCATCATTCACCGCAAAAAGCGCTACGATGGCGTAATCACCCGACGGCAACACAATGCCACTAAATCCTTTGCTCTCCTGCGCCGGGCTTGTCATACGGAAAGCCTTGGCAATCACCTCATGTTCGACAGCAGCGTCAGAACGTTTCACCAGACCAATATGCTGCCAGTTCAGCCCTTTCTGTTTAGCAAGCGCCTCGATATCCATATCTGTTTTGAGTGTCTGAAGCAGTAACAGCCCCTCCTCTTTGGCCTTGGCTTGAGCGCGCTCTTTTTTCAACTGCGCCACAAGCACATCCTTCACCTCCTCAAAGGGTCGAATGGAAGGCTCTATATGATCCTTGATACGCAGCACAATCGAATGGTTGTTACCAATCTCCTTGACCTCACTATTATTTCCCTGGAACAGCACCTCGTCTGAGAATGCCAGCTTACGGATCTCAGGATTAGCGGCTAACCCGGTCCCCTGCTCGCGCACGAAGAGCGGTGTAACGTTAATCTTCAACCCCAGTTGCTGCGCCGCAGACTCTAATGAGTCTGGATTTTCAAATGTGGTGTTTGCAAGCATTTCACGCTGCTCAAAAAAGACATCCTCTGCCTGTTTATAGCGATAGTCCTGCTCCAGCTGACTGCGCATCTCAGCAAAAGTGCGTTGTTTGCCACGCTTTATTTCTTCGAGCTTGATGATGTGATAACCATAAGCACTCTTCACCGGCTCGCTAATCTCATCCTTTTTAAGGGCAAAGGCAGCGTCGGAAAAAGCCGGATCCATCATGCCATCACGGGTTAGAAATCCCAGGTCCCCTCCCTCCTTCGCAGAACCGGTATCGGCCGAATTTTCACTGGCCAACCTCTCAAAAGAGGCGCCACTACGAAGCTGCTCGAGCAGTGCGTCTGCCTTCGCCTTTGCAGCATCTGCATCAGAAGATGCCTCTATCAGGATGTGGCGTACACGACGCTCTTCAGCAGAACCAAAGTCCGCCTGACGTTCCTGATACAGCTCCTGCAGGGCATTTTCATCAATCTGAACCTTACCCATCAAGGCCTCGAGTGACAGCTCCAGATACTGGAGACTCACCTGTTCCAGGGTGGCATAGCGCTGTTTGTCACTTTCATAATAACTACGCGCGTCGGCATCAGAGACAACAATCTCCGGTAAATATGCCTGTGCCGAAATCGTCAGCAGACCAATATCACGTTGTTGCTCAAGCTTGCGGGAGATAGTCTGACGCTCTTTGTCCGTTACCCAGGCAGTTGCAGCGACGCCCATACGGAACTGCTGAACAATCACATCACGCCGCAGCATCGCCTCAAAGTCCGCCGCCTTCATTCTATTTTGCTGTAGCCACTGCTCATATAGAGCGGAATCAAACTGGCCATTGGTGTGAAACGCATCAATACTGCGAATCTGTTGCGCCAGCAGTTCATTGCTCACCTGGAAGCCGCTTTTGCTGGCCACCTGCGCAACAAGCTCCTCCTCTTCCATGCGTTTCACAATATTGGATTTAAACTGCACTTCGTCAGGGATCACCTTGCTGATATCAGTAGACCCGAGCATCGATTGCAGTCGCGCCCTCTGCTGCTGATATTCGCGTTGAAACTGGTTGGCTGTGATTTTTTGACCATTCACATTGGCCACAGCGACCTCTACGTCAGGTTTGAAATATGAGTCCCAGGCAAATGATGCCAATCCTAAGATCAGCATCCCAATGATGACCATCACGATCCAGCCCTGTGCTTTGTCCCTAATCAACTGCAGCATGATATTAACTTTCCGTTGGAGTAAGTGTGCGAAAGATTTTAGCTGATAAACAAAAAAGGCGCAGGCTGTATTAGCGCTGCGCCTTTCATATTTTGTTGGCGGAGTGGACGGGACTCGAACCCGCGACCCTCGGCGTGACAGGCCGATATTCTAACCAACTGAACTACCACTCCAAACATCTAACTAAAAAAATTGGTGGGTGCTGACGGGATCGAACCGCCGACATTCGCCTTGTAAGGGCGACGCTCTCCCAGCTGAGCTAAGCACCCGAAAGCGCGGCTAGTTTACGGCATCTTTAAGAGCTTTACCAGCCTTAAATGCAGGAACCTTTGCTGCGGCAATGCTAATCGTTGCACCAGTCTGAGGATTACGACCATTACGTGCTGCGCGCTCACGCACAGTAAAGGTACCAAAGCCAACCAAGGCAACATCATTCTGCTGCTTAAGTGACTCTGTAATAGCGGAGACCACTGCATCTACAGCGCGACCTGCATCCGCTTTGGTCATATCAGTCCGCTCTGCAACGGCTTCAATCAATTCTGCTTTATTCACTCCGAAACTCCTCTGATTCTTATGTTCAATCGTTTACCTGGCACATAAGCCTAGCAAGCATAACTTCAAATAGATAATGGAACCCGAACGGCAATCACCGTACTTCTACCCAACCACACTCGTGAACCCCTAAAGACAAGAGAGCTACAGCGATACAACTTATTATTAGATGCCGACTAGGATGACTTATTCTCACGGCCATTCAAAGACAGGGCAAATTTTATACATTTACCCTTCATCAATGTCAAGAAAAACCACGTTTAATGGTGAGGCACGCGCTCCTGCTTGACCCGTTTTTTCTTCACCGTACCAAGCTTCTCGTCAGCAGTGCTGGAGACAACCCGCGCCTCAGGCATATGCTGTAATGCCATCTGCAACACCTCATCTATCCATTTCACTGGTTTAATCTCCAGCTGATCTTTAATGTTTTTGGGTATCTCTTCAAGATCGCGCTCATTCTCTTGCGGGATGAGTACTATTTTGATGCCACCACGATGGGCCGCCAACAGCTTTTCCTTCAAACCACCAATCGGCAATACTTCACCACGCAGTGTGATCTCTCCTGTCATGGCCACCTCAGCACGCACTGGAATACCAGTCAGCGCCGATACCAAAGCGGTACACATGCCAACCCCTGCACTGGGGCCATCTTTAGGAATAGCGCCCTCAGGGACGTGAATATGGAGGTCCTGCTTCTGATAAAAATCCTCCTCAATACCCAGAGCCAAGGAGCGGCTACGGACGACAGTCATGGCTGCCTGTACCGACTCCTGCATCACCTCGCCCAACTGCCCGGTGATAGTCAGTTTACCTTTGCCGGGCACCATCACGGCCTCTATCGTCAGCAGCTCGCCACCAACCTCGGTCCATGCCAAACCGGTGACCTGACCAATCTGATCATTCTCCTCCGCCTTGCCATAACGGAACCGCTTCACACCCAGATATTTATCCAGATTGCGTGGAGTCACCTTGATACGGGCGGCTTTATCACTTTTACTTAGCAGCAGCGTTTTTACAACCTTACGGCAGATCTTGGAGATTTCTCGCTCCAGATTACGCACGCCGGCTTCACGACTGTAGTAACGAACGATGTCCCGAATTGCACTTTCAGCAATCTCAATTTCCTCGGGCTTAAGACCGTTTGCCTCCACCTGTTTTGGCACCAGATAACGCAAGGCGATACTGACCTTCTCAGCCTCCGTATAACCAGCAAGCCGGATCACCTCCATACGATCCAGCAGTGGCCCAGGAATATTTAAACTATTCGCCGTAGCTACAAACATAACATCGGAGAGGTCATAGTCGACCTCAAGATAGTGATCATTGAAGGTATGGTTCTGTTCCGGATCCAATACCTCCAGCATGGCGGAGGAAGGATCACCACGAAAATCCGTCGCCATCTTGTCGATTTCATCCAACAGAAAAAGTGGATTCCGCACGCCTATCTTGGCCATGTTCTGGACTATCTTGCCCGGCATAGAACCAATATAGGTACGGCGATGACCTCGAATCTCCGCTTCATCACGCACACCACCTAGCGCCATGCGCACAAACTGTCTACCCGTAGCGCGCGCAATCGACCGCCCTAACGAAGTTTTACCAACACCAGGCGGACCAACCAGACAAAGCACCGGACCTTTCAGCTTGCTGACACGCTGCTGAACGGCGAGATATTCCAAGATACGTTCTTTGACTTTCTCTAAACCAAAGTGATCCTCTTCCAGAATCGCCTCTGCATTCGCCAGATCACCACGAACCTTGCTACGCTTCTTCCACGGAACGCCCACCATCCAGTCGATGTAGTTACGCACCACTGTCGCCTCAGCCGACATTGGCGACATCATCTTGAGCTTATTCAGCTCGGCCTTGGCTTTAGCCTTGGCCTCTTTCGACATGCCTGCCTTCTCAATCTTCGCCGAATACTCTTCTATTTCATTAGGGACCTCTTCCATGTCCCCCAGCTCTTTCTGAATCGCCTTCATCTGCTCGTTCAGATAGTACTCGCGCTGACTCTTCTCCATCTGCCGCTTAACACGACCGCGAATCCGTTTCTCCACCTGCAGCAGATCAATCTCAGATTCAAGAAGCGCCATCATCTTTTCAATACGATCCCGCACAGAGACCTGCTCTAATACACTCTGCTTTTCATCAATCTTGAGAGACATGTGCGCGGCAATGGTATCCACCAGGCGACCACCATCCTCAATACCGGAAAGAGATGAGAGAATTTCAGGAGGGATCTTGTTGTTCAACTTAACATATTGATCAAACTGGTTTAGCAACGAACGCACCAACACTTCAGATTCGCGCTCATCCAGCGACTCACATGCCAAGCTCTCCACATGGGCGGTAAAGTAATCACCTGCATCCACATATTCGCGAATAGCGGCGCGATCATTCCCCTCCACCAGAACCTTAATCGTGCCATCGGGCAACTTAAGCAACTGCAAAATACTTGAGAGGGTGCCAATCGAGTAGATATCCTCGGGCTGCGGATCATCTTGAGAGGCGCTGCGCTGGGCGACCAATAAAATTTGTTTGTCGCCCGCCATCGCAGCTTCAAGTGCTTTAATGGATTTTTCACGACCAACAAATAGAGGAATAACCATGTGTGGGTAGACCACAACATCGCGCAACGGCAACACCGGCATCACTTTACTAACACTGATCGGGGAACTGCTGTCGTGGTCACTCATTTCCATATCAAAACCTCATCGTTACAACGCCATCCACTACCAGAAGAGATGGCGCTAAATGGAGAATGTAAATTCAACAACCGGGGGAGATAAAACGGAGACCGGCCCACTCCTCATAACATGAGGATTATCTTGGGCCGGCAATGAGGAATATCAAGTCAATTTACAAAAAATTAACCGTCATTATTTGCCACACGTGCCTGCTGCTCATCCTGACTATAGATCAGCAACGGCTGGGACTCGCCTTTGATAACACCCTCATCAATCACAACCTTGATGACATTATCCATGGATGGCAAGTCATACATTGTATCCAACAAGGTGTTTTCAAGAATTGAGCGTAAGCCACGAGCACCGGTTTTACGCTCCATCGCTCTGCGGGCAACTGCATACAGGGCATCTTGACGAAACTCTACCTCACACCCCTCCATTTCAAAGAGCTTGGAATATTGCTTTGTAATGGCGTTCTTAGGTTCCGTCAGTATGCGAATCAATGATTCCTCATTTAACTCTTCCAGGGTCGCCGTGACGGGAAGACGGCCAACAAACTCAGGAATCAAGCCAAATTTTATCAAGTCCTCAGGCTCAACCGAGCGAAACAGTTCGCCTACGCTTTTTTTATCATCTTTGCCTTTTACATCGGCAGAAAACCCTATACCACCTTTTTCCGAACGATCACGGATGATCCGCTCAAGCCCTGAAAAAGCGCCACCGCAAATAAATAGAATATTAGAGGTGTCGACCTGCAAAAATTCCTGCTGGGGATGTTTGCGGCCGCCCTGAGGCGGCACCGAGGCGACTGTACCCTCGATCAATTTCAACAAGGCTTGCTGCACTCCCTCACCCGAAACATCACGTGTAATAGAAGGATTATCCGACTTGCGTGAAATCTTATCGATCTCATCTATGTAAACGATTCCGGTCTGGGCTTTTTCAACGTCATAGTCACACTTCTGCAACAGTTTCTGAATGATGTTCTCTACATCCTCACCGACATAACCCGCCTCTGTCAGGGTGGTAGCGTCCGCAATCGTAAATGGAACATCAAGTAGACGGGCAAGCGTTTCTGCCAGCAGGGTTTTACCGCTGCCAGTTGGGCCAATCAACAGAATATTACTTTTGGTAAGTTCAACCTCACCTTTCTTTTGACCCGCCTCAAGTCGCTTGTAGTGGTTATACACCGCAACAGACAGCACCTTTTTGGCTGTCAATTGACCAATAACATACTCATCAAGAATGGCATTGATTTCGTGCGGAACTGGCAGTTTATGATTTTTACCTACAGCACTGCTCTCTTGCAGCTCTTCGCGGATAATGTCGTTACAAAGCTCAACACACTCATCGCAAACAAAGACTGATGGTCCGGCAATCAGCTTCCTGACTTCATGCTGACTTTTGCCGCAAAAGGAGCAATACAGCAATTTTTTGCCATCTTCACCGCCACCGCTCTTTTCGTCACTCATGCTTCCACCTCTATGTGTGAACCGTGTCTTTGAAGAGCAAGGCTCATCGTGTCTTTAAATATCAACCCCGAGCCTCTAACACCGAGTCAATCAAACCATACTCCACAGCCTGCTGTCCGCTCATGAAGTTATCACGATCAGTATCATTCTGGATTCTATCCATAGACTGCCCAGTATGTTTTGCCAAAATTGTATTCAACCGGTCACGCACGGCCAATATTTCTCTGGCATGAATATCAATATCAGAAGCCTGCCCCTGGAATCCGCCCAGCGGCTGATGAATCATCATCCGCGAATGGGGCAGACAGTAACGTTTTCCTGCGGCGCCGCCCGCCAACAACAGCGCGCCCATGCTAGCCGCCTGTCCGATACACATGGTGCTAACATCTGGCTTGATGAATTGCATGGTGTCATAAATTGCCAGGCCAGCTGTCACTGCACCACCGGGAGAGTTGATATACAGATGAATATCCTTGTCTGGATTTTCAGATTCGAGAAACAGTAACTGGGCAACAACCAGGTTGGCCATGTAATCTTCCACAGGCCCCACCAGAAATATGACTCGCTCCTTCAGCAGGCGCGAATATATGTCATATGCACGTTCGCCACGAGCAGTCTGCTCGACCACCATCGGCACGAGGCCTGAAGCTGTCACCAGCGAAGCACTGCCTGCCACAATTTTATCGGTCATTTGCTGCATTCCCTTTACTCCGAAAGACCACACTTAAACCACATAACCTGACGCATCGACCAGAATCACCATCCGCTAATCCCAACTGGGCAAAAACAGACTGGTTTCAAATCTACCTAGACTGCATCACTTCGTCAAAGCCTGCTGCAACCTCTTCAACTTTCACTTCGGAGAGTATCCATTCAACAACCTGGTCTTCAAGCACCAACGCCTCGACCCCTGAAAGACGGGAGCGGTCTTCGTAATACCATGCAACCACCGCTGCCGGGTCATCATAACCAAATGCCAGCATTTCAATACGCGCCCGTATTTTATCAGCATCGGCACGAAACGCCTTTTCACGAATCAATTCACCAATCAACAGCCCCAAAGCCACACGCCGACGCGCCTGTTCCTGGAATGCCGCACGTACCTCATCGGTCACCGGCTGAGTTCCTTCCATTCCCATGCTTTGACGAGATTGGGTAGCCATTTGTTCAATTTCACTCTCAACCAGTGCCGAGGGCAACTCAACAGGATTGGCAACAAACAACTTATCAAGCACTTGATTTTTAACCTGAGCGACTATCTTCTGCTCCAGCTCACGGGTCATGCTATCACGCACATCCGTACGCAGGGCATCGACTCCGCCCTCTTGCACGCCGAGTGTTTTAAGGAATTCAACATCGTTTATATCAGGCAGTTTAGGGCCATTCACCTTCAGCACAGTCACATCAAAGACAACGGCCTGTCCGGCCAACGCCTCATTCTGGTACTGCTCAGGAAAAACAACACTCACCTCGCGCTGTTCGCCAGCACTGGCTCCATTCAACTGCTCTTCAAAACCGGGAATGAAACGTTTGGAACCCAAAACCAACGGGTACCCCTGCGCCTCACCGCCGCTAAAGGGTTCGCCGTTAAGCTTGCCGACAAAATCGATAACAACCTGATCGCCATCGGCCGCAGCACGTGCCACCTCTTCCCAACCAGTGCGCTGTTTGCGCAGCTTTTCGATCATCTCGTCGAGCTCTTGTTCACCCACGGTAACAACCGGCTTTTCGATGACCATATCGGCGGGCACAACAACCTTAACATCCGGATAGACTTCGAATGTGGCTGTAAACGCCAGCACATCCCCACCCGCAGCAGCCAACTCAATCTTTGGAGCACCTGCAGGGCGCAGCTTCTCTTTCTGCACCGCCTCATAAAAGCTATTCTGAACCATGTCAGCCTGAACTTCCTGACGGACCTGAGTGCCATAGCGTTTCACCACAACATTAAAAGGTACTTTGCCGGGACGAAAGCCATCCAGACGAATACGTCCAGCCATGCTCTTAAGGCGCTGCTGCACCTCTTGTTCAACACCGCCAGCGGGGAGTTCCACCGTCATGCGACGTTCCAGACCTTCAGTCGATGTTACAGATACTTGCATGTTAACTTCCTCAATGACACCAAGGCGGCAAACCGATGACTCAACACACCCACTAGGGAGGTGATGGCCATTCGGGGATTTTTCAATGCTGGCGCCCCAGCTATTATGAACAGAAATATATGGTGCGAAAGGAGAGACTCGAACTCTCACAGGTTGCCCCGCTGGAACCTAAATCCAGTGCGTCTACCAATTCCGCCACTTTCGCAAAACTAAAAACTTTAAGCAGGAAATAGGGCCATTATACAGCGACTCGTCCGCTCCAGTAACCCCATAGAAAAACTTTTAACACAAATATCTACAACTTAAGGAGATGAGGGCCAGGATCAATTGCAGGGATAAAGAGAGGAAAAGTGGTGGGCCGTGAAGGATTTGAACCTTCGACCAAGTGATTAAGAGTCACCTGCTCTACCAACTGAGCTAACGGCCCTAAAACTAGGGAATATGGGGTGAACGATGGGGCTCGAACCCACGACCACCGGAATCACAATCCGGGGCTCTACCAACTGAGCTACGCTCACCATAGCACAACACTTAAACTGTTCTGACACTGATCGTTATGGTGCGCCCGGCAGGACTCGAACCTGCTACCCTCGGCTTAGAAGGCCGATGCTCTATCCAGATGAGCTACGGGCACATGGATCACGACTCTACCACTGCGACACTGACCAGACCATTCACAGCATCAAGCTAAAAAAATGGTCGGGGTAGGGGGATTCGAACTCCCGACATCCTGCTCCCAAAGCAGGCGCGCTACCAGGCTGCGCTATACCCCGATGTTTACTACTTACCGAAAGCGACTGACTCCTAACGGCTTGGAGGTCGGCATATTACTCGTTGAAATAACACCCGTCAATGCCCTGTTTCAGATCGACGGTTTAATAAAGCGCCAAACCAATAGCCAGGCAAGCAGACTTGTGATCGCCGCTGCGGAATAGGTAATGCCAGCCCCGGCACTTTCCCAGAGATAACCACTGGCCAAACTGCCCACTGCACCACCGGCACCGAAGCTAATGCTGCTATAGAGCGCCTGACCACGCCCCTGATGTTGGCCGGTAAAGAACTTATGGATCAGATGGATCACCACAGCATGATAGATACCAAAACTCGCCGCATGTAATAGCTGCGCAAACAACAGCACCATTAACCACTCGACACCCCACGCCACCAGCAGCCAGCGCAGTGTTGTGAGCGCTAGGCTGATCAACAACAACAGACGGGCGCCGTAACGTGGCAGCAGCCGGTACATAAACAGAAACACACCTATCTCAGCCACCACCCCCAACGCCCACAATTGGCCTATCAAGCCACGACCATAGCCGTGCTCCTCAAGATAGATAGTGTAGAAGGTGTAGTAAGGACCATGGCTGAGTTGCAACAGAAAACAGACCGTCAGCACCACCAGCACTTCGGGGCGCAACAATACTGCGCTGATTGGCTGGCGACTTTTCACAGGCACAACTGAGCCTTCACGTGGCACTAATAACGTGGCGAGCCAGGCGCCCAACAACATGATCAAAATGGCGACCGGAATCACCTCAACGCCATGCTCATCCAGCAGTGCACCAACGCCGACAACTGAGAGGATAAAACCCACCGAGCCCCAGAGACGGATCGAACCGTAACGATGGCTATCACTGCCCAGCAGGCTCATGGTTGTCGCTTCAAATTGCGGTAAGGCGGCATTCCAGAAAAAACTAAAGAGCGCCATCACCACCACCATCCACCAGTAGCCTTGGCCAAAAAAGACAGCGCTAAACGTAATCAGCGCCATCAGCACCCCTAGCCTGACTATCAGCACCTTCTGGCCGGAACGATCCGCGACCCAACCCCAGATGTTAGGTGCAACAATTTTGGTGGCCATGATCACCGCCATTAACTCACCGATTTCTGCGGCGCCAAATCCAAGCGACTTGAGGTAGAGCGCCCAGTAGGGCACCAGCGCTCCGACGGAGGCAAAAAAGAAGAGATAAAAATTGGAGAAGCGCCAATAGGACATCAGCGCCTCATAACCATAATGACGATTTTCGAACAGTACCTATGCTGCTCATCGCAGCAGCATCAGGGATGCGAGGGAATAACAGGTGTCTCTGAAACCACGTCCATATTTTGAGCACGATGGCGCAACAGATGATCCATCAACACCAGCGCCAACATCGCCTCAGCGATCGGTGTTGCACGGATACCGACACAGGGGTCATGGCGACCTTCGGTAATCACCTCGACCGCCTCACCCGCCAGATTCACACTGCGCCCCGGCAGACGCATGCTGGAGGTTGGTTTGAGCGCGATGCTCACCACGATATCCTGACCGCTGGAGATGCCACCCAGAATGCCGCCAGCGTTATTACTCAGAAAACCTTCAGGCGTCATCTCGTCGCGATGTTCGGTCCCCTTCTGTTCGATGCAGTCAAACCCGGCACCGATCTCCACCCCCTTCACCGCATTGATGCTCATCATGGCATGGGCTATCTCGGCATCAAGACGATCGAAGATCGGCTCACCCAGCCCTGGCATCATGCCCATCGCCACCACATTGATGCGTGCACCGATGGAGTTGCCCTCTTTGCGCAGTGCATCCATGTAGCTCTCCATCTCCGCCACCTTGTTCACATCAGGGCAGAAAAAGGGGTTGCTCTCGACTTGCGCCCAATCAAACTGCTCGGCCTTGATCGGTCCGAGCTGCGCCAGATAACCACGAATCTCGATGCCGTAACGCTGCTGCAAAAACTTCTTGGCAATGGCGCCAGCGGCCACCCGCATCGCCGTCTCACGTGCCGAGGAGCGGCCACCACCGCGATAGTCGCGCATCCCGTACTTCTGCTGATAGGTGTAGTCGGCATGGCCAGGGCGAAAGCTGTCCATTATTTTGGAGTAGTCCTTGGAGCGCTGATCGGTATTCTCAATCAACAGACCAATCGGCGTGCCGGTGGTCTTGCCCTCGAACACACCTGACAGAATCTTCACCACATCACCTTCGCGCCGTTGGGTGGTATGGCGCGAGGTGCCCGGTTTGCGGCGATCAAGATCATGTTGCAGATCGGCCTCACTCAACGCCAATCCTGGCGGACAGCCATCCACAATCGCCCCCAGGGCCGGGCCGTGACTCTCGCCAAAGGTGGTGACGGTAAAAAGTTTTCCGTAGCTGTTGCCTGACATGGTGAATATATCCTAACAATCTATTGCAGAACCGCCCGCCACAACTGCTTGCGGCAGGCGGTTGTGGGGACAAAATTTATCTTAGATAACCTTGGAGAAACGCTGTTCCTTGCTCTGCCGCAGGTACTTGTCGAAGACCATGCAGACATTGCGGATCAAGAAGCGGCCGGCCGGTTGCACCGCGATGCGACTCCCGGCAATGGTAATCAGGCCATCCTGCTGCAACTGCGCAATCTCACTCTGTTCAACGGCAAAGTACTCAGCAAAATTGATCTCATACTTGGCAGCAATCGTCTGTGTATCAAGTGCAAAGTTGCACATCAGCTCGGTAATAATCTCACGCCGTAGCAGATCATCCTTATCAAGTTCAACGCCACGGTAGAGCGGCAGGTGCCCGGCATCAATGGCCGCGCAATACTCAGCCATGGTGCGCATATTCTGTGAGTAGCTGTTGCCCACCTTACCGATAGAGGTCATGCCCAACCCCACCAGATCGCAATCGGCGTGGGTGGAGTAGCCCTGGAAGTTACGGTAGAGGTGTCCTTCACGCTGCGCCTGCGCCAGCTCGTCACCCGGTTTGGCAAAGTGGTCCATACCGATATAGACATAACCGGCCTGCTGTAGACGTTCGTTGGTCATCTGCAGGATATCGAGCTTCTGCTGCGGCGACGGCAACTGATCCTCCTTGATGCGACGTTGCGGCGGAAACATCTCCGGCAGATGGGCATAGTTGAAGACCGAGAGGCGGTCCGGATCCACCGCCAGAATGCGGTCGAGGGTTCTGCTGAAGCTCTCCGGGGTCTGGAACGGCAGACCGTAGATCAGATCGATACTGGTAGACTTGAACCCCGCCTGGCGTGCCTGATCCAGCACCGCCATGGTCTCGGCCTCACTCTGAATCCGGTTAACCGCCTTCTGCACCTGCGGGTCAAAATCCTGCACCCCCAGACTCATTCGATTAAAACCGAGCTCACGCAGCAGTTTGATGCTGTCGGAGGTCACCTCACGTGGGTCGATCTCGATGGAGTATTCGCCGCTGTCGTCATCACGCAGCTTGAAATATTTGCGGGTCTGCGCCATCAGCTCGCGCATCTGCTCCGGGCTGATAAAGGTGGGTGTGCCACCGCCCCAGTGCAGCTGATCCACCATGCGCGAGCTGTCGAACAGCTCGGACTGCATCGCCAGCTCTTTATAGACCCGGTCAAGATAGGGCTGCGCCTTGCTGCGATCCTTGGTGGCGATCTTGTTGCAGGCGCAGTAGAAACAGACCGTATCGCAGAAGGGAATATGGAAGTAGAGCGAGAGCGGCGGCCGCTCCGCGTTGCTGCTGCGCGCAATGCGGTCGTACTCGGCTACGCCAAAACCCTCGTGAAACTGCACTGCCGTGGGGTAGGAGGTGTAGCGCGGGCCTGACTTGTCGTAACGCTTAATCAGCTCCAGATCAAAAACAAGGGATTGGTCCACGGCAAACTCCAGTCAATGCAAATGTCGGGACATTATAGGGCTAAGAGGGGGTGATTAAAACGTTATCGCTCCGCCTGGAAGCGCTTTTGGTAGTCGCGCAGGGTCTCGGCGTTCAACATAAAGACCCCCTGACCGCCACGCTCAAACTCCAGCCAGACAAATGGCACCTCGGGAAAACGCTCGATCAGGGCCGCCTCACTGTTACCCACCTCCACCACCAGCACGCCATTTTCCGTCAGGAAATCAGCCGCCTGGGCCAACAGGCGCAGCGTAATCTCAAGACCATCATCGCCGGAAGCCAGCCCCAACGCAGGCTCGCGGCGGAACTCCTCGGGCATGGCGGCCAGATCCTCGGCGTCAACATAAGGGGGGTTGGAGACTATCAGGTCGTAGCGCCGTCCCGTCAGGCCAGCAAAGAGATTCGATTCAATCAGCTCGATGCGCTCCGCCGCGTCATGGCGCTCAACATTGATTTGCGCCACCGCCAGGGCATCGCTGGAGATGTCGACCGCATCCACCGTCGCCCACGGGAAGGCCAGCGCACAACCAATCGCAATGCAGCCGCTGCCGGTGCAGAGATCAAGCACCGCAGCAATCTGATCAGCCTCAACCCAGGGGGCAAACTGTCCCTCGATCAGCTCAGCAATCGGTGAGCGCGGCACCAGCACCCGCTCATCAACATAAAACGGCAGGCCGGCAAACCACGCCTCATGGGTAAGATAGGGGGCAGGCAGGCGCTCGTCGATGCGACGGCGCAGCAGCGCCACCACGGCATGTTTTTCACTGTCCGTCAGACGGCCACGCAGCAACTCGACCGGCACACCAGGTTTGAGGTGCAGGGCATGCAGCACTAGATAGAGCGACTCATCCACCGCATTGTCGGTGCCATGGCCAAAAAAGAGCCCGGCCTCGTTGAAACAGCTGGCGCCCCAGCGGGCAAAATCAACCACGGTCCGCAACTGCATGCAGCCCTCTTCACTTTTATTACTCAAGACTCACCTCTTGGAAATTCAGTCCGGCAGATAGGCGGAGAAGAGTGGTCGCAACTCCTGCATCAGCTCATCCAGACGCATCGGGAACATGCCGGAGAATACACCCCACTCCGTCATGCATTGAACCACTACACCCGCCTCGCCGGAGGCCTTCAAACGTCCCGCCAAAGCGGTGTTGACGATCTCCAGGTTTTGATAGATATCGACCATGCCCTGGGTATCCAGCTGTGCCTCCTGGCCATTCTCATGACGAAAGTATTGGGCCAGCAAGTACGCAGAGACGGCACGATACATGGTTTCAGACTCGCTTGCCAACGGCTGATGGAAGCGTGCCAGTGGCCGAAAGAATGCGGCATGAGGACAATCACTGGTCGCCATCAGCAGGCCAATAAAAGAGCCAATCGCCTTCTGCACCGTGGTGGTCTGGGCTGTCACCCGTCTCGCTGCCGTGACCTTAAGTACGGTCGAGTCCAATGGATCAAGTTCGTGGCACTGCTCTACCAGCTTTGCCAGACTCAGCGCCGCCGGACAGTAAGTGACCTTTTCGGGGTTGAGCGGACAATTTTTGCACTGATTGTAAGAGAGCGCCGCCCACTGCGGCGGCTTGTTCGGAACCCAGCCCACTGGCGCCAGAGAATCGGAGCGCAGCTGCAGCTCAAGCTGCTTTTCCGAGCCATCGGCAAATCCCAGCCGGTAGTTAATTTTATTGATATTCACTGCAACTTCCTGTTATTTCAACAACCCTGAGGCTGCCACATAGGCATACCCGAGACTCTCGGCCACCGCCCGATGGGTCACCTGACCTTTATAGACATTCAGACCATCACGCAGACCGGCATTGTTGCGTAGCGCCGCCTCACCCTCCGCTGCCAGCTGCATGGCGTACGGCAGTGTGGCGTTGGTCAAGGCCATGGTTGCGGTGCGGGCGCAGGCGCCCGGCATGTTGGTGACACAGTAGTGCACCACTCCTTCATCGATATACATGGGGGCCGAGTGGCTGGTGGGGCGCGAAGTCTCGATGCACCCCCCTTGGTCGATGGCTACATCAACAATCACCGCCCCCTGCTGCATCTTTTTCACCAATGCCCGCGACACCAGTTTAGGCGCGGCATGGCCCGCTATCAGCACCGCACCGATCAACAGATCGGCCTGCGGCAACAGTTCTTCCAGCGCGTGAGGTTCTGAAAAACGGGTCTTGAGCGCCGGGCCAAACAGGTCGTCGAGCTGCCGTAACCGTTGCAGGCTGCGATCCAGTACCGTGACATCGGCGCCGAGACCCAGCGCCATCTTGGCCGCCTCGGTGCCAACCACACCACCACCGATGATCACCACTTTGCCACGCGCCACACCCGGCACACCGCCCAGCAATACACCACGACCGCCATTGATCATCTGCAAACCGGCGGCGCCGGCCTGAATGGCGATACGCCCCGCCACTTCACTCATCGGAATCAACAGTGGCAGCTGGCCATTGGCATCAGTCACCGTCTCGTAGGCGATGCCGATCACCTTCTGCTGCAACAGCAGTCTGGTCTGTTCGGCATCAGGGGCAAGATGAAGATAGGTAAAGAGCAGCTGCCCCTCGTGTAGCAGCGGCAGTTCGCTGGCCTGCGGCTCCTTGACCTTGATCACCATCGGACAGGCGTAGATCTCGGCCGCCGTCGCGACAATCTTTGCCCCCACGGCAATGTAGTGGTCATCAGAAAAACCGATTGCCGCCCCCGCACGACTCTGCACCAGCAGTTCATGCCCCGCCGCCGTCAGCGCCTGGGCACCAGCAGGTGTTACCCCAACACGAAACTCATGATCCTTGATCTCTTTGGGGACGCCAATTTTCATTACACAACCCGACCTGCGTGGGCATTCCAAACACTCAATACTGACTGCGCCAGTGTCATCGGATCAAAGGGCTTAGCAATCACCTCAATCGCCCCCAGCGATTTAAAGTGCGCCACCTCCTGCGGTTGCACCTTGGCGGTCATAAAGATCACGGGGGTCTGCGCCAACTCGGGGAGTTTGCGCAACTCTGTCAAGGTGGTAGGACCATCCATGCCCGGCATCATCACATCGAGCAGCAGCAGTTGCGGGGCAAAGGCCACCGCATTTTTCACGGCCTCCGCACCGGCGCTGAATACCGCCAACTCAAAACCACCCACCGCCTCCAGCGCGATCTTTGCGATCGCCTGAATGTCAGGCTCATCTTCTACATACAAAATTCGCTTCAGTTCAGGTTCGCTCATTTTTAGATCCCCAAAGACCATCAGTTTTTTTATACCGTCCCATTATCACTATCATCAGGCTCAGCATACTCTGTGTTGATATTGATAATTTCAGGAAGATTTTCCATGAACAGCTCAATCAGGTGCGGCTGAAAGTGATACCCCGCCTCTTTTTGCATATACGCAACAGCCTCTTCCACCGGCCAGGCGTGTTTATACGGGCGCACCGATGTCAGGGCATCAAAGACATCCGCCACGGCAACTATCCGCCCCACCAGAGGGATCTGCTCTCCACTAAAGCCATTTGGATAACCGCTGCCATTCCATTTTTCATGGTGTGTCAGGGCGATCTCACTCGCCATTGACATCATCTCTGAATCATCACCGGAGAGGATATCGGCACCGATGCGAGCGTGACTCTGCATAATCTTCCACTCATCAGCATCAAGCTTGCCCGGCTTTAGCAGGATATGGTCAGGGATACCAATTTTACCGATGTCATGCATCGGGCTGGCATTGAGCAGCAATTCACACCGGGTCTTCTCTAGTCCCATCGCACCGCCCAACAACGCTGAGACTTTGCTCATGCGCAGAATATGCATGCCGGTCTCGTTATCACGATACTCGGCCGCGCGCCCCAGCCTGCGCACCACCTGGAGGCGGCTATCCTGGAGCTGGAGGGTGCGCTCCAGCACTCGCTCTTCGAGCTGCTGGTTCTGCTGCTGGAGACACTTATGCGCCAGACGCATCTCCAACAGATTACGCACCCGCATTGTCAGTTCGAAACGATCAAACGGCTTTGTCACATAATCACGGGCACCGCCCTGCAACGCTTTGACCCTAAACTCCTGGGCAGCCTGGGCCGTGAGGATCAAAACGGGGGCCAAGCTGTCACCATGCTCGGCCTTAAGTCGCGCCATCACCTCAAAACCATCCATGTGCGGCATGTTAATGTCGAGCAGCACCAGATCAATTTGGTGCTGTCGGTAGAGTCCCTCCACCTCACGTGGATCAGAGGTGGCAACAACATCAACATGGCCTTCAGCGGCAAGAATACCTTTGAGCAGACTGACATTGATGGGTTCATCATCCACCACCAGAATCGTTGCAGACTTTATATTCAGATCAACCAGCTGCATAACACTGTCCTTCAACCATATTCATCCACACTAACTTTGCATCCCTGCAATCCCTTAACAAAACATAGTATCGACCGGAAAGGGGAGAGTTTTACCCCTCTGTCTGCATCAAACAGTGCGACTATCTACGACGCTGACGAAAGAAACTGGTCAGCAAGCTCGCACACTGATCACTCAGCACACCGCCCAGCAATTCAACACGGTGATTATATTGATCCGAATTCAGCACATTAAAGAGGCTACCTGCTGCCCCACCTTTAGGATCATGGGCGCCAAACACCACCCGCGCCACTCGAGCGTGGATTATCGCCCCGGCGCACATGGTGCAGGGTTCAAGGGTGACGTAGAGGGTGGTATCAACAAACCGGTAGTTAGCCAGCGCCTGGCCAGCCGCACGCAGCACACGGATCTCCGCATGGGCGGAGGGGTCGTTCTGGATGATGGGGCGGTTCCACCCCTCCGCGACAAGCTGGCCGTTTTTGACCAGCAGCGCCCCCACCGGCACCTCTCCCTCGCGCGCCGCCTGTTCGGCAAGGCGCAAGGCCTGACGCATCCAGTACTGATCGGGCGATTCGAGCATTAGGATATCAGCCACAAAAATCGCCCCCTGCGGCGCTGCGGGCAGCCCGAACCAGCAGATCTGGCCGCTGGGCGAGAGCAGTGCGACCCTGCGGGTCTCTGTTTGAAATCCCTCATCCCGATTGTCTCTGTCTTCTATTTATCGTGATGGGGCATGTAACCCCCGGCTGTTCCCAACCCTCATACCCAGGCACCAATACGTGGGACTGACGAGGGCTATATCAAGCTTTGCTTATCAATACCGATAGCTCCTGTGAGCCATATATATTAAGCAATTCTATCACCAGCCGTGGTACTCCGGAGTGGTGCCAGCAAAAAGCCGAACATTTGTTAAAATAAAAACAACGCTTACATGTGGATTGCTGAGCCAGATATGCAGAATACCAACCCCCCAAATGACAATCCCGCTGGGCGCCTTAACAAGCGCGCCTATCAGCGTTATGTCGTCAACTTGAAGGGCCAATGCTGCCAGGGCCAGACATGTAGTCAAATTGAAATACGTGATTTTTGCCATGGTGGCATGCATGTGGTTTATGCACCCACGGTCTCCGTCATGGAGACACTGGTGCTGGTGCCTGCCCATGGCGCAATCATCACCATCATCTTTTCGCTGCCCTCTGCCCCAGCAGAGATGCTCCAGGCTCAAGGGCGGATTGTTCGTTCGGACCTGGATAGCCTGGGCATTGCCTTTGTCCAGCCAAATTATCTGGTGCTGGAACGGCTAATGGCCTACGCGCGTTATTATCAGGAACAGAAAGTACCCTTCATATCCCCGGACAAGCAGCAGGAGACTGCGGCGTATGAAGGAGTGGCCTATGATGTTCTGCTAAAAAATGTACGCACCATGACAACCAAGCCGATTCGCGCGTTAATAGACGACTACCTATTAAAGCAACCATCTGTACTGATGGAGATGGCCGACAAGGCCACTAACATCACCGCACAGAATGGCTATTTTTCCGCAATAAAAACCTTCAAGCAACAGAGTAAAACTTTCCGGACCGCCTTTCTCAACGGCATGCATCAGGTTGTCTTCTCAAAACCAGCAAACATCGATCAGACACTGGGCACCCAGGAGGACAAGCTGGCATCAGAGACTCTAGCGCTGGTCGATGATGATGCCTTGGATGACTGGATTGCCCGCTCCGACATCTCTGACAAGGCGGAGTCATCCTATCTTGAGGAGCTTGCCGGCATTGAACAACGCCTCTCCCTGTTGCTGGGAATGAGGATATGGAAACAGAATAGTCCCGTGGGTCCCGAGGTATTCTCCCGTATCTTTCAGGATGCCTTAAAAGAGCTGGATATCAGCAGAGACACTTATCTGCTCTGCTGCAAAGTTTTCCGCGATATCCTGATTAATGATCTGGGCGAGCTTTACCAGACGATGAATCAGTACCTGGTCAAACATGGAGTTCTGCCAGCGTTACAGTATGAAATTAAGGTAGAAAAAGATACCGGCAAACCGCGTCGGCGTAACAAACCAAAAGCCGATATCGATAGTGCCAAAAAATTTCTAGATGCCTTGGATGGCAGTGATGATGGTAAAAACCTCTATGATCTGATCACTAACTTACAGTCAATCAAACGTGGGGATGTTGATGACAGCCACTCGGATCGCCCCACAATCAGCACTCAAAAGCTTCTCGGCAAACTTTCAGAGCTGTCCCGGCAAGCAACATCCACTGAGGTTACAGAAACAGGCAATGGCGAATTAAGCTCTTTATCCCTGCAATTACTGGCACAGTTGGCAGGTGATGAGGGTGAATATCGTCTTGACCCAAGAGAAGCCGCCATTATGGAGACAACGGGGTCAATTTATGACGCCCTCTACAATGACGAGATTATCACCTCCGGGGTCAAACAGTGGCTGAGTAAAATCGAGCTGTCGCTGCTTCATGAAGCGATCAGGGATGAGTCGGTATTGGCGGATAAGGGCCATGTTGCCAGAACCTTTATCAATCAACTGGCCAAGCTTGAACTCTATAATGATGAGGGTCGTGATTACATCAGCAACTCCATCAAACGCACCATAGAGGGACTGCTCAAACAGGTTGCATCACAGTCGGGAATGGACAGTCAGTTGATGTCATCCCTGCTGAAAAAAATCAACGCCCTGGTCGAACTTCAGAGCAAGGCCTATAACGACAACTTCAGTGAGACCCTGGAACGGTGCGAGACCCAGGCAGAACTCCCGGCATTGAAACTCAAACTATCCCCCGCGACCCTGCCCGTGCCAAACGGATTTCAGCTGCAAAAATGGCGCAAGCGTATCAGGCGCATACACATCGGCGACTGGATTCTGTTCGATGCCGGCTCACAAAAATCAACCCGCCTGAAGCTGGCCTGGGTCACGGACAATCATGATCAGTATGTATTTATAAACATGCTTGGTTTATTAGAGGGGGCTATCGGCATTGATCATCTGGCACGTCTGCTGGAGTCAGATAACGCGCTGTTTCTGGAAAATGTCGATGAACCGGCGGTGGACCGCGCGCAGTACAGCATGCTGCATAAACTACACTCCCAACTCATGCATGAGACCACCCATGATCAACTGACGGCACTTTTGAATCGGCGTGAATTTGAAAAACAGATGAAGGGCGAGCTGCTGGATAACAGCGCCGCTGCTGAATTGAATACTCTCTGTATTTTTGATATCGACTATTTCGAAATCATAAACACCACCTTTGGTTATGATGCGGGTGACCAGTTATTGATAGAGATTGCCGATTTTATCAAACAGTTTTTCTCCTCTTTCAGTGTACTCGGCAGAGTGGGTGGTAATGAATTTGCAGTACTACTGACGGGTTGTTCCATGCAACAAGCGATAGCAATCGTTGAAAAGCAGAAAGATCAGTTGGCAAATTATCGCTTTAGATTTGAAGAAGGCAGCACCCTGGTGACACTCAGCGCCGGCATCGTGCCTATCAATCTTCAACAACAGGATGTCACCCGCTTATTGCAGACCGCCGAGGCTGCCTGCCGTCTGGCCAAGAGCAAAGGTTTGAACTGCATGCACGTGGTGGACGAAAATGATAAACATATTCAGGAGACCAAACAGCTGATGGCCTGGGCCTCAAAGATTGATGACTGCCTGGCCAATGACAGTCTGGTGCTACGCTACCAGCCTATTACTCCGATAGGTAATGACGTCATGGAGCACCATTCAGAAATATTACTGGGGGTGACAAATGAAGGTGGCTCACTGGTATCACCCGAACCCTTTATCCTGGCAGCAGAAAAATATCGCCGTATGCCAGAGATTGATCGCTGGGTAGTGAAAAATGTGTTTTCCTACCTGAACAACAATCCTCACGTAGTTGATACCATTGGCGGAGTGGCCGTGAATCTGTCGGGCCTGTCGAACAACGATGAAAGTTTCATCCCCTTTATCCTGGAACAGATAGCACTGCTGGAAATTTCTACCGACTACATCACCTTTGAAATCACCGAGACGGCGGGCATAGAGTCTCTCTCCAGCGCAGCTGAGTTTATCAATACCATCAAAAAGACCGGCTGTCGTTTTTCACTGGATGATTTTGGCACCGGCATGTCGACCTACTCCTATTTGAAAAACCTGCCCGTGGATTTTATAAAAATAGATGGCTCTTTTATCCGCGATCTTGAAACCAACAATAGTGACAAGGCAGTGGTGAGATCGATCACGGAGATAGGTCACTTCATGGGCAAAAAAATCATTGCCGAATGTGTTGAAAAGGAGTCCACCATTTATCTGCTAAAAGACATGGGGGTGGATTATGTTCAGGGTTACGCCATCGCCCGACCCAAACTTCTAAAAAACCTATCCACAGAAAGCGGTTAAAACAAAAACAGTGTTTGTGTATGCTGTTTACACAGGAAGTTCGAAAAAGAAGCTGGCACCTTCGTTCTCAACCGACTCAAACCCGACCTGCCCGCCCATCCTCTCAACCAATTCCCGGGTAATCGCAAGACCCAGACCGGTTCCGCCTTTTTGCCGTGTATCCGAGGAGTCTGCCTGGGCAAACTTCTGAAAAACATGTTCATGAAATGTTGCGGGAATACCGGGGCCATCGTCGATCACGCTGATTCGAACCCATCCTGACTTCAAGGTGACAGTCACATCGACCGCCCCATTTTCGGGTGAAAATTTGATGGAATTAGACAAGAGATTCGACAGCACCTGCATGATCCGCTGGCCATCAACCTGTACCATCACTTCAGCAACCGGCTCAATTAATCTCATTGTCACCTGGCGCTCGGAACCGTAAATCCGATTCGTTTCTAGAGCCTGTTTTATCAGGGGCGTCAAGGGGCAGATCTGCATATTAAACTGCACCTTTCCTGCTGTCAGCTTTTCCATATCCAATAGATCATTAATCAGAAAAGTCAGACGCAGGCTGTTTTTGTGCGCGATAGAAATAAGCTCGTTCGCCTTTTCAGGAAACACACCCAAAGCACCCCCTGCAATCAACCCTAACGCGCCCGAAATTGAAGTGAGCGGTGTGCGAAGCTCATGACTGACTGTGGAGACAAATTCACTCTTCATGCGTTCAATACGTTTGCGTTCAGTTACGTCACGCACGATGGCGACAAAACGTGAGGGTTCATCTTGTGGCGCCATGTACTGCAGAAAAATCTCCACCGGTACACACTGGCCATTTTTATGCTGATGCATGGTCTCAAATGTCAGCATATCTTTTTCACCACTAATGAGTGGCGCGATCAATTCGAGAAATTGCTTTTCACTGAGATCCGGTTTGATATCGTAAGGCCGCATTGTCAATAATTCCTCACGGCTATATCCCACTTGGCGTAAGCCACCTTCATTGACATAAAAGAATTTCAAACTGATGGCATCAAACATAAAAACACAGTCGAGTGTACGGTCAAGCGTACTCTTGAACTGATCCAGTGCCTTTTGACTCATTTGATGCTGTTGCTGAATACGCAATGCCGCCACAAGTTGTCCTACGGTAATGATAAGCGGCTGCAGATAATCAACTAACGCCTGATCGTAACCCCCAGGCCGGTTAGAGATGCCAATCATCGCCACCAGTACCTCACCATGGTGAATTGGAATGCCGAGAAAAGCGTTGAGCACCGGGTGCCCTTCAGGCAAACCGCCACGGCGCGGATCATGATAGGGGTCATTGGCGATAACGGGTTGTCCACTGGTCAGCGCAGCACCAAACAGCGTTTTAATATTGCCAAATTCCATGCCTTGCGGGGCATTGGTCTCGTAAAAAGTGCGCGTGGCGTCATTCCAGGCGATGTTGGTGATGGCATAGGTCTTCAGATAAGGGACGCCCTGCTGGGTATAGAGCACCTCACCAATAAAACCATATTCACTGCTGGTTAACTCAAGGATATCCAGGAGCAGACCATCAAAAGCCTTGCGACGATCTGTTTCGCAAATGAATTCCGACTGGGCATGGGCTATTACTTTATTGAGTTGCTGCTGACGGCGAATATTAATCTCTTGCACGCTTGACTCGTTGCGCAGACGAATGTTTTCATGGAGTTGATACTGTAAGCGCGAGGAACTCGCCATAACGTACGCCAAAAACAGCAGCACCATCACGCTCATAGTCAACGATAACGTACCGCCAACCATGAGCAACATAGGCACCAGAGGAAATGTGGAGGGAATTACAAAACCGAGCGCGGAGGTGCGATCAGCACTCAGTGAGGTGATAGCGCCCGAGCTGACCCCAGCAATCACAAAGACTAAAAAGACCTGATGAGCAATATCCTCAGCGTGAAAGAGCAACAGGACATGTATTCCCCAAACCACACCGGTGGCGATGGCCCCCAGACGAAACTGTTGCAAAAGGTCCATTTTTGGACTCGCTGATACAGCGCGAAGGCGTCGATAGCTCAGATACATCACAATACGTACTACCAACACCACACCCAACAATACAAGCAAGCCAGCCACTCGCTGCTATGGGATTAATCACCGGCCACTGTACAAACACTAATAGGGTGGCGAGCAGCGCATTAGCGAACAGGGCTGAAGGTAAACCGTCATACAACAGCCCTGATACCTCCTCCTGCAACAGAATATCTTTGCTTTGGTCTGGTTTGATCTCTGTGGAGTGTCGGCCTGGAATCACACAATCGCCCCTGAATCGGTTAAATGCCTTTCAGTATTATTTTTGGTAAGCGCCATCATAAATTAACTTATAGAGAATCTTAGAGCTATCGGCCATTTATTCTGGAAAGATAGGTGACACAGCAAAAACCTTGATCAGTCCATTACCCCTTATCAGGGGAAGGCTATCTACCCTGTAGATCAATAGACTTTGGGTCACTATCCTGTTGATGCGACTGAGAACGGCAAGGCAGCTGGGATGAACTTATCACGGAGGGAAGGATATTCTATTAAGAGTGTCGATGGGCAAAAAACTCAACAAGAAACGGCTCGGTTCTGAATTGGCGATGATATAAACCGAACCCATAGCCGGGCCAACTCATACACTCACTGGCGTACGGTCCAACGCGGCAGTGAGGCAAGAGTTACAAACTCATAACTGTTTTCGATACCACTCCCAGGTAAAACGTATCCCCTCATCCAGCGGAATACGGGCTTGCCAACCAAGCGCATGAATACGGCTGACATCCAGCAACTTGCGCGGCGTACCATCAGGCTTGGTTGCATCCCACACTATCTTGCCCTGATAACCGGTAATGGCCTGGATTAACTCTGCCAGCTCACGGATGGAGATATCGCTGCCAACCCCTACATTTATATGTAGCTCTTCGTCGTAATGGCGCATGAGGTAGAGAGAGGCATCGGCGAGATCTTCAACATGAAGAAATTCACGCCGTGGTGTGCCTGTGCCCCACACCTCCACTACTGGCGTTGATTGCAGCGTAGCCTCATGGAACTTGCGAATTAGCGCAGGCAATACATGTGAGCTGGTTAAATCGAAGTTATCACCCTGACCATAGAGATTGGTAGGCATTGCAGAAATGGCGTTAAAACCATACTGGCGGCGATAGGCCTGACACATTTTAATCCCCGCAATCTTGGCTATGGCATACCATTGGTTGCTCTCTTCCAAGGATCCACTCAGCAGATACTCCTCTTTAATAGGCTGCGGGGCATTGCGCGGATAGATACACGAGGAACCAAGAAACAGCAGTTTCTTCACCCCACTACGCCAGGCACAATCGATGAGATTATTCTGTATCTGAAGGTTATCGAAAATAAAATCGGCGGGGCATAGACTATTGGCCAGAATACCGCCAACTTTGGCGGCAGCAGCAAAGACAAACTCGGGGCGCTCTTGCGCAAAAAAACTGCGTACTGCGGTTTGATCTTTAAGATCAAGCTCGCTGTGTGTACGGAGAATAAGGTTGTCCAGCCCCTCTGCCCTCAAACGTCTGACAATGGCCGCGCCAACCAATCCACCATGGCCGGCAACGTAGATCCTTGAGGATGCACTTATAGTGTTCGACATACCATAGTCCTACCACCTGCGTAATTATTCATGGTGACTATAGGCGTTAAAACCGTGCTGTGTCACCAGATGGTCACGGGATGCGCCCTTCAGATCTTCACTCATCATCTCAGCCACAAGTTCGGCAAAACTGATCTGTGGGGTCCACCCCAGATTGATGCGAGCTTTTTCAGCATCACCCAGCAGGCTCTCCACCTCAGTCGGACGAAAATAGCGGGGATCAACCCGTACGATGACATCCCCCGCTTTAACAGCGGGACGTTTTATGCCAGTAGCGTGCTGACTCATGAGAGGCACGTCACCTCCCGCCACGGCCTCGACAATACCCACCTCGTCAATACCTGTGCCATGCCAAGCGATGGTGATGCCCAGATGCTGCGCCGCCTGCTCAACAAAACAACGTACGCTGTATTGAATGCCGGTAGCAATTACATAATCATGAGCTACCTCCTGTTGCAGCATCAACCACTGCATCTCGACATAATCGCGGGCATGGCCCCAATCGCGTTTAGCATCCATGTTACCAAGGTAAAGTGAGGGCTGTAAGCCAAGCGCAATACGCGCCAGGGCACGGGTAATTTTGCGGGTAACAAAGGTCTCACCGCGGATCGGGCTCTCATGGTTGAATAGAATGCCATTGCAGGCATACATGCCGTAGGCCTCGCGATAGTTGACGGTGATCCAGTAACCATAGAGCTTTGCTGCTGCGTAGGGCGAACGCGGGTAAAACGGCGTAGTTTCGCGTTGTGGCGTCTCTTGCACCAAGCCATAAAGCTCTGAGGTAGAGGCCTGATAAAAACGGGTCTTCTGCTCCAGGCCCAGGATGCGAATCGCCTCAAGCAGTCGCAGCACACCGATACCATCAGCATTCGCGGTGTATTCAGGAGATTCAAACGAGACTGCCACATGACTCTGTGCCGCAAGGTTGTAGATCTCGTCTGGCTGCACTTGTTGCACAATGCGAATCAAGTTTGTCGAATCAGTCATGTCACCATAATGAAGGATCAGGCGCCGCCTACTCTCATGAGGATCCTGATAGAGATGGTCGATACGGTCAGTATTAAACGACGAGCTACGCCGTTTGATGCCATGTACTTCATACCCCTTGTTAAGCAGAAGTTCTGCCAAATAAGCCCCATCTTGCCCGGTGATGCCGGTAATCAACGCACGCTTCATTGCATCTACTCTCAACTGCTCTTCAATTTATTCAAGGTAGTACGTGCTTCATCAATACCCTGGAACTCAACCTTGGCGGAGAGTGCCTGTTCAAGGTGACGGAGCGCGGCAGCACTGTCACCCTTGCTGTAATAGACCATGCCCAGGTGGTAATTTATCTGCGGCGCCGAAGGGACTTTTTTCAAGGCACTCTCAAGCGTGGCGAGTGCCTGATCAATCTCGGCACGGCGGTACTGAACCCAACCTACAGTATCGAGGTAGGCTGGCTCACTACTGCTTGACAGCATCAATGCCAGATCGCGTGCCCGATTAAGACTCTCTTGATCGCTGCGATGTGTAACCAACAGCATGGCTAGATTATTTTTTGCCATCGCCGAGTTAGGATTACGCTTGAGCAGCGTTTCATAACGACTGATAGCGCGATCGAATTCCCCTTGACGTTCATCAAGCGCCGCCATGGAGTAAGCCAACATCTCATTATCGGGTAGCTGCTTCATGCCCTCTTCATACGCTTTGAAGGCACCGGCCATATCATCACGAGCCAGACGTGCAGTACCAAGATTGCGATAGGTAGAGGCAATTTTAGGGTTAAGTCCAATGGCGCTACTAAACGCCTTTTCGGCCTCCTCCGCCTTACCCTGGAGCATCAACACCTCACCGCGCAGATTTTGCGCGACAAAATTGTTCTGGTTTTTCTTGATCACACTATCCAGCAGTGTCAATGCCTTTTGCGGCTGCCGTTGCGAGAGTTCAGCCTTGACGATAGCCAACAACGGCTCAACCGATTCAGGACTCTTCTCCAGTGCTTTGTGGAAAGAGACAATTGCCGCCCCAGTCTTACCCTGTGCCTCCAGCACCACGCCGCTGTAGTAATTGCCCTGTGCCAGATCTGGATGAGCCTTGAGCATGGTTGCCGCCGTTGCCTCAGCCGCTTGCCACTCCTTGCCCGCCATCTGAAATTTGAATATCGCCTCTAGCGCCTGCTGCTGTGTTGCATCGGCAGCCAACACCTCTTCAACCAACGTGCGTGCGGTATTGAGCTTTCCTTGCCGCATCAACATCTCGGCCAGCCCCAGCTTGACTCCTATATCTTTTGGTGCCAGTACCGCAGCCTTGTGCAAGGCTTCTGACGCCAGCTCCTGCTCGTTGTTGAGGGCATGAGCCTGAGCCAACATCTTCAAAGCCTGAAGATTATCCGGCTGATCACGCAGCACATTACGCAGCTTGGCCACTGCCGTTGCAGCATCACCCTTAGTCAATGCCATGCTGGCATGGAGCAACAGCGCATCGCTATCATTAGCGTTTTGCTTTAACACCTCAGCGATCAACTGTTCGGCTTCCTGGCTGTTACCCTCTGTCACTAACAGACGAGCGAGTCGGGAACGGGCGGTTAATCCCGCCGGCCCCTCTTCAGCACTCTTGATCACATCTCTATAGGTACTTATTGCCTCAGCAGTCTGCCCGATCCGTTCACGCTCGGCGGCAAACGCAAACTGGAGCGTATAGGCCTTGGGATCCTTGCTGATAAACTCCTGCAACTGCGCAGCAGACTGTTCTGGAGTACCATGCTGATGGATAAAATTTACCAGTACCAGACGCACACGCGCTTGATCATCATCCATCGCAACTGCATCGCGCAGCACCGACTCGGCCTGTACATACTCCTTATTCGCTTCCAGATACGCGGCCAGACGCAAACGATGTGAAAGATCATCGGGTTTAAGTGTAATCACATCACGTAAAATCTGCGCCCCTTGGGTGCTATCACCCTGCGCTCCGAGTGTTTCGGCCAATACCAGCTTTATACCCAAATGTTTGGGATTACTAATCGCACCTTGTTGTAGCAGTGCCAACGCTTCCTTCGTATTGCCCTGAACCCGCTCCAGACCAGCCAGCAGAATGATGGCATCAATATTAGAAGGGTCCTTCTCCACCACCTGACGGGCAATCACCATTGCCTCGTCCAACTTCTGCTGTTTAGCCAATACCGCCGCCTTAAGCACCAGAGCATCAGCATTCTCTGGCGCTTTAGTCAGCGCCTCATCCGCCAATTCAACGGCCTTATCAACCGCACCAGAGAGCAGGTAGAGTCGCCCCATACGAACACGCGCTGCCACATTCTCCGCATCAATATCGATCACACGCTGGTAGTTTGAAGCGGCTGAACGCCAGTTCTGGGAGAGTTCATCAAGCTGGCCAAGCTGGTAAAGTGCCTCTACATTTTTAGGATCAATCTGCAGCACGTTCTTAAATTCAAGCCGTGCCTTCTCATAATTTTCCTGCGCATATAATTGATTGCCACGCTCCATAAACTCAACCTTACGCCCATCCGCCCCATTACAAGCCGTGAGCAATAACGTACTACCTATGGCAAAAACAGAGACACAACGAAACAGGTGAGGTGAGAACATGTGAATTCCTTCAGTGACACATTACTTGAATGGCGTCACTGTAACGCGGTCTGTTTACATTTCTATTACAGAACACCACGAATGAGAATAATCACAAGTATCGAACTTGTCAGAAGACGAACCATGCCGGTACGTTTAGCCACACTTGGCAACACCATCTCGATGGCGTAATAGAGCACCACAAGTTTTGGGATGTAGTCGGTCCAAAAAGGGGCTATTTGTTGTGCTTGTGGCAATGTCGGCAGGGCAATCGCCAACAGAACAATCAGGAAATCAGATGGGTTAGCTGAAAAACCATTATCCTTCGAATACCTAAAACCAATCACAACAGCAACAACCAATGCAGCAAAGAAAAACTGACTCAACGGCAGTTTTTCATGAGCGAATCCAACAAGGTATAGCAGAACCGCCACCACAATATACACAATGCCTCGCTCTATCCATGAGATTAGAGACTCACGGCAGCGCCAGTATTCAAACAGTAATAGCAACAACAGCGCCAAGCTCAACAATGCAATATCAGCCGAGACATCAGAGACCAGAAATGCTGCAGAGACCATAAAAAATGGCAATATAAATATGACATAAACAAGTGCAATCCGCGCTAACAGACCATCACGTCCAACACGTCTAATCTGATTCAAACGCTGTGGTGAAATACGTGGCATCTGCCAGTTCCCTTGTTGCGTCAGTGACAAGAGCGTAATGACCGCACCACAAAATAGCGAAAATACCATCAATACACTTAAGTCATGTGCATAACGCAAAAGATAAGCAGCTGCCGCCAAACATGCCTGCAGCAGATAAATGACAAAAACCACTTCGTAATGATTTAACCCCAATGCCAGCAGCCGGTGATGGATATGATTGCGATCAGGACTGAAAGGGGACCTGCCTTCAGATATACGCTTAGCCATCACCAAGGCTGTATCAAGCAGTGGCAATCCCAGCAGAAGGAACGGCAACATGGGACTAAAATCGGCACGTCGTCCCTGGGTTAGCATCAGCGCTAATACACCCACTGTCAGGCCCAGTAATTGACTACCACCATCACCCATAAAAATACGCGCTGGATGAGTGTTAAAACGCAAAAAACCGAGGATGCTTCCCATTACCGCCAAGCCAATCAGACTCACAGCATTAAGCCCTACACCATAGGCAAGAAATGCAATCAAACCTAAACTCAGAAGTGTTGTGCCTGCCGCAAGACCATCAAGGCCATCACTAAGATTTATCGCATTTGTCACTCCCAGCAAAACAAACATCGTCAACGATATACTCAGCCAGTACGGCAACTCCTCCATATCCAAAAATGGAATACTGGTTATATGTACATCACCATAGAATATAATGCTGGCGATCGCCATACCCTGCCCTAAGAATTTAAGGCGGTAGTCAAGATCAACACGATCATCCCAAACACCGAAGATCAGGATTATTGCCAACCCCATCAATACACCCGCCACCTCACTATTTAGCGGCAACCAGATGACCATCGGCACCACAGCACCAATAGCCATAGCAATACCACCAATACGGGGAATAGCGCCAACATGAACCTTGCGACCATCGGGTATATCAACAAACTTAAAACGCGCTGCACCCCGCATCAACGGCGGTATCAATACCATAGTGATGAGCATAGCAATCACAAATGTCAGTAGTAATACCATGATCAGAAGCTCTGCTTAATGCCGATCAATTAGGAACATAATTCGGCAACTCTGACATAGTGGAGGCTGCAAAACGGGTGAGTTCTTCATCCACATCACCAACCTCCTGCCCCGGCAACAACGGCACCATCAGTCGTACCAGGGCACCATCGGTACGGTGACTATTTATTGCATCCCACATAAGGTAGCCCTTCACCGCATACTCATTGGTAATAATGCGGCCACGTTGCTGGAACCAATAATAGACCAGCAATCTCTCGTCACCTTTTTCAATCATGGCGCGATTGACCTTCATTTGTTGCCCGGAAATAATAATGCCTGGCAACGTGTACTCGCCAATTTCGCTAATTTTCCAACCTCCACCTGGCAAACAGGCGCGTGGCGAGTGCGGCACTTTATCAGCCCGCTGGGTGGCGTAATAACCGATATATAGATTAGTCGAGATACCTTTCTGATTGCGGTAATCAGCCATCAGATAATCATCAAAATTGAGTGCATCCACATAGATAGTATCAAGACGTTGTGCTTTACCATGCCACTCGTCAAACACCATCGGAAATGATGAAAGCTGCTGACGCTCTGGAATAACCTCCGACCGCTCAGGCAGTGCATACGATACCGCCATCACCACCAACACCAATGCAACCGCGACATAAAACGGCATAGGAATGGAGCGGTATCGGACATAGGCACGAGATGACACCGGCTTCGGAAAGGTCAAACCAAATACCTCGCGCAACGGCCTTGGGTCTCGACCAATGCGTGTCAGCAACCACATCTCCAGCGCCAGTACACCCGTACAGACCATAAACATTACCCACCCCTCGAAATCATGGAGCAGCCCTTCCGCCATCGACGGTCCCCAGTATTCCACTGTCACACCGATCAGACCGATGCGAATGCTATTGATGATAATGGTGATAGGAATGGTAGAGAGAAATAGCAGTACCCGCTTCCATAAAGCTACCTTGAAAAAATAGGCAGCGATCAAGCCAAAGGTCATCAACGGAAACAGATAACGCAGACCATTGCACGCCTCGGCCACCTCGAGCTTGTAGGTTCCAAGATCGATGACATTGCCTTCGAGATAAACAGTAATACCACAAAACCGTACCACCGCCACGCCCAGTTGCGACGAAATCAATTGCAATGAGTTGGAGAGTCCCTGATTGATAAAACCCGGCAATGGCACCATAAACGCCAGGAACAACAGCGGAACAAATATCACTCTGAAACCACGCCAGCCAGTAAATGCCAGCGCCAGACCGAACAGCACCACAACAAATGAGTATTGAATAATGGAATAGGCAGCACCGAGCTGCCCTAGGAGAAAGAACGACACACCAGCCAACGTTAACCAGGTGCCTGCCCACGCCCCGGAAAACGGGATGGTTTGCAGAACATCTTTTTTCTGCCAGATCAAAAACAGAGAGATGAAAGGGATAAGGTAGCCGTAGCTGTACTCCTCTTGCCCATTCCATGCACCAACCATGTAGGCCAAGCCATCCTGAAACAGAAAAATTGCAAGAAAAACTGCAAAGATCAATGAACCCCATACAACAGGAGACTCTTTCCAAACAAGTGTTTCAGAAATTGATATAGTCGACATTAACGCGGCCAGAATAATAATTCGTGGATTGATTTACCGTGGCCGCAATCATGACAATTATTTATGACGCAGGTATTACATACCTATTAAAAAGCAAAAATTAAACAAAAATGTGGTAAATATCAGAAGGTGATAGGTCGTACCTTTTTTGCAACCAGCAGCATGCTTTTCCACAAATAAGGGACACGACCAATCCCCTGAAATTCCTGCACCTCGAACCCCTCCTCCTCAAGTAATTGAGTCAACGTCCGGCGCGAAAAGAACTTGATATGTCCGCCATCCCACAGAGGTGGCAAGTGTTTATCCCAATGATCGGTAACAGAGATAGCCAGGTTTTTTATATAACCGTGATAAGGGGTTGTGATAATGAGCCAGCCCCCCTCTTTGATCACCTGATTGGCAAATCGTGGCAAGGCACGCGGAGTAAATAGATGTTCGACCACCTCAGTGGAAACAACCGCATCAAAGTCACTCCGACCTAATGCACAAGGATCATCATAAACACCAAGATGTCTGAATATTGCCTGAGAGCAGGACTTCGTGGCAATGCGCACACCTTCAGCATCGGCATCACAGCCCATCACCTCAAAACCGGAACGAATAAGCACCTTTGAAAGGTCCCCTTTACCACACCCCAGATCCAACACATGATTCACTCCCAGTCTGCGGCAGGTATCCACCACAGCTGGTTCAAGATAACCATTTGATGGAACGTTCTTATTCATAGTCCAACCATAATCCTTGACCTGAAGATGCGCCATGATGACTCCTTTATTATATGTTCAATGATTTTTTTCTGAGGGCGCCGCCGTTCCATTATATGGAGAAAGCGTACGCATAAAGTCACGTGTAACCTGCCACCATGCCGCAGAACTGTCCCAAAGCGCAGGAGCATGTCGTGCCCCATCCCATCCACCCCAGATCACAATTCCATCAGCATGCTGACGTACAGTTTCCAGCTGCAGTCTCCAGTAGTCTTCAGACAGATACTGCTCTCCAAGACTCTTATTACGCTCGGAATATTGCGGCCATAAAAAGACGTAAACCGGTTTACCATAACGCCGCGCTTCATGCATATGAGCAGTGGCATATTTCACCCACGCCTGTTGATCGGAATAATATGTATAGAGAGGTAAATATATGGTATCAACAAGTGTGGAAAAATAGTCAAGACGAGCATTCTCGCTCTGCCAGGCCCGATAGTGAGGACTATTATCACTCTCCAGAGACCAATGATAGGCAACACCTGGCAAGCGCCCAAAGTATCCGATATTCACACCAGGTGCTTCGTTCCTAAGCCACTGCAAAACGGTGATATATTTAGCCTGATTAACACGCATCTTCACCTCATCCCCTTCAAGTGGCCAATGTTCTATATCAATCACCACGGGCTTCCGTATGGAACGTAGAGACCGCCCCACACGGCGCACCCGAGACTCCTCTGGCAATTGTTCCATCAGTAAAGATGAGCTGGTATCGGGCCAGAAGCGTGCGGCATATAAAACCTCTATAGGCTCTATTCCATAACGCTTAAGGCTTGGTTTATTGCGGTACAAGGTAGAGTCAAATACTTTGAACTGTGTGATTTGATGTTTGTTTTCTATCACAATCTCAGCCCATGTTAATGGTGATAGGAACAATATCAACCACAACATTAACGTACTACGCTGCAGTAGAATCATAATACGTGAACCTCTCTCAGTTTTTGACGTAATACCTGTCGCCAGGCAGAAAACGCGCAAGACTGGGTAAAGCGCTGTTCAAAAAGACGCCGTGCATTTACCCCCAGCAACACGGAGACCTGGGGCTGATGATAGGCCAAGGAGCAAATCTCCCTGACTACAGATTCAACATCAGCAATCGTTGCACTAACACCACAATGATGCTGACGCAGGATCTGTGCGATTTCACCTTGAGTATCGCCAATAAAGAGTGTTGGGCGGCCAGCCGCTGCTATGCCATAAAACTTGCTGGGCACAATCAACCCTTCCAGATCTGGCTTTAGAGAGATCACATGCAAGTCAGGAACACTTAGACTTAGTGCCAGCTGTTCACGCGGCTGATAGGGTTTGAATATTACATTTGACAGGCCACGGCGTCTGACCATCTCTTCGACCCATGGCCGCTGCGCACCTGAACCTATAAAAATAAAAACAATTTTGGCATCTTTATGCAATTCTTCAGCAGCAGCAAGCAACGTTGAAAATTCATGGGCACGCCCCATATTTCCAGAGTATCCAACAACAAATTTTCCATTCAAATTCCACTCATCACGTAGCGTATTTTCGTGCGGCGCGACTGGGTGGATTGCCTTGGAGTCAGACCAGTTGTGAATGATTGTCACTGCCTGTGGCGCCACTCCCTGTTCCAGTAGTCGAGCCGCCATACGTTGACCCAGCACGACATTATTGGCAGCCGCCCGCAATGATACATTTCTCAGCCAGCGCAACAACGGCGCACCTGCATGAACTGCCTTTACACCCAACGCCTCTGCAACCTCTGGAAACAGATCCTGTACCCAATTAATCAACGTGGCGCCGCGAATCTTGGCAACCATCATTGCAACCACCGAGATCAGGGGTGGATCCGTTTTAGCAACAACCACATCATCACGACGTAGCGTGCGCCACAAACACAAGGCAGCGCTGAAATAGAAGGTGAGGTAATCCATGGCGCGGCCAAGTAGAGTATTACGGCCAAATCTCGTGGTCCAGACACGGTGGATAGACACACCGTTGCAGATCTCCAATGCCGCCAAAAGCGCACCCGGATCGTCATAACGCTGACGGCTCGTTACTATATGTACCTCAGAACCGTCACGGGCCAACTTCGATGCAAGCTCAAATGCAAGATCACTCAATAGCTGACTAGTGGCCGAGTGATCCGGATAAAAATAGCGATTTACAAAAATAGTCTTAGCCATTGACTACAGCTTCTTTTTTGAAATGACGATGACGTACACGTTCAGCGGGATTGCCACGATAAATCCAGTCCTCATCGCTATCCTTCTGCAACACACTGCCGACTGTTAGCACACTGTTACGGCGTACACGAACACCCGGACAGACTACACTGGCAGCACCAATCCACGCGCCATCCTCTATGGCAATCTCTTTGACAATCAGCGCAAATGCCGGATCGTTGTAATTGTGATTGCCTGTCAGAAGATGGGCATTTTGTGACAGGCAGACATTGCTGCCGATACGCACCAAGATCAAATTATCGATCCAGACACCCTCGCCAACCCACACATAATCACCAATCACAAGATACCAGGGATACTTGATGTTGACGCGCGGCTTGATCACTACACCCTTACCAATCTTGGCACCAAAGGCACGCAATACCACACACTTGAATTTCGACTCAGGCCAAAGCCACGAATTGATAAAAATAGCATTGACGCAATACCACAACAGACGCTTGATAATACTCGCACCGGGATGGTAGTGGCGGTTATCGTACTGCGCCAGGCTCACCGGCATGGTTATCTCCGATATTGTTGTCTTCGGGCTTCTGACGCGCATGCTCAAACAGCTTGGCGTCCACCAGAAAGCGGTACCAAAACCCCTGCAGGAAGTGAAATATCAACCCCTCCTTACCATCGAGAAAACCAAGGCGGATAAAATAGCGATAGAGAAAATAGCAGAGTGGCCTGACGAACAACGGCACCCGTGCATAGACGCTATCCTTCATCCAGCGCCGTGACTGCGCCTGCGAACCACCCAGGCATGCCGTCAACCGTTCACCTGCGCCAGTTTCAGAACGCTTGGCAAGCACATCCAGCACTTCACGACTGGCGTATTTATTATGCTTGTCAGTCCAGAAGGTCAGGTCTTTATTGTTCTTGTCGATCAAATCGGCGCTGATCCTGATGGCGCGACCATTATTGAGAACGATATGTTCATCCATCCACAGCGCCTCGCAACGGCCAACCCCATTGCGGAAAACTCGTAACAACCAAGTAGGATAATAGCCACCATGCTTAATCCAGCGCCCCATAAAATAGACACGGCGGCGAAGATAGATTCCAGAAACCACTGGAGGAACCTCTTCAAGATAGCTTTGAAGTTCTGTCACAAGCTCAGGGGTCAGCTCTTCGTCAGCGTCCATACGCATGATCCACTCTGCCTGAAAGACGAAATGGTCCAGACCCCAGTTGAATTGATCGGCATAGGTAGTCCATTTGTGGCTTGCGACCTGGACACCATAGCGCTGGCATATTTCAACCGTATGATCATCGCTGTGAGAATCCACTACATAGATATCTCGTGTCAGTGGCAACAATGATTCCACACACTTGGCGATGTTTCGCTCTTCGTTGTGGGTAAGAATCAGTACGGAAATTTTATTCATTTTCACATCAACCTGTTTTGGCCAAATCGCCATGAAATCAATAGGGCTGCCCTAGCGATCCCCCATATTTCGTTGGTTGCCGCAGCATCACTTCATGCCTTCTGGTCTCTTCATCGTCGAAGCGGTAGCGCAATACCTTAGCGGGAATACCGGCAACGATTGCATAGGATGGCACATCTTTTGTAACCACTGCACCCACTCCTACAATTGCACCATTACCTATAGTCACACCACGCATAATTGTTGCACCATGTCCGATCAGGACGTCATGCCCAATTTTTGTCACTACCGACTCAGGTCGGCCAGAGAAACGGATCGGCACGCCGGCAACATCAAATAGATGATCATTACCAGTGATAACAACGCAGGACGAAATACTGGTGTAGTTACCTACCTTCACTTGCGGAGCGATCTCCACATAAGGACCAAGATAAACATAGTCACCCGCCTCAAATCCAGGGCCATGGATTACTACGTCCCAAGCGACATGAAACCCCTTACCAACACGGGCGCCACGGTAACGCAGCCTTAATAACAACCAGATACGTATAGTTTTGTATAACTCACGCAAACCATCGACACCAATCATCATGACCTACGACGTGCCGCCTTTGATGTTTCGCATACAGCCCGTACAAATGTTTCCACCTGACGGTGTGGATTATATTTGGTCAATATGACAGTTTTGCATGCGTCGGCCATGGAATTTTTGACAGAGACAGGAAAGATTGCCTGTTCCATCTTTTCAGCCAGATCACCCACATCACCGTAGCGGTAAAAAAATCCGGTCTTACCATCTATTACCGCCTCCCATTCAGGAAAATGATGCTCAAGACGATCATGAATCAGTACCGGTGTGCCAAAGACCAAAGCATGCATAATGGATAGTCCGGCCCCCGAAGGAATAACCGACAGGTCACTGGCACCAACCACCAGCCCAAGATAGCGTTCATCATAACTCTCACCAAGAAAATGAACCAAGTCGGTAATGTTTAACTGGACAGCTAACTGCTCTAGCTTAATACGTTCTCCACCTTCACCCACCAGTGCCACATGAACACGAAAGCCACGCAACATCAGCCGTGCCACTGCCTCCAACAATAAGTCAAGACGTTTAACCACCTGCAATCGTCCGGTAAATACCACCAATCCCTCGCCTTGAGAGATTCCCAACGAATTGCGGAAACTACTGATCTGTTCATCGCTCTGTTCAGCTGCAATCTGCAGCTGTACATCAAAGTCCAGCGAGTTATAAACCACATAGAGAGAATCCACATCAAACCCTTTCAGCTGCAAAAGCTCTCGTGCATGGTCTCCATAAAGAAGCTGTCCCGCAGCTAGCCTATAAAGCGCACGTCGCAACCACCACTTTGGGCCACGCTCATCAGCAAGCAGACCATGGCCCCATAACAAAACAGGAATACCCAGCGCTTTACCACCAATTGACAACATCCATGCGGTGAGTGAATATGGCGACCCAAGCGCAATCACTGCATCAGGCCGTTCACGTAGGAGTATTTTTACTGCACCGGGTTGCCAGTAGATATCGGGGAAGAAAGGTATCCGAATGATATGAATATTTGCGTAAACAGTGCGAATAGAGCGCCCCTCATCACCCTTTAATGTCTTGAGATATGGGGTGTCCGGCTCAGGTGATGCCATTACCGTAAAGTGCACTTGGTCGTTTTTCGAAAGTAATTCAAATACTCGTGCTCGATAGTGGGGGATGCAGTTGTACTGAATTAAAGTTCGTGGTTTATTACTACCAGATAAAGCCGCCATGATTCAACCCCACATACAAATATTTAATGAATATATTGACGACTAAAAAATTTAACCTATTACTGTTAAACATTGGTTAAACAAATACTCAGACACACTTAAAAAATATAATTATTTGATAGTGGTGGATACCATTAAATATATGGGCACAACATATTTACATATGATTTGCATTCTAAGTACGACCTGATGAAGCACGACGTGACACATAACGTGCACTTTTCTTCATTGACCAAAGCTTTATAACAACATCATGCACTACGGGTTTTCGCATACGAAGCAAGATAGGAAGTCTAACAAACGCACTGATTACGCCAGCGATTGAATAAAAAAATGCTGACCGCCTTAATCCAAGATAATTCCAAGTCACAACTTTCTGGATCATGGCTGGAAAGACGTATTTCAATGGGTATAATCTCAGCACGGTGAACAATTCATTCCTACAGTTGTAATAAAGAAATAACTTGTCATTACGATTAATAGGTGAGCGCTCGTGATACATTATGGCTGCTGGACAACGCAATATTCTGTAGCCGTATTCAAACATTCTCAACGCCAAGTCACCCTCTTCCGCCTGCCGGAAAAAATCTGAAGGATAATATCCAGCAGTCTCCAGAACTCTCTTTCTAATAGCAGATGCGCCGCCACTGAATGTATAGTGCCAATCGTCCTCCCCTTCTCTTGAGACATCATCGTCAGGAGCAACAATTTGGCATGCGACAACACCAGCATCTGGATGCTGTTTGAACCGATCCACACATATTGATACTGTGTCAGATGCTAACCAACCATCATCGTCAAGCGAGTAGATAATTTCTCCACTACAGTTAGCCAGAGCCACATTCCTTCCTTCTGGACAACCAAGATTACGGTGTAAACGAACAATCTTTACTTGCGGATAATTCTGAGATATATAGTCAAATGTGCCATCGTTTGATGCGGAATCGACTACCACTATCTCAATTGGATGATAGTCTTGTGCCAATACTGAGTTAATCGCCTTAACGACGTGTTCTATACGGTTCCATGTAAGGATTGCCACACTAACGAGAGGACGATAATTAATGTCCATTATTTAATTTCCTTAAATTTTATGCCGCTACTTTCAGGACATTTTTCATTTAAAATTGAATAACGCACTCGAGTCATATCCATATTATTATAAGATAATAACTTATCATTAATAATTTCAGTTTTCTGCTGAACACTACTACTTACTCTAATAAATGATCCCAAAACAGCTCCAGCCCATAGCCAAGTGTGTTTAAGAAACGGAACGTGCAATGACATCTGTATTGCAAACGATGCCACACCACCAATCAGAACAAGAGTCGCAAGCGCATCGAGCTTTCTTTTTAACAGTAGAAACCCTAGCGCCATCAACGGAAAAATAAAAACAGTCAACCACATAAACAGACCAACTATGCCACCCTCGAGATATACCGCCGTCATGGTTGAATGCGGCAAGAATCCATAACGATTTATGAATTCCTGACTACCACGCGGCACCCACCATTCTGGATCCAGGATATGCTGTATGGAGAATAACGATGAATCTAGACGATCCTGTCCCATCTCACTACCGAGACCCGCTCCACTTTTTTCAGTGAATCGCGCAATCAGATGATCACCTACCTGAATTATCACATCATGATTAAGTATTAACACTACAAGTAATAAAACAGGCAGGATGACTGTTTTAGCGCGACCAAGATTTTTGGTCAACAAAGGAACCATTAAAACCATGAAAGAAACACCGCAAAAAACGATAAATCCGCTACGAGTTTGAATTTTTGCAAGAACAAACAAGGCTCCGACCATACCAAAGATGGCAATCATTGATCGCACAAATTTAAAAGGAAGTGCCAGGACCAGTACTATCGGGAAAAGATAGAAAATTTGAAAATTCTGGTCTGTAGTAATTTCTGGGCGAAGAACTGGAACACCATTATCTGACCATACTGCATTTACAATAGGAAACACTGTTGGCATAAGTGCAAGAAGGGCAATAACGCATACTACGACATAAATCAGGGAAGTATACAAGAATACTTTTGCGTACGTTTCAACATGGCTTGTCCATCTAAATGCAAAATATGCGATAAAAAATGCTACAAATGAAAGAACAACCTCCCCAATACTAAAGATATTTATTTGTCCTGCCAAAATCTTACCTGCAAGAAAACCACAAAATCCTAGCACTAGAACAACAAAATAATATGTTGGCGGGAGTATCGCATGCACCCCCTGTGTCATTAGAATAATAAAAAATATTATAATTAATAAAGAATTTACTGGTGGCAAGAATCCGAACCACTGGTTTGCAAAATACGTCAACAATGAGTCAAGCATAATCCATGCAACAGAAATGGCGCCCAGATACTGAGCTGATCTAGATAATTTATCGGAATCATCCATTTCCACGATCATGGCCACGTAAACTTAAGTGACAACGATGCATTTATACCGATGTATTTTTTACCATAAGCCAGCATCATAAGACTCCATGAAACCATCGTTATTAGAGTTGCAATAGCGGCCCCATTAATTCCATAATATGGAATCAAAATATAATTTAGGGCAATATTAATTAAAGAATTTGCACCAAGAATATATGCTGCTTGCTTTTGATGACCCGTCATTGCCAAAAGAAAACCAGACGCTCCTGTCAAGGCATTCACCCAACGGCCCATGGCAAGAATAGCTAACGCACCGGCCCCACTGACAAATTCACTCCCGAACAAAGACAATATCTCCTCACCAAAAAATATACATATTACAAGCAGAGGGGTAGCAAAGATAAAACTTCCCCACGCAGTATAGGAAAGCATTATTTTCAGCTTGGATATATTTCCTTCCGCATATAATTGCGACATCATTGGAGCAGCAATCAAATTAACTAATGTAATTCCAAATGTCATAAATGTGGCCACACGACTTGCCGCTGCATATATACCTGCATCAGTTGTTGATACCATCGCTCCCACCATGATCAGGTCCGCCTGGTTCAGAATCAAGCTAAAACCTGTTATAAACATCATTGAAAATGACACCTTTCCCCATTCTGAGGTTTGATACTCTGCTACAGATGTATTTATCTCTCTTGGATACGCCAGTTTGGAAAGAACTAACAGGACAATAATTGCTAAACACGTTGCAATGATATTAAGTATAATTGCAACCTCCGCAGAACTGCGAACAGAGGTAAACTGTGATACAAAAACAATACCGATCACCATTAATAATGGTCGCAATATAACTTGTGGAGCCTGTGCAAAAACAATATGTTTAAGCCCCTGAAGATATGCTCCTTTAACAATTGTGTATGCACTTAATGGTAATAAAAAACATGCAATAATAAATACTGAACTGAAAGAGGCATCTATCCGCGCGCCCATTAACGACACAACAATCACAAAAATAATAGAAATAGTAATACTTAACATCATGACTATTTGGTTACTACGACGCAAAAATCCTTTCAACAACCCCCACCGCATCTGCGTCTCGTATTCAGGAATATAGCGCAAGGCAGCAGTATCTAGACCAAACTTCGCCACCAATACACATAGATTAATCCATGTTAATGCATAAATATATTGACCAAAACTCTCGACCCCCAACACCCGTGCAAGCAACACCTGCAAAGCGAAGGCTATAACAACGCCTAAAACGTTAACAATAAATGCGCCAGTAAGTCTCCGCATCAAAGGCAAGGAAATAACACGAGATATAAAACCAGACTTGTCAGAAAATATATTTATCTTAGTAGATTTTTTTTGACACATTATTTATACCCGGGCCACAATAAGATTCTCTCTAGACTATCTTTCCATTGTATCGATGGCGCAGTTCAACATTGTTCCGACCACATTCACCGTATTGAGCATCTCCATTGATCTCTGTAAATCAGCCTTACAAGTTTTTCCTTCACGGGAAATCAACAATACAGAATCGACATGAGGGGAGAATGCAAGAAGATCATCTCTAGCCAATAATGGCGGAAGATCGAATATCACTAACCGTTCCGGATAACGTGATTTCAAATCTTCAGCCAGGATTCGCATAGATGGCGAACTCAGAAGTTCGGAAGAGCTAGAAAATGGATTACGACATGGCAACACTACCAATCGCTCAATTCCTGGATTAACCAATGCCTCTTCTACAGGCACATTATCCAGCAGGCAATCATCGATGCCAACTCGTGCATTAAAACCAAGGTACTTCGCTATATCAGGTTTTCTCATATCCAAATCAACCAGCAAAACCGTATGGTTTACATCACGTGCCAGATTGATAGCGAGATTGATGGCGGTCAGTGTCCTGCCCTCACCATCGCCCGGACTGGTAATCGCCAGTGATTTCCAATCGTTTTCTCTCATGCGATGTAAAACCTGGGTGCGAAGAAGTTTATAAGCCCCTGTCTTTTCGTCTGTTTCAAATCCACTGATTATCTTATTCTTCTCAAGGACGGCACTATCAAGATTAACAACTCTCGTCTTTGAATAGAGAATATTTATTCCCTGTTCTGAAAGACTGGTACTAAATCTCGTATTGCGCAGTTCACTTTCATCAATCGCCAAGCTATTCATAATAGACCTCTATTCCATTCCAATTCGACGTTGAACCACATACCACAATACATCGAGTGGTGTGAACAGAAAGTGGATGATAATAAAACAGACTACAATCACCGTAACCAATCCAACAAATATCCGTTGTTTTCTGCCCTTGATTTTCTTTAAATCATCTTCTGTTTCAATTAATGGGATTGCCACTAGCGGCCTCATTCCGGTCGCCATTGCCAGCGCTCCAGTACCATGAATTGTTGTATCCATATTTCCGCTGGTTATCGCTGTACCTACACCGCCAGCAAAGGCAAAGAAAATACCGAGAATCATGATCGCCATACGATTCGGTTTAAGAGGCTCTTCCGGTAACTGTGGTGGCTCTACCAATGTGAATCTCTCCCCTTTTCTTTCACTTTCCATCATTTGCGATAGTTGAGCTTCTGTCTGCTTTGACTTCAACTTTTTGAAGCTTACGGATGAGTTTTCATAATCACGGATCAGTTCATGATATTCACGTTCGATCTGTGGCATCTGCGTCATGTGTCTTTCATATTCGGACAGTTTATTGCGAATCTCTTCATCCCTTTTTTCAGCTATTTCGAGCTCTACATTGGCACTCTCAAGTTGGGACTTTATTTGTATGTAAGCCGGATTGCTTGATATCTCATTGCTGGTCTTTACTGTTGTAGCCACATCAGCCTCATCGTTAATGGCCTTGTCTATCTCCTCTAACTCATTCTCAAGACGTTTGATCTCCGGGTGATTTGGCGTGTACTTTCTTCTGGTTTCACTAAGCTGCTCCAAGACAATAGCCTCTCTCTCTCGCAGATCTCTGCTATCGTCAACAATACCTGCCTCTTTCCTGAGTGACTCCATCTCCTTACGTGTCCGTATTAAATCTGGATGATTCTTCCCATAGATAGAGACCATTCCAAGATACTTGACCTTGAGCTGCTTGAGTCTGTCTGCAGCCCCCAATATCCGTTCGCCATTCTCTGTATAGACATGTGCATCTTGCGAGATAAGAGTCAGCTGAGATTCCAGGTAAGATTTTCGTTCACGCAAAATTCTCAATGCCATCTTGGCATCGATCAAATCACGCTCGGTTCTATCCATAATCTGAAAATTTAGCTGTGCAAGCTCAGGCAAACGATTGGCATTACGCTCTTTGAAATTTGCCAATTTCCCCTCAACCCCCTCAATATGTTCCCTGAGTTTTTTAACCTCTTCTGTCAAAAACCCAGAGGCATCACTTGCCGATTCTGCCCTGCTCTTTAGATTTTCATTTAGATAGAGCGATACGATCTCATTTGCTACCTTCTGTGCCATCTCACGAGAAGTACTATCATATGAAACGGTAAATGCGATTGTCGCCTGAGTAGGACGCCCATTACGGGGATCGACAACATCAGCACTAACCATGTTCATTTTGATGGCATCACGCATCTTATCAAGAACAACTTCCATAGCATCATCTTGACGTTCATCATGATAAAGATCGTACTTATCAATAATAGCCGAGAGGTTTGCACGGGTCATCACCCGCTGACTAATCACATGGATGCGTTGGTCTGCAAACGATGTAATCGTCGAGCGAACCATATCCTGAGGGATCTCCTGCTGCTCAATGAGAATCGTCCCCGTTGAACGATAGTGCGAAGGCAAGCCAATGGCAAGACCAATGGCAACAAGACCTATCGTAATGGCGACAATAAACATGCGGCTTTTATAGCGCCGCAACATCGCCACATAATCACTTAAACTCTTTGTTTGAGATTCCATATCAGACCACTTATTACTTATTCTCGAAACGATAGGACAGCTGTATAAATAGGGTTGTTGAAGCCGCATAACCAGGCTGATTACTATAGCGTTGACGGCCGTGGTCAATACCACCTGACAGCGTTAATTCAGGCAACCATTGCCACACTACTCGCCACTGCACTACGCCATAGTTACGCTCAGGCATCTGATACGGAAGAGTAGAGAGCGGTGCGGTCATCACATAACGGTTCGATGCAATACTCGCATTGGCATTCAGCCGCTCACTGATCTCATAAGCCGCCGTGAGTGCCAGTTGATCAGTTTGTACCAACAGACCATAACCACTGGGTTCGATGGATCGTTTACCACGCAATCCCCAGCGCACACCTTCGCTCTCGTAGTCCAGACTCAGTGCTGCCAGCGATCCATTGCGTGATTGCGATTGACCACTGTCAACAGACACCTTGGAGCGGTGACCGCCTAGCGTTACGCTGCCGCGCAACCTTGGAGTCACTTCGCGCGACAACAGGCAATAACCACCAACATCCTCTGATGTCACCAACCCACTTCGTAACCTGGAGCTATCAACACCACACCGCACCACATTACGCCCATCCAGTTCACGGGTAATTTCCGTATTAATCTGCATATACTCATACCCCACCAGAGGTGTTGCTGTAGCATTTTTATAACGCTGATCGCGATATTTCAGCGTCATCATCATACTGGAGGAGGGTGACAACTCGAGATTAAGGTACGGACTTAAAGACCAGACATTACGACGCTTTTTAATACCTACATAACCAGTATCTATAAGCTCACTAGTCAGAGTTGTGTCATAGATATCATCACTCCGTATCCCATAATTGCCAAACTCAACCGCTCTACTGGCATCAAGCTTTATGGCATACTCATTTCGATCCAGATCGCTCCAACCGGGATTACGAATGACATGCAGTTGCGGCTCCATCTTCAGCATTGTCAGCGTGGATTCGGCGATCAAAGGCAGACTCATATCCAGCCGGTGAGTGGTCACGCTGCGCGCCTTTTCATGAAGCATGTATGGGTTGCTGTTGTGCAACGTCTGCAATGCCAACTGCGGTGTATATGACCAATCTGCCGTCCATGCCAAGCCAGGCTGAATTAGTGCCACAAGACATAAACTGGCACAGAGAAGCTCTCTTAATTGAATCATTCAACGGCTCACGGCACCACAACCACATCGCCTGGTTTCAGGACGATATTCTGATCTAGCTTATTGCCCGCCTCAACCTGGCTGTAATCGAAAGAGATTGCCTCTTTTATATCACCACTACGGCGCAAAATTTTTATACTATCCACATCGGCAAACTTTGCGATGCCAGCCGCCATGCTCAACGCCTGCATCACATCGACATTACGGTTCAATACATATTCGCCAGGCCGGTTCACCTTACCAATGACATAAATTTTATTACCCAGCGCTTGTTTAATACTTACCGTCACGTCTGCATCGGGCACAAAGCGCTGGATGCGTTCCACGATCTCGTTGCGCAATGCCTCAATGTTTTTTCCATCGACATCAATTTGGCCCAATAAAGGGATGGCGATGCGTCCGTCCGGGGGCACCACAACATCACTTTGCAGGTCAGGCTCACGCCATACAGATATCTGCAACACATCACCCGGTTGAATCAGATACCCTTTATCTGCTTGCTGTTCCTGAATAACATTCACTATCTGCGTCTGTTCAGCAGATACAGCAGGAGCGGCAACCAATACCAATATAATGGCAACAACCTGATTCAAATTCACAACAGCTCCAAAGCCCCCTCAATGGGGAAGTACATTTGTATGACGTGCAAGGATAACGACATTAGATGACTATTTTGTGACACCCGCACCATTAACTTTTAAGGCTCTCTGACTTTTTCTTAAACGCTACCAGAGAGACCAGGGCCGATCCCAATAACCATCCTGCCGCAGGCAATGGCACTGGCGCCACCATGTCTGCTGAGCTGACCTGAATACCATAGAGTCCTAGCCCCAGAACACCATCAACTTCGCCATACAGTGCAGCGTAGTAAAGCCCCGGAATAGCATCAAAAACCATCTCTCCCGGTGAATCAAGCCGTGCAACCTCATGCAGTCTTGAGGTTGAACCACCAATAATTTTCAGTTCCAGTGTTTTAAAGGTTTTTGGAAAGGTAAAGTCCACCAAGTCGAGTTGATACTTACCGGCGGTAGAGATAGTAAAAGACTCTGGTTTTTTTTGCTTATCCTGAATTGAAATAAATCCTACATCCTCATACACCACCATTACTGCCTGCGCTGATCCCAGGCTAACGAAAAACAGAAACGACACCATTATCAAACTACCAACCTTTATATTCATAATATGCTCCTGACCCATCGCTGAAATAAAATTAACAATCCAATTAAGATTTTTTCGTAACCGGTATCAACCTCTGCGGAACCGACACCCCCTCATCAACCTCACCACGTAAATATTTCTCGTACATATATTCACGGACTACTCCCTGCAAACCCAATGCATCAGCATGCCCCTCAGCCAACTTCTTCAACCGCAGATAGATGTAGCTATCCTGACCACCTGCCATCGTCACTAGCTCAACATCACGCCGATCAACCTTCTGCCCTTCTGGTGCCCCTTCATTGATGATCTTTTCCACAGCCCCGGCATCAAGATCAAAATAACTGACAATCTCAGCGCCAAACTCCATGAACACCGGCAGCAAGTCCCGCCCAACTACCGTCTCATCATGAAACATTCCCAACTGTCCTAACGTGGCCTTGATGGCAAATCTGAATACATCAGACTCACGCACTTTTAATCGGCTAGCGACCTTTCTGACTTTGTTTAGATCGTTAGTGCCAAGTCGCAATGAGACCATCTGTTTTTTGTTCTCTATCATTTATCCCCTTCACAGCGTGTATGTCATTGACAGATACAACTGTACATGAGTGATATTTCACAGGCATTTCCTTTGCATTACATTTGACAAATATTTGTGCGCTAGTTTTATGACAGTTGTCATCTTCATTCTGGGCAGTATTGAGCTACTAGCTACGGCGAAGGTTGAGAACTGAATTGCCTGGGTAAAATTTACATCGGAGGGGGATTCAAACTACGTACACACAACAGTATTAAAACCTTAACAGCCAATTTATTCGCGGTTAATAAAGCTCTTGTAGGCTCATGGGTACCCAATAATCTCTGGAGATACACCATGTTTTCTAGAACAGGAAGGCACTTTGGACTTGGTCTTTTTACGCTGGCAGTTATGACATCTCTGCCATCCGCTCATGCAGCATCCTTATCGATGGTCTACGATTTTGAATTTAGCGGTGGGCGTGCACCTGGTGGTACTGGTCCATGGATATGGACCGCATTTGACGATTCCGGTTCAACAGGCACGGTTCGAATGACTGTATCAGCGGCAGGACTCACGTCAGGGGAAAATATCAAGGAGTTATACTTTAATATTGATCCCTCTCTAGACCCTACAAAACTATCATTTAACTATTTATCCGGCAGCTCTACAGCAGCTGTGGCAAATACCATCTCATTAGCCCCCGACGCTTACAAAGCTGATGGCGATGGCCTGTATGACATCAAGCTGGATTTCAAAAAGGGAAGCGGATTCGATGCCGGAGAGCTGCTTGTCTATGACATAACTGGCATCACCACACTCTCAGCCAGCTCCTTTATGTTCCTCAGCAAACCCGCCGGTGGCCACGGCCCCTACTACGCTGCTGCGAATGTTCAGAATACAACGGGGCTTGGTACTGGCAATGGTGGCTGGATCGCCCCATCAGAGGTGACTATCGCTCCAGTACCATTGCCTGCTGCCGGTTGGTTGCTCGGCAGTGGCCTAATGATGATGGCTGCGTTAAAGAAAAAGTATTCATAAAGCTGATTCCGCGGCAGGCCCCGGGACAGATCTCGGGGTAGATTTTCTTTTACTGGTTCACAGCACTGCTCTTCATTTCAAATTTACCCTGTTCAGCCATGTCACGATAAGACTCCCCGATCGTCTCAATTTCAACGCGCTTTATCTGGGTCACTGGCTCATGTTGTAACAAAGCATCCCAGACACCTTTCTGCTCAAAGTGCTGAATTAACTCCTGCGTCGCAAGGTAGAGCGTCTGATTGTCATTGATACATTGATTAATTACATCTGATTTCTCTGCCACAGATGTCTCAAGCACTGTGCCACGCTCCTCAGAACTGCGCAGATCCGATACCAGCTCTTTGTATTTTTCCACCACCTTTTGCAGACGCTCCTGGGTCTCGACAAGTTTTTCTGTGACTGCCGCCCCACTCTCCTGCGCGCGACCCGCGACACGCGAACTCTCATCTATCTGAGACTTTAACCGATTGACCTCTTTTAGGTTTTCAGACAGTCTGTTTTTAACCTCTGCCAACTCTTTCGCCTGACGTTCATTATCTGCCGTCAGCTGCTCCTGTTTGGCCCGCAACCCATCACGCTCTGCGGTTATCTGTTGCAGCAGTGCAGAACTAACACTATCCCCACCACTGCGGCGAACTGCCTCCGCCACTGATTGTTGTATCGGTAACAGTACAACCAATATAACAATTACTGCCTTTATCCGATTCATCTCAATCACCTCCGCAACGGTTACTAAAACTTTACATTGACATCAAGTTGCAAAACATCGATGCCCAGCGGGGGTCCATCAATCGCATCTGCGCTCAGCCAACGAAAATTGAGTGCCGTATTATCCCTCAAGCCATATTCAACACCCATAATCCAGCCTTCAGCATCGGTACCACCAAGATGAAAATCAGAGTCAGTAAAGGCGTCAACTACCGCATCACGTTCCAAATGTTTGTAGGCGACAGAGACACGCCAGTCATCCAGTTTGGTGATCTGGGGCCAGCCCACTGCCAGCTGTAATTGATAACCCTTGGTACGTGCCTTTTCGGAATATCCTGTCAAAGCTGAAACCGCACCCTCTTTAAACCCAATATTCTTAACGTAGTCAGCCGTTAGAACCACATGAACAGGTGAGAAATTCGCCAGGTCGGCACGCATCGTCAGATTGGCCTCTTTGTAATCAGAGGCTAACGCCCAGAGGTCCGTCGCTGAATCGGTGTCGTTACGGATATCGTAGAGTGTATTGCCTTTTTGCAGAAATGGCGCCGCAGTAAAATCATTCAGCTTGCTATCCAGGGCATTACGCTGACCGACCATATTGATGAAATCGTAATAAGCCAACGCCACTGTAAAACTGGACTGGCTTTCACTCATCCACTCACTACCAAACTGAGCGCCAAGCAACCACTTATCTCTACTCGAGAGTGCAACCTCCTGCAATGGGAATGCACCCATGGTGAGAAATAGTGTTTTATTTAAATTGGCCAGATCAGCAAGGCCATCTCCCTCACCTAACCTGATGCGATATGTACCGGCAACCCCTTCAAAATTGAGATCAGAGTCCCAAACCAAATCAGTCGATACCCAAGGATTTGGCATGCGCCCACCCCACAACGTCATTCTATTGTAACCATCAAAATCGTATATGTTATAACGCATATAGGCCTGATCCAGCTGAACAGAATAGGGACGACCATAGTTTCCCAGCGTTTGATTGGTTGATACCGGATTACCGCTGCTACCTGTCGCCAACCGCATACCAACCAACGTCTGATCATTGACCTTGGCATCAACACCAAGACGCAACCTAGCCCGTTCGCGGTTACGATTAACGGTTGTGTTCAAAAATGGATTATCACTCTTGCCAAAACCACCGGACCGATTTAGCTCAGAGAAGTTGACATAGGCCTGTGCCGGATTGCCATTGGCATAGATATCCGACTGAAACCGCAGCCGCATATCACCCTTCATCTTGAAATTCTCAACCCACTTTGGCAGAACGCCAGGGATTCCCCAGCGCTCCTGTTGCGCCTGCCCTTTGATGTCATTGACAACCTCCTCACGCAACCCTAGCCGCACCTCATCACGAATCGAATTTCTGATTGACTCCGGCACATAGGGTATACGCAAAGTATCGGGGGACTTTGGTGCCGGCAATTCGTGTGGAGCTACTAGCTGGGGCTGCATCTGCGTTGTTAACAGCTCACCCTGCTCAACACTTATCGTCCCCTGTTTGACTAGTGTATTGATCAGATCGCCCACCGTCTGCTGTAGTTGCGGTTGCGGTTGAGTATCTGGAGCAGACTCTTCAGCGTTCACAGAAAACGTTGTAGCCGCTATAGCCAAACCAACCATTGCAACAATATTTTTCGCTTTAAAGGTTTTCATCTTCTCTCTCAACCCAACTTCTCTCTTCTTAAAGAGCAGATCAACATAGATGTCACAACGATCAACCGCGTGAAATCAACCGGAAACGTACTGGCTGTGGAGTTCCTTCAGGGGGAGGTGGCAACTTATTCAACTCGGCCATCACTGAAATAATCATCTCGCGTGTCGCCTCTCCCGCAACCTTTCCCACCTGATAGCGTTCAACACGACCACTGCTATCAAGCCATAAGGTGAGTTCGACGCTATAGCCCCGCCCCTTTCGTAATTCTTTATAACCATTATAAAAATCGAGCAGCCCTTGCTGCACACGCCGTGAGTACCAGGCCTGAGCATCACCGCCACCACCACCTATCAGGCCACGGCCACCTTTGCGTCCCAGCAGACCAAAACCATCACCCCCGCTGCCACCATCGGCATCAAGTCCCAGAACATCGCCGGCAGGTGCATCATCACTGGCTTGATCTTGTGGAGCATCGGGTTGTGGCTCTGCCTCAGGCGGAGGTGTCTCTACCTTCTGTTCTGGTTCAGGTAGTGGCTCCTCTGGCTTTGGCGGAGGCGGTGGTGGTGGCGGTTTAATCAGCGTGATCTGTTGCTCTTTCAGCCGGGGCGGAGCCATCGGTTCCGACAGGGTCTGTTTAAGCCACAGCAGCAGTGCAATCACCACCACCACTGCCACCGCAATGGTGATGGCCGGCAGCATGCGCAGATAACGGGAGTTAGCAATCATAATAAAAAGGCGCGCCGTTACTTCACAAGCTTCTGGGTCACCAGCCCCAACTGGGTGATCTCCAGCCTGCCAAGCAGATCCAGTACATTCACCACATTCTGGTATTGAACAGCACCATCAGCCTTGACCACCACCGGTAGCTGCGGGTTGCCAGCGGTGAGTTGCCGCAGTTGCGCCTCAAGCTCTGGCAATGTCACGGGGGAAGTATCAAGATAGATAACACCTTCAGGAGTGATTGTTATCGCCTTGGTCTGCGGCTTGGCAAGACTTGGCGTAGCACTCGCCTTAGGCAGATTGACCTTTATCCCCTGTACTGTCGCCGTCGCCATGATAATAAAGATAACCAGCAGTACATATGCCAAATCGAGCATCGGCGTAACGTTGATATCATCGTAAGGTTGGTTCTCGCCTTGAATCTGCATTGTTTAACTCCCGTGATGTTCGGCAATTTTGCTGATGAACTCATCGACAAAAATATGCATTTCAGCAATCGAGTCACGTATACGCGAACCGAGATAGTTGTAACCAAACAGCGCCGGAATAGCCACGGCAAGACCCGCAACCGTAGCAACCAGTGCCGCTGCGATACCGGGTGCAATAGCATTAATATTGATATCACCACTGGCAGCAATCGCCGCGAAGGTGATCATCACCCCCACCACCGTACCAAGCAGCCCCAGAAAAGGGCCACCACTGATGGCAATGGTCAACAGCACCATCTGGGCGTTGAGCTTCTGACTCTCACGCACCAGGGTGGCATCCAGCGCGGCACGAATCGCAGCGACGGCTTGCATCGACAGACCACTACTGTTGGCGCCGACCGAACGGCCGACACGCTGATTCAACTCTTGAATGCCGGTGTGATAGATGTTGTATAGCGGCGAATTCTGATAGTGATCGTGCTTGCCAAACAGCGCCATCAGGAAAGGGGCATTCTCAAACTGTTTATCCTCCTCGCTGGTACTGCTATCCAGGGCGCCAGGATTATCAACACCGAGTTTGCGAAACTCATTCATGAATCTCTGGTTGTCACGATGCACACGGCTAACCAGGAATCCCTTACCTATCATGATCAACCAGCTAATCACTGCCATGATTGCCAGTATTCCAATCACCACCCAGCCATCAATCGTAACGTTCTGCAGAATCACACCGAAGTAAGAACCACCCGCCTCACCACCGCCATCCTCCTGTGCCTCATCGGCACCCAGAGTCAGCAGCGTGGCATTGCTCGCCTGTCCAGCAGCCGCAAAATTCAACCACTCGGCGCTGCGCACTGTAGCGGCAACCTCAACCTCGTCCATCTCACCCTTAAAGCCCGAACCAATGGTCAACACATCTGTCAACGGCGCCGGTTCAGCCGCAATATTTGCTGACTCGCTGCCATCCACATAAAGAACCACATGACCAGCACCAGCAGTCACGGCCAGATGGTGCCAACTACCAGACGCCAATTCGGTCGCAGCCGCACTTTTTTTATCGCCGTAACTAACATAGGGCGTAGCTCCATCAATACCGACCGACAGTGCAGATCCGAGCTGCATCACATAAGCCTTGCTCTGCGCCCCTTCAAGCTTCACCCAACTGGAAAAACTCCACCCCTTGACGGGGTCAAGCGCCAGCGTTGCGCTAGGGGCCACCTGAATCACACTGCTACCATCAAATTTAGCGCCCGCACCAATCAACGCAGCTACCGGCTGCGCCGTAAACTGCTGCGGCTGATTGCTATAGGCAGTGGCATCAATCGGCGCACCCTGTGGTTCAAAGTGATAGACCAGTGCCTGTTGAGTATCATAGCTACCCGCCACATCGGCAGCGGAGGCAACAACTTTCGGATTACCGTAATAGAGCCACAATGCCTCACCGGCCTTAACCTTTGGCACTTGAACCCATATCATCGCCATCTGATTAGTAGCATCAAATTTTTCAATATGGAATTTGAGTTCGCTCTTATCGTCAGCAGCAACAAAACGCAGATCAGAACCATCGGGCTTCACATCAGAGAAATAGGTGAAGTTGCCAGTGTGCAGGCGCACCAAAAGCGGCGCATTCTGAACCTCATCACTCGTATTAAGTGTCAATTTTTTCCGATATTGCCACTCGTCATTCCACCAAGCCTGTGAGACAACTGGCAGCAACATCAGAGCTACCGCAAACAATGCGCGAATATTCATATCAGTGATCTTTCCGGGGTTAACTGAAACGCGGCCATTGTGCCTGCCCTATATTTCACGGCGGTTACGAAACGGAACTTTATTTGCGGCTGTTTTGTTGCAGAAATAATAAATTTTTATTGATAGAGCCGCTCTCTGTCGATAACAGAGAGCAGCTCTAATTGAGCCACATCGATTATTTATTCAGGATTAGTGGTGGCCACACTACCAGCCGGTTTTTCACTCCCTATTGCCACTGGCAGTCCATCATCTTTCTCTTTTGCCAGACGGTTGCCTTTGTCTTTCTTACGCGATTTTTCGTCTTCAGCGTCCGCCGTGGTTACGTCAGCCGGAGATGTCGATCCGGTCGCCACGTCAGTCATGGCGGCGGCAGAACCAAACCCGAGCACCTCCACCTCCAGGAACGCCAGCGCGGAATCAGCCAGTGGTGTGGCCGATTGTGTGGCTTCAGACAAGTCCTGACCAGCAGCATTACCCGAAGCGTTGCCGGCGTTGGCAATAGCACTCGAGATAGCTGGCGGCTGAATATTCAGATCCCCCACCTTGCTGCCTCCGGCACTGATGTTATCTCTGCCCGACACTGCACCGGGGATGACAATATCACCTGCCGATTCGATCCCCGCATCATTGGCAATGACAACCCCTTGAGGGGCTGCCAGCGTGACACTGCCCGGCTTCACTCCGGGGCTGGCCGCAGCGTTACGAATGCCACTACCGGCAATTGCAGCGGGAAACTCTATCTTGACATTGCCATTGCTATCGTAGGAGACCTGCGTGGTGGGCACGGCAAGGGCCGACTTGGCACCACGTCCCGCATCGATATTGCCATGCTGTGACCAAACCATGATATCGCCGCCATCCAACGCAAAGACCCGCGACTGGTTCACCATCATATCTTTGTCGAGATAGATATTCACATCACCGCTGCGCACCGCCACGATACCCAGTTGATCGGGCGTTTTACTGAAACCACCACCGGTTGTGGCCAATCCCGCATTGATCAGGCCGCCAGGTACCAACAGGTTAATGTCACCGCCATCAAGCGTCTGGATACGACTGAAATAGAGACGCAGATCACCCTGATAAGTTGTGTCACCCAGCAGGCTGGCAATCGCATCATAACCACTCTGGTAGTCCGCGCCGTTCTGGCTTTGTGCCGCCAGGCGCGAAGCCTTGGCTAACTCGGCATAAAAATGAGGTAGCGCCAGCTGGCGCTGCTGCTCTTGTGTCAGTTGCGCGGCCAATAGTAAGGCGTCACTCTCACTCAGCTGCGGCCTTCCAGTAGTGCTGCGCACGGCCTCAATTAACTTCGTACGCAACGCTGCATCCAACGGTATGTAATGGCTCAGATAGGCACCGAAATCAGGACTCTTTTTCATGCCTGCCTCAACAGTAACGGAAGCACCGCTCTCATCAAGCGCCAGATTTTTAGTATTGCCATTGGTCACCACACCATACGAGGTACCAAGATCAACGGTTCGCCCGGCACGCAATACCAACTGACCTGGCCCACTGAGCAACATAATCGATTCGGACGGCGCCAATTGGCCAGCTCCACCACGACGATTGCTGTAGGCGATGTCACGCCCGGCTTCTATCAAAGTCACATCCTGTGATGATAGATTCTGTCCTGAAAACAGAATGTCACGAATATCTTTACCCGCTACGAGGTGCGCCTGCTTAGGCAGATAGAAGGCCAGCGCATATGCACCATCCTCCGAGCCACGTAAACTACCCTGACGCGCCACAATCTCTATCGATTGCTGATCATTCAAATGTAATGGTTTGGCTGCATGTATCAGGCTGGATGCGCCTGAAAACTGGAGCCGTGCCTCACTGTTGGCTAGGGATGATGAAATCACTGGATCACCACTGCCGGGCAGCAGCAAAGGATCCGCATCACTCATGTTGACATTGATCTGTGATGTACTGCCGTGCATGGTGATGTTGCCATCGGCCAACAGCTCAAGATTACCGTTGTGGCTGGGGAAGAGTGTGAACGAATTGTCGATGTAAATATTGCCCTGCAGCGCAGCTACACTCAGATCACCGGGGTAGATCGTGGTAGTAAAAAGTTCATTGGAGCCAAACCTGATATTAGGGAAATTGCCATCTTTGGTCAGCCCTCTGCTTTGATTACGTAGTGTGACATCACCACTAAGACTACTAAGATCTATACCGCTTTTATCACCATACGAGAAGAAGAATGACTCAAAGAGGCCACGTCCTTCAGGCTCCAGATCACTGGGTGGCAACACCATCGAATTAAGCACTGCCTCTAACGTCAGATCATCACGCGCCTGAAGTGAAAGCTTGGCATCACCAAGAACAAACACAGGCGCAACGCCACTCTTATCCTCCTGAATGCTCTTGCCGGCACTGATCTTACCGTCACCATTCTCGACGTAGTAAATACCGCCATTGATGTTGCCGCCCGCCTTAACATCGAGTGAGCCACCACCGCCCAGTTCAGTCACCTTGTTGGTGATGAAACCGTTATCAAAGTTGCCACTGTATTCACCATCAGGACGTCCAGTGGTTGGTACCACGGCCGAGAGCCGGTCGATGTTGCCACCGGCATGAACACTCAGATTGCCACCACCAAAGACGCCGAGGTTCTGCTTGAACAGGGGCTGGTCATCATAATCCTTAAAGTTCACCGCCCAGGCCGTGGGAATATTGCGCCCTTCACCAAAGTTGCCCATACGATGCAGCCAATCGGTGATGAGTTGATCTGTTCCGGCACCCTTGATATTGCCTGCCACATCGAGCGTCACATCACCGCCGCGCACTGGATACTGGCCGGGGAATATGCCTGCCATCCACTCCATTGGCAGTGAGCCATAACCGGCCGAGCGCCCGGCGCTGAAGATCGCTGCACGGCTATCAGCAAAGCTGAGATCACCGCCACTGGCCAGTGCGATATCACCACTGCCACTGTGTAGCTGTACACCATCCCCCAATCTGACCGAACCCTTCCCTGCCTTTACGGCGAGTGGATCGGCACTACTGAGATCCGCACCACCGGCAAAACGGAACGACCATGAGTCACCTTTCAGCAGCCGTCCGGGCAGCGGCATGACGGAATAGGGATCATCGGGATAGATCTGTATATCAGCGGTTTCGATGCCATCCTTGACCGACTCGTTGAAGACCAGCTGATCGGCAGCGCGCAGTGTCAGCACCCCCGATTCACCGCCATAACGCCACTGTGGTGTCCCCTCATAGTCACCCTCGGTGAAGTCCCAGCTATCGGTAACGATCAAACTGCCCGTGCTGTCGATCTCAACTCCGGGGCGGAGACGGAAACGTGTATCACCCTGCATCTGCAGCGCAGTGGTGATATCAGCAGCATTATCCATATAAGCAGCAGTATCGCTGTTCACCCTGTTTTGCAGTGAACGGTCGAGAACAGTGGCGCTGTAACTCTTGAACGCCTCAACCGCGATCGACTCTGCGCCTTTGATATTGCCCGCCAGTGATGAGACCGCAACACCATTAGCAGTACGTGGCGCTCGCAACTCCACCTTGCCACCCACATATTGCAGGTCAGCAGCGGCAGCTGTGCGAGTACCCGAGACATCGATCACAGCGGCATCGGCCACATCCGCCGCATCAATTGCGATACTCCCTTTGGTGGTGGCGAGCACGACATGGCCACCCGCCTGATCAGCCGCCGTAGCCTGTGCATCAATACGCGCCGTGCTGTGTAGATGCAGATCATCCCGTGCTTGCAGTACCACCTCACCACCTTTGGCAGCGGCGGCATTGATATGGCCGTAAACATCGATAGCCCCCTCATCTGCCGTCAGGTGCAGCCGTTGTGCCTGCACTACATCAGCCGTTGCCACCGTGATATCGCCGCGACGTAGACGGAGTCCGCGTCCATCACCAAAACCACTATTATTGAGTGTGCGATTGAGCTGTGAAAAATCATCCAGCGTGCCTAGATCCAGATTAACTGTCGCCAGACCATTACCGTTTTCATCATGGGCATCCACGGTACCGTCAAGACGCAACGTGCCGGAAGCGGCGTTGACCTGCAAGGTACCCGCCTCACCACCTGTCACACCCTTAAGTGCAATGATGGCGCCACGATCGACGAGCACATCACCACCATCGGCAGTGAGCGAGACATTGCCAGCCGGCGTGGTAACAGCTGCATCGGCAAACTTTTCTACCCGGCCGCTGACATCAACTGCTGCATCAGCGAGCAGACGGATATCACCACTGCTGGCATGGAGGCGCAGATCACCAGAAGGAAGTTGAATGGCAGTAGCCAGGGTAAGTTCACTACCCGACAACTTAAGCCGTGCACCCAGCCCGGAAGGGGTCACGCCCTCAGCCGCAGCAGGCAGTGATAACAGATCAAACTTGCCGCCAGCAACGATGGTGCTGTCGGCGCCATACTCCGCCCCGACCAGCGGCGTCTTCATCGTCAGATCGCCGTCAACACTCAACCTGCCGTTACCGGCATTCATCACCTGATGGTTCGCCGTCAACGCGGTGGCTGCAAAGCCGTCTATCTTGAACTCTCCACCCTCAAGGCGCAGATCAGCTGTTGTTACATTTAAAGTGGCGCTGTCATCAACCGCCACAGCAGTGGCGCTGCTGCCGCTGTTTTTCAACGTCAGGGTGTTGGCTGTAATAGAAACAACATCAGCGCCATCACCATGTTCAATCAGACCTGTTGCCGCCACGGTGAGCGCCTTCATGTTCAGATCGATAGTGCCGTAGAGATCCACCGTTTCACGGCTGCTCAGTGTCAGATGGTCCATATGCAGACCGCTAAGCTGCTGCTGACTCAATACCAGTCCCGCCGTGGATTGCGGAGCATCACCCAACGTAATTCGCTTGGCACTCAGGTTGAGAGTGCCGCCCTGCATCATCAGGGCACCCTTCATCACCGTATCGCGACTTGACTCCAGGTACATTGATCCGGAAGCAGAGAGCGTCGAACCCGCGGCGATATTAAGTGCCCCGTTCACCCCTTTGGCGCCGTTTCGTTCAACCGCCACCGGCGCACCGGCCGAGAGTTGCAACAACGCACCATCACCCTGAAGCAGATAGGTGACACCAGTGGCGGCCACTTCACCACTGGCGGCCACCTCAGCGCCAGACTCCAGCGTCACTGCATCAGCGGCCGCCAACAACAGCTCGGGCACATTGACCTTCGCACCGGACCGCACGGTCACTTCGGTGGCGCTCACCGCCAGCGTTGTTCCATCACTGCTCTCGCTACGTCTGCCACCCAGCAACAGGCTCTCTGCCTTCAGGGCATTAAGATTGTCAGCGGTGATCTGCACCGTGCCATCATCGGCACCACGTGCCACCACTACGCTGAGCTTCTGCGCATCCAGATCGACACGGGCACCCCGTCCCTGCCCTCCTTTCTGCGCCCGTAATTCACCATCAAGTTGCAACTCGCCACTGACTTTGATCTCAAGCTGGCCGGCATCGCGTGGCAACAGTGGCGCCTGTTTATCCTTCGCAACAGCGCGATCACTATAAAATTGATTGGCCAGGCTCTGTTGGTATTCGCTGTAATTATGGGCGACAGCTCCGGGTGCCACCGCATAACCAGACCAGCGCGATTCACGAACATTGGTACCCGCAACGGTACGGTAACCGGCAACGATGACACTCTCATCCACCATCGCCACCGACTGCCCCGGACCAAAGTCCTGGGTCCCGGCTTTGGGTGTTACCAGAAAGGCCCCCGGCAACAGGGCATAGCGCGCTGGCAACAACAGATAATCACCCGCAGCTAGGCCACTGCCCGCCGCCAGATGAATGCTATCGCCAGGCCTCAAACCACTACTGGTAAAGGCCAACGGATCGTAGGGGCCATACCCTTGCAACCCGGGGATGATGGCAAACAGATTGGAAGAGTTCTCGGGCGCCAGAACATCCCGTGAACCACCGGGACCAGGAGCAAACTCATAGGCGCTAAGATCACCGCCACCGGAGAGATCAATCACCGCACCACTCTTCTGCAATACCGATGGCGCATCCAGGCTAATCTTCTGCGCGGGTGGTGTATCTATTAATAGTGTGTTGGTCTCATTAATGGGAAAGACCCAGTCAATGCCGAGCTGGGTCTGACCAAAGGGGATCACCTGCCCCGCTGCTGAGGTTGAGGTAAGACTACCCGGCGCCAATACCAACTGTTTTGCCGCCACCATATTGATCTCACCGAAGGGTGCCTGCACCACCCCGCCCTGGGTGATGTTGTCAGCCTTCAACGTCAACTTGCCACCTGCAGACAGCAGTGGACCACTGACAGGTTGCGCTGCCGCCGCGATGTGCAGCTCACCATCAGGGCCGGTCACATTGACCTGGTACTGGGTCAGTGTGCTGGGATAGAGGCGCGCCGCCTGCAACTGTACATCGCTGAAGCTGTTGAGACTGCCGAGCCACTCCTTGCTGCTAATCGTTGGCAGCAGGCCACGCATCCGCATGTCGCCATCACTGGCGATACGTGTCTGTCGCCACCCCTGGAGAGTGACATTACCGATCAGATCAACCTGCTGTGCCGTCACCTCAAGCGTCCCCTCACCTGTTGCCGCTTGCGGCTTTATTGCACCACGCGCACCACTATCGCTCAGCGCCACGTAAGCAGCGGCAAGACGGGAGTCACCGCCACTGTTGTTGATCAGCGGTGCATCAAGCACGATACTGCGACGCAGATTGAGATCCGCATTATTTAGGTTGATCTGACCACGATACATCTTCTGATCAATAAGGCTCTGCAGATCATTGGCCCTGAGCGTCAGAGTGTCAAAACCACCCGCCTGCACCAGTGCACCATTCACCTCGGCTCGACCATTCAATGCCTTGGGCAACGCCATGCCTGGCTGCCACCCTTCGGGCAGCTGCACTGCGGATGAACCCAGAGTGATAGTGCGCGCTGAATATTCAAAATTACGAAGAGGCGCGGGGGGCGCAACATCAGGGGCATCACGCGTAGTGCCATCAAGCACAACCTGCAAGTCACCGCCTGCCGCCTGCGCTGCACCAGCACGACCACTCAGACTGCCTGCCAATACCATTCCCTCTGCTGCGGTCAGTTTAATGGCCCCGGCATCACTGGCGATCAACTCCTGGATACCCCCACTGATAGAACCTTGTGGCCTGATCTGCACCATCGCCGCAGTGCCGGAGACATCAATCAGAGAACCCGCTTCAGTGACGATATGGCCACGATCTGCCGTCAGACTCACCTGGCCGCCATCAAGCACCTCCCCCAACGGTTGGCCGAGGGTATTGGGTGTATATAACGCCTTGCCCGTAGTCAACAGCTGAGCATTGGCGCCGAGATGGATACCCTGTTCGGGTCGATAAAAAACATCCGCAGTACCATTTTTTTGCGCAGTGGCAGTGATATTAAGCGCGATCTGGCCGCCAGCAGTGGAGAGCGTGCCATCAATATCGATACTGTGATCAGAGTTCAGTATCAGTTTGGCCTCCGGGCCGGTCTCGATGCGCGCAGCGCTACCGATCCGGAAAAGGGCCGGAGTCACCCGTCCGGCCGCAGACTGATCCAGGGTCAGGCTCAGATCCACTGAGTGGCGTTGAGCCTCAGGCAATAGTGTCAGCTGACTGAAACCACGAATATCAGCCCCCGAGGCGTACTTGGAAAAATCGTTATCGAGCTGCAATGTCTGCGCCTGCGGTTTGACGACGCTGCCATCAGCCACCGTAATACCGTTGAGATTGGAGGTGAGTGCGTAACTCTTGAAGCCACCTTTTTGAAAAAATTCCGGCGTCAGCAACAACTCACCCGCGGCGGCATCACCTGCCGTATCAATACGCACACTATTGGCTTCGATGCTGAGGCTACCACCCGTAACTGCGGCATAGGCGTGTAGATCACCGGCTACTGTTATCTGCGAACCTTCAATCAAAGGCACACGGCTGATCAGATTGATGTCACCACCACTGCCGGCATGAAGTTCACCTGTTGCATCCACCACTGCGCCACCATCAGCGCTAATTTCACTACCAGCGGCGAGACTCAGATCCCCCTGGGCACTGAGCGTGACAGAGCCACCGTCAATCAACCATGGTTTGCTGCCCACTGTTGTGATAACGGTATCATTGCCCGACAACTCATATTCATTAACCCAACCACCGCTGACATCGATCCTGGCATGTTCACCCAGCGATAACGGACGATTGACCAGGCCTTGTGTCTGCACCGTATTAAGCGCCACCTTACCAGCACGTACAGTGATAGTGCCGTCCAGGTTGATGGCAGCGCCACTGAGGTTGAGTTCGCCACCTGCTGGCAGCCGCAAGTCTGTCCCCTCCGGCACCGTCACCTCACCGTTAGTACGCAGCGTCACGCGCCCTACACCACCCTCTTGCAGCAGGCGTGGATCAATCGTGATCGCATCACTGGGATTGAGTAATTCATTACCAATACTGTTGGCTGTGTGGGTGGCAAAGCTAACCGCGGCGGGATCGTATTTGATACCACTACGTCCGAGCGTAGCGAGGTCCAACTCCAGGCCGCCCAACCGCGGCAGTTGCAGCGGGTTGTCCTGATGCACACCGTAGGTGACATGGGCTTCGACATTACCATCGATTTGCATGGCGCTAGCACTGACCTTAAAGTCGCCAGCATCCTTCCCTTCGACATAACCCGACTCATATTGCCCTTGTGCAATCGGACCGAGGATGCGCCACGTCTGTGTCACACCCCACTTGTTAGAGCTGCGATTATATTCGCCAAGCACACCATCGTAGCGTTGATCAGGAGTGGCGCTGCCAATGTCGTAAATTTTGCCTTCAGAAGTGAGCTTGGTGGTATTGATCCAGCCGGCATCGTAACGAACCTCGCCACCGGAGATATCAACCGTGGCGCCCTTAGCCATCACCACATCACCTTCCGAGGCGACGTTTATGCTCCCCCCCGCAGCGAGCCGTTCGCCTACATCACGTTTAATACCGTCAAGGGCGCCTTGAATGTTAGCGATTGATGTACCCTTGCGGATATCAATGGTCACCTTCTTGCCTCGCAATACACCATCGCGCTGCAATGGTGAGTCAGCGAGTTCGTTGGCGCGCAGCTCAACCTGCAACAAGTTGCGCTCCATCGCCAATTCAGTGCTGGTGGTGCCGCTGACATCAATGAGACTGCCAGACTCCAGCACCACGCGACTATCATTACGCACCGTACCCGCCTGAGCCGCAACTGCCGGATTGGCCGTTGCGACCAGGCTGACGTTACCACCAGGCACTACAATCTCTGCCCCCTGCGACACCAGGATACTCCTCGCCACCACATCCACACTGGAGAGCGCCTGCTTCTGCTCATCCACCGCCGTGGTAGTCTCATTCAGCTCCGGCAACACTTCCGTACGACTGCTATTGCCAAAGGTCACATGGGCCGCCTTACCATCACGTTCCGTCGTAATCCCCTCCAACACATATTTACTGCCATCCTTGCGCAGTTGTCCCTTGTCGCGCGCCAGCAACTTGATCGAACCATTGCTGTTGATGGTGGTGGAGGCAGAGAGTATTCCCTGCTGATTGACAGCAAAACCCATCATGGTGATATTGCCGCGTTGAGCTACGATGTCGCCGAAGTTATTCACATCACCGCCAGTACCAACCTCCACCAGCAGTCCACGCAAATTATCATCCTTGCCAGCGGCCATCAGCCAGACCTTGTCCTGGCTCGCTGCCAGAAGCGTCTGGCCACCAGGTGTATTGATCGTGCCGCTGTTTTCAATCACGGGCGCCAAGACCATGACCCGACCACCCTCGCTGGTCTGAATCTGGGCGCCGCTCTCAATCACCACCGAACCCATCGGTCCTTCGGCAACAAAAGCGGGGCTACCCTGGTTTACCGCCTGGATAATACCAACAGTGTTGAACGTGGCATTATCGATATTCAGTGTCGACGCAGTGAGTGAGCCAACATCGACCTTTGCACCCTGACCAAAAATCATACCGTTGCGATTAATCAGATATACCTGGCCGTTGGCATTTAATGCACCATAGATTTTGCTTGGGTCAGCCTGGTAGATACGGTTCAATGCCACCGATGTAGTTGCCGGCTGATTGAACTGCACCTTACTGTCAGCACCAATGTTGAAACTCTGCCAGTTGAGAATTGCCTTATCGCTCTGCTGATTGACATACAGGGTGCTGCCCGAGCTGGACAACGACGCCTGCCCGGAGGTGATCCAGCCATTGGCGCCGCCCATGGCTGAACAGCTGTTACTACAGGGAACAGGCAGCGCAGCACGTGCCGGCAGATCAGCCCGCGCCGTGGTAACAGCAGTAAACGCACCACCCAACAGCAGCAGCTGCATATAGAGACGTAAACCACGCAACACTGCGTTGCGGTTTTTAACCTTTTTGCGACCCAATCTCAAACCAAACATGATGTGCTCCTATTCACAGACGCGGCTGCAAATTGTCAGAATTCGTAACGGACATTGAAATGAGTACGCGCATCACTGCGTTTGATACTGCCCGCATCTTCCAGAGGCGTAGCCCAGTCAAGGACGGCATTAATATTTTTGGCCATCACCAACCGCGCACCGATACCAACACCGGACAGATGCTGACGCGGCTCTTCCGAGGCGAGGGAGTTATGACGTTTGAGCCAGGCGCTATCAGCAAAAACAAGTAACTGAAGATCATAGAGTGATGACCATTTTGCAGGCATCAAAGGCGGGCTGCGCAGCTCCAGATTAGCCAACACCGCATCGTCACCCATCACCTGTGACTCAGGATAACCACGCACGGTATCAGCGCCACCGGCATTAAACTGTTCATTACTAATCAAAGGTGAGTCGCTGAGCTGCGCTGCCAGATGAAAGCGCCAGGTGGTTTTCATGAACCCGGCCTGCAGCCGTTCGACATCACCATTAAAATGGCTAAAGCTCGGCCTGGATTGCGAACGTTTATCATCAAACACCTGCAAGCTATCACTAAACAGACGCAAACCAAACGAGGCACCCAGAGAGTAACTGGTCACTCCCATCTCATCTTGCTGGCTACGAGTAAATTGCGCCTGGGCGACGGAGTAACTAATCGGCGTCGAAATACCATTACCATCGGGCAGCAGCACATTTTGCCGCTGATCCTTGTATTGAACGCCGATTGAAACCCCCTGATTCACCCCCTCTCTTGCCGGCAAGGGGTGCTGCCAGTTAATGCCATAGATATCACTATTGCCCAGCACACCGAGAGAACCAAACGCCGCTGAATGGCTTGCCGAACGCACAGCTGAAAAATTCCAGTACGCCTTGTCCACCGGGATGGAATAGCTCAGTGACCAGACCCGCACATCCGCCCAGTTTTGTGGTGAGGATTGATAGTTCAGAGAGATGTTATGGTGGCGCTGCCAGAGATTGGCATAACTCAACCCCATCTCCATACGCAGATGCGAACTACCGAGTGTATAGCGATTATTAAATCCGAGACTAGCGTGCAGCGGCACCCCATCTTCAACCTTCAATTCGGCCTCCATGGTGCCTGGCTCCAGACCCGGGCGGAATACCGGATTCAAGACACGCTCCGGCGCCAGACGCCCCGCCTGCGCCAGTTGTGCCTGCAGGGTTGGCAGATGCAGTGGAGTGCCCGGTTGCAACGCCGGCAGCTCGGCGCGTAGATCGCGCGGCGACGAGTAGCGTGTACCAGTAATACGGAAACGGTCAATCTTGCTCTCGGTCACCTTCAACCGAATTACACCTTCGTTGGCCTCCTGTTCGGGAATATTTACCAGTACCGCCGCATAACCGGCATCACGATAGAGCTGTTCCAACGCACTCTTGGCCGCCTCAACATCTGCCAAAGTTTTATCACTCCCCATAAATGGATAAACAACACCCTCAACGCTGGCACGCGGCAACAGCGTCGCACCCTCCACCTGAAACTCCCAGATGTTGAAATGCACATCTGTCGGTGCGGTCTCACTCTCGCCGGCCACCACTGAAGTGCAGCAACAGATCAACCCCAGTGACAACAACAGGGAGCGCCGCATTACAGATAAAAAAATCATTCGAAATTCAACCTCGACACTATTCACCAGCAGGATGTGCAGAATTGGCGTAAGACCACAGCACCATCATTAAGGCGCGAATTATGCAGGATGTGCATTACATGGCAGTTACACCATTGTTACAAAACAGATGGAGAAAATTATCAAAAGGGCGCAACCAGGCAATAACAACATGCACATTGCCATTGCTGCTGCGCCTAACAAAATCAAAGTGGGGATTACAAACATGCGCCAGCAGACGCCCCAATAAAAAATGGCGGTACCCCGCAAGGCGCCGCCATTAAAAACGGTACAACTAGATGACTATCAACTTAGTTGATAGCAGATGGTCTGCCGATCAGTGGTACACGGCAGTTGCTCACTGGAGTACCGTGGCTGGCGGTGGTCACTGGATTAGCAGCATTCCATACGGTTGATGGTGCATAACCGTTGGTGTAGACAGAGAGGTAACCTGCAGCACCCCAAGGATGCACAAAACCGGCATTAGCTGCAGCAATGATGCTGGGCTTGCCGGCCTGGCTGGCCATGGTGTTCAGAATTGTCAGCTTGTCACCCACTGGGCCACCTGCTGCAACAGTACGCCACTGCATGGACTCTTCGGCCCAGTCAAAATATGTATTGTTGTAGGCGTTTTCCAGAGTCGGTGCTACACCATCGATCTTGATAAAGCGGTAAGCCTTAGCCAAATCGGCGTTTTTCTCGGTAGATTGCAGACCAATCGCCCAGATGTTGGCAGCGCTTTTGTCGTTCAGGCAGGTTTCAACATCACCAGAACCGGAGTTCAATACCACCACTGGACCCGTCAGATTATTGGTCGTTGTGGTTGGAATCAGGCCGCCATCGGTGCAAGGGTTGCCAAGGAAGTTGGCGTTAAACTGCGCCTGGGTGCCAGAACCGTTCACACGACGGCAGATGTGCACCTTGGTATCACTCGGAGGGGTAACACCTACCACCTGTGTCAGCTTGGTGCCATTAATATAGAGTGTATCCCACTTTTTGATACCACCAACGGCCATCAAAGAGGCAACCTGTATCTTGCTCAGGCTTGGCATATTGGCCTCGGTATCGCTGCCAGGAACCAGACCCTGGGCTGTCTGCAGAGCATTACGCAGCGCAACAGTCACAGGAATGCCAAAGACACCGGCACGTACACTCTTTACATCAAGCTTAACCAACTGATCTGGAGTCACGGATGTAAAACCATCCGGTACGTTGACACCCACAAACATCGCCGGCTCCACATCGGAGAGACCGGCATCCGGTGCATGTAACACCCTGTTGCTGGTAACGTTATAACCGCAGTTATATACATTCGGGGTGGTCACAACACAGTTGGCAGCACTAACATTCATAAACTCAATAGCAGCGCCATCCGCCACTGGCTGCACACCCATGCCGGAACCGCCAGCGGAGCGTTTATGTATCAATACCTTGGGGTTGGCAATGCTTAGACCAGGCACTTTGGTACTGTCCAGTGTGCAAGAGAAAGCGCGCTGCGCCTTGCCCGTGCCACCATCAAGAAAGGTATCCGGGATATCAGCACACAGCTCTCCCAACAGTGCACCAAAGGCTTTGTCCTGAGCGCTGGCGCCAGAGACCCACAGCTCGATATCAGGAACAGTATTAGGGGCCAGGGCAAAGGCCTGACCAGAGATAACACTGGCAGCCGCAACGGCCATAACAATTGATTTCATTTTCACGATAGATTTCTCCAGATAAGGGGTCACCCCCGGCACTGCCGGGGATGTACTGCGTTTAATGGAAGAGGATCGTTATTAAGCAGGCAGAACTTCACCCTGCTGGCGACCACGACGAGCAACACCTACCAAACCAACCAGGGCGGAACCGAGCAGCAGCACTGCTGGTGGCAATGGTATTGGGGCCACATCCAACGCACCGTAGCTCAGGTCACCGTTGGCAGCCAGAGTCCAGCTACCAGGGTTGCTAAAGGCGGTGAGAAGGTTGCCACCGTCATCAGACATTGGATTACCTTCAGCATCCAGCTTCATACCAACATGATAGAAGGCCATGCTCTGACCGATAGCAGCCTCATCATTGATGACCCCCACCTGACCACCCACATCGCTACCACCATAAGGGCCACCGTAATAACCATCACCGCCTGTTGAAGTGCTGGAGTTATTCAGTGCATAGTCACCGACTGATCCGCCACCCTGATTCAATGCATCACCGTTGATACCCGCTGCATAAGTCCCAGCTTGCAGAAGACCTGCATTGGCCATGTTGAAATCTATACTGCCTACTGCCGCTTCAGTAGAGTTGCTGGTGACATAAAGCCCCCATCTTGGAAAATCAGCCGGGTCGCTGAAGTCGCTGTCCATGGCACCCATCAGATTCCATACCAAACTGCTACCAGTCGTATTGGCGTTACCAATAAAGCTTGTCAGTGTGGCATCAGCCGCAAAAGACATAGGGCCATTCTGGCCAGCCAGAAATTGATCAACGGTCACACCCAGGTCGCGGCTGTAAGAGATCTTGTTGGCAGCATCAAATACAGAGAAAAAAAGTTCGCCCTGGCCAGCGCCTGTGAAGGCAGTACCTGGATTGATTGCAGCGTTAGCGCCACCAGCGGCCATCATGGCCAGTGCTGCAACCGCAGCTTTCATTTTAAAATTCATTGCTAGACTCCTGTTTAAAAGGTTAATGGCTTGCGCCGATTTGTTTCCCAGCTCCTCCTCTTTGTCAGCAACCCTTTGTTACTAACAAGCTGAGCCAGAATGTCTAAACAACGGTGATAACTCAGCCATCTTGGTATGTTGATCTGTAGACCAAGATCTGTAGCTTTCCGACCCCGCTTCGCAACGGGAGTGGCAGTTCCGTCTTGTACCATCAATTACCGAAGCACTTCATGTGCGCCGTAACGCCAGACCTCATGTCCGGCTGCCAGAATTTCTAGCGGCGAGGACAATTGTTGCCTAATGAGATTTCTCTGTGATTAATGCAATGTTAATTTTTTATATCAGCAGTGAACTTTTAGTGCGGTGAACAAATCAAGCAGCGAGGAGGTAAGGAGTAATTTTTTCGTGTCCTTATCACCATCCAGATAAAAACTCAATCACTGCTTAACAGAGGTGAATGGGGGTGGCTAACACCCATCATCTGCAATCGTTTGGTGCCACTCTTCGGTGGCATCCATGTGTCCGCAAGCGATATTTTCAAACAGCTAATCACTGTCATCTTTCTGTAGTGAAACTGTCATAGCCTTGCGTTCCAACTGGAATCACAGACGGAACCATTCACGGCAAGAGCCTGAAATCACTATGCAGAATCAAATAGAAAAGAGTAAACGCGGCTTCACGCTACTGGAATTACTGGTGGTGATGGTGATCATCGGTTTGCTGGCTGGATATGTAGGGCCAAAGTATTTCGCCCAGGTGGGGAAAGTCGGAGGAGAAAACAGTAAAGGCACAGACGGCCGTTCGATCTCTAATGATGACCTAGCTGTATGAACTGAGACATGATTTCGAGATCATCCTGTTTGTCGAATCAACGCGCCACCACTGCATCGTTTTTGTAACCGTGATGGTGATCTTCTGCTAGTGATCGCCGATCCATTCAACTATGCACTTCTGGAGTGGGCCGATGCCACCATTGCTGCACACCACACAGTACATCTTGCCCATAGCAGTGACATTTCCGCCTATCTCTCGCGACATGAAAAGAGCCTGTGGGTGATGGGCAGCCAAGCAAAACAATACTCTGACTGGAAGTTTGTTTACCAACAGATGAGTACACCGGTCACAAAAAAATAGACGTTATAATGTCCCTAGAGGGAATATATGTACAACTGCATGAGACAATTTTTAAAAGAAAGGTTATTACTACTATTCATCTTCTGTCTGGTATAAAAAAATAGTCGAACTTTCATAACCTAACGGGTATGGATCGTTCTCATCATCGCCATAGAAACAGAAATCAATCACCTCCTTTACCAGCATACTAAATGGCGACCTCCCGGAACCACTACCATTTACGATTGCCTCACTCATCGGCCTCTCCATTGACGAGAGTTCGATAGATGACTCATCCTCTATCTGTAACATGATTGCAGTATTCATTTTAAGCTCCATACTCAAGTATAAATTACCGTGCCACTCGACCCCGTAGCACAAGTACGCTTATCAACAGCATTCCAAACCAGCCATCCAAACTACCACCCCCTCCACCGCTACCTGCGGCTGGAGTACCACTGACTGTTTCAACGGGAGCCGGTGACGACGCCGCATTTTTTACTAATAGATTCACCTGTGCTACCACCGGCAGTGCATCACGCACATCGGAAACCATATAGCTAAAGCTATCGTTGCCAAAAAAACCGTCAGGAGCGGTGTAGGTAAGAGTATTGTCACTATTGATAACAACGCTTCCACCCTGGATTGAGCGGCTATCAGCACTGGCGACATAAAGCGCATCGTTATCCGGGTCAGTATCATTAGCCAACACCTGGAGGATAACGCTGCCTGGGTCAATCTCTGCCGTATCATCTACTGGAGTAGGTTTTCGGTTGGCAGTCCTGAAGAGAGAAACGTTGCCCGCATTATCTGGCACCACTGCATAGAGATAGGCACCATTCGGCGTTAGCGCTAGTGAACTCACACCATTGCCACCCCACTTTTCCACCCCCATTGACTCAAGCTTGCCGCTCTGCGGTATGGTGTTAAATATGGCAATGGCACTCTGCGCACCTGAACTGGCATAGAGACGCGAACCATTGGGGCTTGCAATCACAGAGGTGACGGCGTCAAGTGCCGGCACCTTATCTTTCGTCCAGGCTTCAAGATAGGTCACCTTGCCACTGATGTAATCGCGTTTAAAAACCGCCACCGCATTATCGGTTGTACCCGCCACATAGAGATTAATACCATCGGGACTCAGCGCCAGAGAGCTTGCCCCTCCAACACCTTTACCACGCAAGAGATCAACAAACGTCACCCGGCCACTGCTGGTATCACGACTAAAAACAGCAACCGCGTTATCAGTAGCCCCCGCCACAAATAGATATTTCCCATCGGGTGTCAGCGCCAGTGAAGAGCTGCCCGCCAATCCATCAACACCGGCGATGCCATCACTCTTTGTCTCGACGGAGGTAAGCGCCCCCGTGACCAGATTCAGATCAAAAACCACCACTGAGTCCCCACCTGAGAGATAGAGATTTTTTCCGTCTCTGCTGATAACCAGATCGGTTACATTATCCAGCACTTCATAACTGCTGTTCAGGCTTAGGCTGCCACTCTCTTGATTGCGATCATAGAGCGCCACAATATCCTTCCCGGAAGTTCTTATAACTGCATAGAGATGTGAGCCATCAGGTGCGATGGAAACTTTAACCGGGACTCTCAGATCTTTAATATTATAGGAGTCGAGATAAGATGGCTGGCCATTAGCCTCACGTTTGAACCATCCAATCTTTTTGTCTGTCGCTGCTGCCACATAGATATATCTGTTGTCAGGCGAGACCGCCAGATTACTGGAGCCACCAAGCCCTGCTCCACCATAGGTATCTATATACTCAAGCTCCCCAGCCTGAACCAGGCCAATCCCCGACCATGTCAGTAGTGTCATTACAACCAACCGATGCAATAAAGGGATCGGCTTAGATCTCAACAACACACTACTCAACGGAAAACGATACATACTTGCACTCCTTAAAAACCAGCAGAAGCAGTCACAGTTTCTGCCTCAGTTCATGAATTGCAGATATTTTAGGGCGTAGAGATTACAGCCATGTGAACAGCTATTTTTAACCTAATTTAAAATAGTTCAATTGAATCGTGCTTTTGTCATAAAGATGTAATACCTATGTAACGTTATTTGGTTCTAATCAGCCCTCAACTTTCCTGTAAAGAATTAATGTATATGGCAGAGATAATCTTGGTTGTTGAGGATGAGGCTGCAATTCGCGAAATGTTGTCAATGACATTGACCCGTTCTGGCTTCGAAATAATGGCTGTTGGCACTGTGTCACAGGCACGCAGGCTGATTATGGATAAGCTGCCAAATCTTATCCTTCTTGACTGGATGCTGCCTGATACAAGTGGGCTGGAATATGCACGGGTGCTTAAAAAAGATGCGATGACACATGAGATTCCTATCATCATGGTCACCGCACGAGGCGATGAGGGCGATCGGGTAAGAGGATTTGATGTTGGCGTTGATGATTACATCATCAAACCATTCTCACCCAAGGAGTTGGTGGCACGTATCAAAGCTGTATTGCGTCGCGGTACGCCAGCGATCGACAACCAGATCATCCAGGTGGATGGTATGCGTGTCGATCTTGCCGGGCACCGCGTCATGATAAACAATACACTTCTTGATCTCGGCCCCACCGAATTTCGCCTGCTACACTTCTTTATCACTCATCCAGACCGTGTCTATAGCCGTGGCCAGTTGCTGGACCATGTCTGGGGTGGCTCAGTCTGTATAGGTGAACGGGCAGTGGATGTCCATATCCGCCGACTGCGGCAGGCACTCTCCACCCATAACCACGACCAGTATGTACAAACAGTGCGTGGTACCGGTTATCGTTTTTCAATGATGGTGTAATTATTGGGCTATAAAATGGTATCTAACATATGATCTTCTAACTTATACCTGTCACGCCAGTTATAAATTTCATCAAATGCCGCAGAATCACCGATATTTTCTGAAATGACAGCAAGGAGGTTGGTATCTCGTGGAATTTTTTAGTTTCCCAATGTTTTTTTCAAACCAATACCCCTTCAGCGTTCAGCCTAACAAATAGAGAAAAACAGTCTCCTCCATTCTATTCACATCGCCTCCCCCGCTTCAAGCAGCTCTTTTAATTTTGCCGCTGCCATATAACCTGAAATAAGTTCACCATTATCCAGTATAAGCGTTGGCGTGCCGGTAACGCCGACCTTATCGGCCAATTCAATGTTCCTGACAATTGGATTGGCGCAACTCTTCTCTATTAATTTCTTGCCTAGCTTGGCATCTGTTAACGCCCTCTTTCTATCATCTGAACACCAGGCCGATTGCGCCTTGGTAGCAGACTGAGAGTCTATGCCAGCACGTGGAAAAAGTAGATATCGAACCTCAATTCCATAGCCATTCAGCTCATCGAGCTCCTGATGTAACTTACGGCAATATCCGCAGTCAATATCAGTAAATACGGTCATATGATGTTTAATTTTTTTAGGCGAGAACACAATCATACTGTTTCTATCCAACGCCTCCATTAGCTGGCGCCTGGCAACTGAACGGCTCTCCTCAGTTAGATTTCTCTTTCGGGCAATATCAAGCACCTCACCCCGAATCAGAAACTGACCATCTGCGGAGGCATAGTAGATCTCAGTGCCATATTTAACTTCATAAATCCCAGCAATAGGGGTTTTAGAGATCAGTTCAGGCTGCATGTCGGGTATTATTTTTTTCAATGAGGCACGGATAATATCCAGCTTCTCATCTGCCAAAGCCACGTTACCACCCACCACTATTAACATAGCCAATACTACCAGCCACCTCTTCATCACGTTGAAGCACTCCTACAAGAGATAATAAATCACAAAAATATCATTTCGGATAAATATTACTGAATATTGGTTACGAGGTAGTGACACTGCTGAAATAAATTCAGCAAAAAAAACCTACGTGGCAGAGGCATGAAAACCATCTAAAATACGAAATATTGGATGGCCAATGCAGTTAAAACGCACCCGCCACCCAGCACTATCAGTCTATTGGCGCGGCAATACAACCGCTGCAAATGAGAATACATTTTCAGACTTCGGGTCAACTGTCATCTCCACCCAGTCATTATCCTTTGAACCAAAAACCTGCACACGAGTAAAGTTCGCCGTCAGGCGACCATCTGCGTCATACATCGCCTTATCTACTTTGAAGTAGTGTGAATCGCCATGCACAAGAAGGACCTGACCGGAGAAGTTTTTTGTCTCTTCAACCAGTGTATGAAAAAAATCAGAATAGCCACTGTTAGCATCCAACGATGGCAAGAAAGACTCCTGATAACCACCGTCGCTCAGCTCAAATGGAAAGAATATATCGGCCTGGATAGCTATCACAATGCCAGCATTATTACCAGCACGAGCCTTAGCAAATGACTCTTTCAGCCACTCAATATTCTGACTGTTACGTGCCTGATACTCAGCCGTTGCTGCAGCACACTCAGCGACAGGACCATTGTTCCATACACGACCAGGACGGCCGGTTTTTTTGGTGCACTGGCTCTCGCTGGCGATGAGATTGTTGTTACTACCAGGAATATGCAATGCAACAAATCCAACATTGTTTCTGACAAAGCGACTGTTCTCGCTGTAAGCCTGTCCTAACTGACCTTGTCGTTCAACATCAATTGGATTGTTGCCCTGGGTTGTTGGCTTACTGAAAAAGGTTGTGCGCAGAAAACTGAGACGCTCAAGTGGATCATAGGCGCCATTGTTGGCGCGATGGCAGTCTGTCCACTCGTTATCACCCAACGTATACATGGTGGGAGCATTCAACCGATTAAAAATACCAACCACATCATTACCGATAGCTTGGTCAGTACATTCGCTGCTGCCATTTTTTGTATCACCAGCGAAAATGGTAAAATCAATTTTATGACTGTTCATCGAATCAATGGTCTGGGCCGTCATGTTGGCCTTTACCGCTGCATTCCCGTTATAAAACGAGTCACCCCACAGAGCCACCTTAAGTGAGTGCTTGTCGCTATGCTCCTTTTTGTGTCCGTTATTCTCTGAAGCAAATAGTGTCAATGGCAATACGATAGCCGCAATGACCGCCGTTACGGTAATTTTTGAAACCTTACCCATCTCACATCCCCTTAAATAATAAATTGATAATCACCTGAAAAGAGCAGATGACAAAGACTAAGCACACTCGCTTGGAAATCTAGTTTTTTAATGTGTCAGCGTGATAACGTTTTGTTGATAGTTTTATTAAGACGGGGCGCGAGGCGATAGCTTAACCATCTGTTTCAGGTAGATTTTTCTATTAAAAATCAATACCGCCAGAAGCAGGCAAACCTGATGCTCACGGCAAGCGACATTGCAATACGTTTGCTGTTGCCCCGTATGTACAGAGTTAACTCCCTTTAAGGCTCATAGTGAGAAGGAGCTACCCGACACGAGGCATGGTATTGTCTTGCTACATAATAGTGGGTGAGGTACGGTGTGAATTATGCTGTTTAATTTTGAATGCCTACTCAGAGTTGATCACTATTGAAAATCGGGTCTGCATCTCCCTGCATGTAAACCACTATCCAAGAGGACGTTATGCATGAATATCAGACAATTTATTGTCGGTCTTTTCCTGGCGATATCAGCAACCACCACCGTGGCCGCCGATGGCTTGATCACAGTCAAGAGCCCTTACAGCGCCAAAGAGACAATGGCCCGACTCGAAACGATAGCCAAACAGCGTGGGCTGATTATATTTGCCCGCATTGATCACTCCGCCGGGGCGGCTAAGGTCGGAATGACTCTTCGGCCGACGGAACTCTTGATATTTGGCAACCCAAAGGGTGGTACGCCATTTATGGAGTGTGCTCAAACTGTAGGTATTGATCTTCCACTCAAGGCGCTGGTATGGGAAGACGCTCTGGCTCAGACATGGCTTGGTTACAACGATCCCGCCTATCTGGCTGAACGACACGGGGTTCCAGAGTGTCCTGCCGTGGAGAAGATTGGCAAAGTACTGGCTGACCTTGCCGAAACGACAGTAACAAACAAGTAGACAATGTTCTGCCCCTCATTGTGACAAACGACTCAATCGCTGTTGTGTGGTGATTCACTACGATTACGGCGAGACATCCAGTACAATTGTCGCTTTCGACGATGGTACTTACTTGATATGACATTACAACGTTTGTACTATTCATTCTGCCTGTGTATCTGCATCTGCCTTGCACCCGCCACCAGCAACGCTAACACGGCAACCCCACCATTTGCCAAATACAAGCTCTATGCTGAGATGGCCAATGCCGCTTATCTGACCGAGCAACAAGCCCGGGATATCGTCAAGACACGGGGATACCGGATCGATCAATACAACAATGCGCCAGGGGTGGCGGTAGTCTATTTTGTCGCCACTAATGATGCACTGAAAGAGCAGATTATCGTTGTACGCGGCACTGCCAATGCCGAAAATGGTATTGTCGGTCTATCGCTGAAACTGTTGCCAGACAAACATGCCAAGATCGCCCTGCACCAAGGTTTTGCACAGGTGGCAGAGGGTGTTTATCAGGCGGTGCTGCCGACACTGCGCAAAGATTATAAGATCAGCACAACCGGCCACAGTCTGGGCGGTGCGATTGCCGTTATCCTGGCAATGTATCTCGATCTTGATCACCGCACGCTTGGCCCAACTATCACCTTTGGCCAACCCAAGATCACCAATGTCAGCGGTGCGCTGGCATTCCGCCACCTGGATATCACCCGCATTGTCACATCGCAAGATCTGGTACCACTGGTGCCGCCGCTGGATCTGATGGATATCAATAATATCAATATCTATTGGCATTTAGGTAAGGAGATCGTACTGCTGGAGGGCGCTGACTACGCGGTGCTGGAGGGTGTAAAGAGCATGATGCGCGCCAGCCGTGTCATCAACACCACACTTGGCGAAATAAATATCCAGCATCACATAATGGGCGCCTATCTGGAGCAGCTCGAACGTAAAAGCAGAACAGCGACACTTGTTCCCTATGAGACTGAAATTAATTTTTCACAACTCTTTGGTAATTAATATCAACAATGAGTTCGAACCAGCCACACTCAGCAGCAATATATGCGTTATCGTGCCGGGCAGCGACTATTCCCCCACACTCAGTTAAGGATCAAAACAATGAAAATATATGAACTAATAGCAGAATGGGAAAAACATGCCGCTCCAAAAAAGAGTGCCCGGGAATTTACCCTCAAACTGCCACTGTACGATGCAGCACGCATCCTGGCCTTGAGTGAAATGTATCCTGCCAAGAGCGAGGGCCAAATCATCACGGAGTTACTCGGCGCAGCACTTGACGAGTTAGAGGAGTCTTTTCCCTATGTAAAAGGTGAAACGGTTATCGCCGAAGATGAATATAAAGATCCTATCTACGAAGATATCGGCCTGACCCCACTCTTTTTACGCAAGGCCCAGGAGCATGTAGAGCAGCTGGAGTTAGCGCTGCAAGAGACCCCTGCCTCTGCACAATGATCTTCGCTGACATTAATATGATCTGACAGCAGCAAAACCGTTCGCGGATTCAACTCGTAAATGCAACTCAGTAGCCAACAGAGAAGGGCAAGCTGCGCTATTCAGCTGGCTGTTTTCCTGGAAGATGAGCAGGCTTTACTGCCCGCCTAAACGTTACGTTTTTTCCAATCGGGATAAAACCACTCGTAATACCAGCCACAGGTTTGCTCAATGAGATCCTGAATACGGGGTGGAATGTTGTGCCGGCCAGGGAGTGAAATTTTTGTCTTCTGATTGTGAAGATACTTGTAGCGGTAATGGCTACAAGCCGCCAGTGAGAATGGAATTTGAGGCGGCGTGAAAAAAACCTTAAGGCGCTGTCCAGAATTGCTTGACCACATCAGTACGCCACCCTCTTTGCCCGAACCACAACCCGCCAGCGAAACGGCCAATATTACTGCCAGTGAGCACTGGCTTTTTTTAACAACAAACGGATGCCGCCCCAGAAACAGGTCGAGAATGAATTAAGCATGATCCCCTCAAACTTATATTTTGTTAGAATTTTTTTAGATCTATTATTCTGTTACTTTTCTTGCACTATTAACGGATAAAGAGTTGCTCACGTGTGCAAGCGAATGCCCGCCAGCCAGATGCAGACGCACATCAATCTTGAATTACGAAGGTTTACGTGTGATCAGATACGCTCAGGTAGCAGCAGATGCCGGACGCGGGCCTACTCCCACTCGATAGTGCCGGGCGGCTTACCAGTGATGTCATAGACAACGCGGGAGATACCTGCCACTTCGTTAACGATACGGCGCGAGACGTGATCAAGAAATACGTAGGGCAGATGGGCCCAGCGGGCAGTCATGAAGTCGACGGTTTCAACAGCACGCAACGCCACCACATATTCGTAGCGCCGACCGTCACCGGTCACCCCTACAGACTTAACGGGCAGGAAGACGGCAAAGGCCTGCGAGGTTTTGTCGTAGAGATCGTGTTTGCGCAGCTCTTCAATGAAGATGTAGTCAGCCAGCCGCAGTATGTCGGCGTACTGCTTTTTCACCTCACCAAGAATGCGCACACCTAACCCAGGACCTGGGAAGGGGTGACGATAGACCATGTCGTAAGGCAGCCCCAGCTCAACACCGAGTTTGCGCACTTCATCTTTGAATAGTTCACGCAGCGGCTCCAGCAGCTTGAGTTGCATGTGCTCGGGCAAGCCACCCACATTGTGGTGCGACTTGATGACATGGGCCTTGCCGGTTTTGGAACCGGCGGATTCGATCACATCGGGATAGATCGTCCCCTGCGCCAGCCACTTGGCCGAGGCCAATTTGTTGGACTCTTCTTCGAAGATCTCAACAAACATATTGCCGATAATCTTGCGTTTCTTTTCCGGGTCGTTTTCCCCAGCCAGGGCCGACAGAAAACGCTGTTCGGCATCAACACGGATCACCTTCACCCCCATGTGCTGGGCGAAGGTTGCCATCACCTGATCACCCTCGTTGTGGCGCAACAGGCCGTTATCAACAAAAACACAGACAAGCTGCTTGCCGATGGCCTTGTGCAGCAGCGCCGCCACTACGGAGGAGTCAACACCGCCGGAGAGACCGAGGATCACCTCATCACTACCGACCTGTTCACGGATGGCGGTGATGGCGGCCTCAGCAATATTGTCCGCCGTCCAGCTGGCGCCACAGCCGCAGATATCGTGCACAAACCGTTCGATAATGCGCTGCCCTTGACGGGTATGGGTCACCTCGGGGTGAAACTGCACACCGTAAAAGTGTTTCTCTTCATTGACGATACCAGAGACAGGGGCGGAGTCGGTCGAGGCCATCAGTTTGAAACCAGGCGGGATCTCCACCACACGGTCACCATGGCTCATCCAGACATCCAGAATACCGTGCCCCTCGGCCGTGGTGTGATCTTCAATATCTTTGAGCAGCGCAGTGTGACCACGGGCGCGCACCTCGGCGTAGCCATATTCATGATGGTCGGCGGTTTCGACACGACCACCCAATTGCATCGCCATGGTCTGCATGCCATAGCAGATACCAAATACCGGTACACCCAGCTCAAATACTATCGGCGGCGCCACCGGCGCATTGTCCGCCACAGTGCTCTCGGGACCACCAGAGAGAATGATGCCCTTGGGGGCAAAGGCACGAATCTCGGCCTCAGCCATATCCCACGGATGCAATTCACAATAGACCCCCGCTTCACGCACCCGGCGACCAATCAGCTGGGTGTACTGAGAACCGAAATCGAGAATCAAAATACGATCAGAGTGGATATTCATGTCAGATATGCTTCGCTGAAAAGGGGGTGTGTTACAGCAGATGCAACGCATAGCGCGCCACACCTGCCCCACGTGTGGAACTAATCGACGCGATAGTTGGGCGCTTCGCGGGTGATGGTTACGTCATGTACATGGCTCTCACGCATACCCGCGCTGGTAACACGCACAAACTCAGGTTTGGTCCGCATCTCATCCAGGTTATGGCAACCGGTGTAACCCATGCTGGCGCGCAACCCGCCCATCAACTGATGCACGATGGTCAACATGCTGCCTTTGTAAGGGACACGACCCTCGATGCCTTCTGGCACCAACTTCTCGACACCTTCGGTGGAGTCCTGGAAGTAACGGTCGCTGGAACCCTGCTGCATCGCACCGAGCGAGCCCATGCCACGATAGGCCTTGTAGGTGCGGCCCTGGAACAGCTCCACCTCGCCTGGCGCCTCTTCAGTGCCAGCAAACATGCCACCTACCATCACGCAGTAAGCGCCGGCAGCAATCGCCTTGGAGATGTCACCTGAAAAACGGATGCCGCCATCAGCAATCAGCGGCACACCTGTGCCCGCCAGCGCCTTGGCAATATTGGAGACTGCCGTGATCTGCGGCACACCAACACCGGAGATGATGCGGGTAGTACAGATCGAACCGGGACCAATGCCCACTTTAACTGCATCGGCGCCCGCTGCCACCAGCGCCTTGGCAGCAGCAGCCGTGGCGATGTTGCCACCGATCACCTGCAGGTCAGGGAAGTTCTTTTTCACCCAGGCAACCCGGTCCAGCACCCCTTGTGAATGGCCATGAGCAGTATCAACCACCACCAGATCGACACCGGCCTCGACCAGTGCAGTGACACGCTCTTCAGTATCACCGCCGGTACCCACCGCCGCACCGACACGCAGCTGTTCGTACTCGTCCTTGCAGGCGTTGGGTTTGTCTTTGGCCTTCTGAATATCCTTAACGGTAATCAGACCGCGCAGGTGGAAGCTGTCGTTCACCACCAACAGCTTTTCAATGCGGTGCTGGTGCAACAGACCCAGGATCTCTTCACGCGATGCCCCCTCTTTCACCGTCACGAGGCGCTCTTTTGGTGTCATCACCGATGAGACTGGCTCGCTGTAGCGGGTTTCAAAACGCAGATCACGGTTGGTAACGATGCCGATTAGCTCTTCGCCATCGACCACCGGCACACCGGAGATATTCTTGCTGCGGGTCAGCTTCAGCACATCACGAACGGTGGCGTTGGGGGAGACAGTAATAGGATCTTTAATGACACCACTTTCATACTTCTTTACCACCCGCACTTCGTTGGCCTGCTGCGCGATGGACATGTTCTTATGCACGATCCCCATGCCACCCTCTTGCGCCAGGGCAATCGCCAGTCGTGACTCGGTCACGGTATCCATAGCCGCTGAGACCATCGGGATATTGAGGGTGATTTCCCGTGTCAGCCTGGTCGCCAGGTTGACCTGTTTGGGCAGTACCGTCGAATGCGCCGGCACCAGCAAAACGTCATCAAATGTCAGAGCTTCTTCTATGATGCGCATAGTCTCGTCCCGCAGTTAAAAGGGCAGAATTATACGTCGGCCACCCCCATCAGGTAAAGGGAGCAGCGTCGCGCCACAACAACCATTCATTTACCAAGATGGGTAAAACACCCCCTTTCTCCTATACGCCAAAATGATATCCAGGTCACAAACTGACCTTTTTTGTCACTCCATAAAAATAATAACCAATTGATATTAATAATATTAATTAAATACAATGACGCCAACACAGCAAATATTGTCACATCATGACAATTTATGTCACATTCTACGTGCGCCATTCATCAGTAAAATACTTTATTTCATAAAAATCAATTAGTTAAATATTGTTTAATCAGAAAATACTAATACTGTTTCCATAATGCCTTCAATGAAATCTTAGAAAGCCCCAAAAATAACCCGCAACAGTTTGATTTAAATTAACTTTTTTAAAAAAATTAAAATGGCTTAATTTTTGCTAGATAAAGTATTGAGGAAACATCAAAACCAGATAGCAATACCTGTAAAAAAATTTGCAGTAGAAATTCAAGGAAAACAACCACAAGGAACCATGAATATGAAAACAGCCAACCTCACACTACTACTCCTGGCCCTCGTTGTCTCCGGTCAAGCCAGAGCTGATGACAATTTTAAACTCACGATGCTCGTACAAGAAGAAATTATCACCCTCGACACCAATGGCAAACAGGTGATCACCCTGGTTGAGCCAACCTCTGTCGTACCTGGCGACATGATTGTCTACACCACTCACTACCACAATCGCGGCAAGGCGCTGGCAGAAAATATCGCCATCACCAACCCCATCCCGGCGGACACCGCCTATGTCGCGGACAGCGCCTTGATTGCAAACGCCAGTGTCAGTTACTCCATTGATGGCAGCAAAAAATTCGCCGCCCCAGACGATCTCACCATCACTGAAAGCAGTGGCAAAACACGCCCGGCCACTGCCAACGACTACAGCCATATCCGCTGGACCTTGAAGAGCGTCGCACCAGATGCCCAAGGCAGCGTCAGCTTCCACGCCAGGGTGCGTTAAACCAAATTCAATATGCAGGATTAAAAACATGACCAATATCACAACAGACAACAACGACGCCTTCCGGGCGTTTTGTGACATCAGAATCCTGGCACGAATCAGAGGTTCTCCTCCTTGACAATTCACACACATTTTGATCTGACATTCATTTTTCAATTTACAAACCAGGCGCACAGGAAGTGCGTCAACCGGATCAAGGAAGAACCACACAGGAGATACAACCATGTTTAACAAACACCCCAGCAACAAACTGCTCGGCCTGAGTGCCGTCGGTCTGTTTGCTCTAGCGGCATCACCCAACGCCCTGGCACTCACTGCCTCCGGCACCAATATCAGCAACAGCGCCACAGTCAATTACGACGTTGCTGCCACGGCCCAAACAGCCATTACCAGTAACACCGAAACGTTTATGGTCGACGCCAAGGTCGATCTGACCGTGGCGGGTACTGGCGGCAATATCAACGTCACCCCCGGCACCACCGCTCAGGTGCTGAAGTTCACCGTCACCAACACCGGTAACGAGCCCTTCGACTACGCCTTAACCACTGTGGCTGGCACGTTGAACTTCACACCCACCAATGTGGCGATCTACGTCGATGACGGCGATGGCCTTCGCAATGCGGGCGACACCCTCACCAGCACCATCACCAACCTGGCAGCTGCGGCCAGCAAGGTGGTGTTCATTCAAGCCGACATCCCGCTCAGCGCCACCAACACCCAAATAGCCACCTACAGCCTCAAGGCAGTGGCGGCCTTGGCAAGTGCGGGCGGCGCGATCCCGGCAGAAGCAGCCGATGTAAAAACCACCAAGCAGTACGTCTATGCTGATGGCAGCGGGACGGCGACGGGGGATGTGGCACGTGATAAAACCCACTCCACCAACCTGACCTACACCGCTGTGACCTCCGTGCTGACCATCAGCAAAGCATCGGCGGTCATCTGGGATCCGGTCAACCTGGGTGTCAGTCCACTGCACATTCCCGGTGCGATAGTGGAATACACCATCACCATCAGCAATGGTGCCGGGGGCGCTCAGGCCGATGCGATTGTGCTCACCGATACACTGGCCGCCAATCTGACGATCCCACCCACCAGCAACAACTTTGCCGCCGGCAAATCGATCCAGGTGACCTCACCCAATCTGTATACGGGAGCGGCAACCGCCCTGACCGATGCCAGTGATGCAGACCAAGGTACGGTTGCCGGTCAATTGGTGACCGTCAACGGCATTGTGCTAACCGCCAGCCAGTCGGCAATTGTAAAGATCAGGGCTGAGATCCAGTAACCCTGATGTTCTACTCTGTCGCAGGTGTAACCACAGCCCTCTG
>CAMTXZ010000004.1:0-104408 GCA_947085765.1 uncultured Chromatiaceae bacterium | reverse complement strand
TTGTCAGTGTGGATGCGGAAGGCGCGGAAACTCATGTTCTCTCTCCTGGAGCGGCAAGGGTTTGACATACTACCGCCACTTTGGGTAGGTAGCCAGCGTGCCGACTTAGTCGAATTCTAATGTCGGAATATTTTTGAAAAGCTCGAGTGCCTCCGGGTTGGCCAGCGCTTCGATGTTGGTGACAGGACGGTTGTGGATTACGTTACGCACTGCCAGCTCGACAATCTTGCCACTGCGAGTGCGAGGGATGTCCGCCACCTGGATCACCTTGGCCGGCACATGGCGCGGCGTGGTGTGGCGGCGAATGGTAGTTTTTATCTTGCTGATCAGCGCATCATCAAGCGCCACAGCGTCACGCAGTTTCACAAACAGGATGATGCGTACATCATCGCGCCACTGCTGGCCGATCGCGATGCTCTCCATCACCTCTGGCAGTTGTTCTACCTGACGATAGATCTCTGCGGTGCCGATACGCACCCCACCAGGATTTAATACGGCATCAGAACGGCCATAGATGATCAGCCCGTCATGCTGCGTCAGCTCAGCGTAATCACCGTGTGCCCAGATGTTGGCAAAACGTTCGAAGTAGGCGGCGCGGTAACGCGCACCATCGTTATCATTCCAAAAACAGATCGGCATACAGGGGGCTGGCGCCTCGCACACCAACTCACCTTGCTGCTGGAGCACGCTGTGACCCTGCTCATCGTAGATAGCCACTTTCATGCCCAGGCCGCGACACTGCAACTCACCTTTGTAAACGGGCAACAACGGATTGCCCAATGCAAAACAGGAGACAATATCAGTACCGCCAGAGATAGAGGCGAGCAGCAGATCCTGCTTGATATCGCGATAGAGATAATCAAATGACTCCGGCAACAGGGGTGAACCGGTGCTGAGAACTGTTTTGAGTGATGAGAGATCGTGACTCATGTTAGGTTTCACGCCACTCTTCTCCAGCGCCGCAAGATACTTCGCGCTTGTGCCGAAGATCGTTATCTTCTCCTGCTGCGCATAATCAAAAAGAGTCGTAGTGCTGGGATGGAACGGCGAGCCGTCATAAAGCAGCACCGTTGCCCCTGTCGCAAGTGAGCTCACCAGCCAGTTCCACATCATCCAGCCGCAGGTGGTGAAATAGAAGATGCGGTCTGACTCCTTCAAATCAGTGTGAAGTATCAGCTCCTTCAAATGTTGCAGCAATGTTCCGCCCGCGCCGTGCACAATGCACTTTGGCAGACCGGTGGTCCCTGATGAGTAAAGGATGTAAAGGGGATGATCAAAGGGGAGTTGCGCAAACTCTATTTCAGCCGCACTGTTATCGCAGAAGTCATGCCAATGGATGGCGTTGGGCAGTGCAGCAATCTCCGCTTGTGGTTGCAGATAGGCTGCGACTACCAGACGCTGCACACTCGGCAACTGCTGCGCAATCTCGGCCACCCGCGCCAGCGAGTCGATTGGTTGCCCTTTAAACCAGTAACCGTCGGCCGCAAACAGCAGCTTTGGTTCAATCTGGCCAAACCGCTCCACTGCACCACTCACACCAAAGTCCGGCGAACAGGAGGACCAGATTGCACCAATGCTGGTTGTTGCCAGCATCGCAATAATTGTCTCGGGCATGTTGGGCATAAAACCCGCCACGCGATCGCCCACCGTTACACCTTGCGCCCGCATCGCCGCCGCCAGCTGCGCCACCTGCTGGTAAAGATCGCGGTAGCTGAGGCTGCGTTTAACTTTATCTTCACCCCAAAAGATCAGCGCGGTTTTATCATCACGGCGACGCAACAGATTCTCTGCAAAGTTCAGCCGCGCACCGCTAAACCACTTCGCCCCCGGCATCTTGTCGCCATCGGTCAACACCTCATCCCACAGCCGCGACGCCTTCACCCCGCAAAAATGCCACACCGCAGGCCAGAACTCCTCAGGATGGTTGATGGACCAGTCGTAAAGCTCGCTGTAGTTTTGAATGGGACGATTGCCACCACCATTCACCTCCGCCATAAAACGGCTCAGATTGGCATCAGCAATGCGCTGTGGTGATGGACTCCAGAGGGGCAGCGGCATGGTGACTCCCGTGGTGGTGGATTACTTAACTAGCGAAAGTTTATGTGAGAGTGACCCGATAGATTCAGCCACTACTTCGACTGCATCCGCAGCGCTCCATCCAGTCTGATCACCTCACCATTGAGCATCGGGTTCTCATAAATTTGCTGCACCAGTTGGGCAAACTCATGGGGTTGTCCGAGGCGGTGTGGATACGGAGTGTTGGCGGCGAGTGCCTCGCGCGCTTCGACGGGCAGGGTATCGAACATCGGCGTTTCAAAGATGCCGGGGGCGATGGTCATGACGCGCACGCCGATGTGGGCGAACTCTCGTGCCAGTGGCAGCGTCAGGCTCACGATGCCGCCCTTTGATGCGGCGTAGGCGGCTTGGCCGATCTGTCCTTCAATGGCGGCGATGGAGGCGGTGTTGATGATGACGCCGCGTTCCCCATCCGCCCCTTGGGGTATGTTGTGCTGCATGATATTGGCAACGGCCCGGCAGACGCTGAAGGTGCCGATGAGATTGATTTGAATAGTGCGCTCAAACTCCAGTGTGCTCATCAGGCCAGTGCGGGCAAGCACGCGGTGGCTGGGGGCGATGCCGGCACAGTTCACTGCCAAAGTGATCTCGCCGAGTGTTGAAGCTGCTGCGGCGACTGCCCTGTCTACTGCCTCTTCGGATGTGACGTCAGCCTCAAAGAAGTGTGCATGTGGGCCGAGTGCGGCGCTGGTGGTACGGCTCTGTTCTGGTTTGATGTCGAGGATGGCCACTTCCCCACCAGCCTCAAGCAGACGTTTTGCTACAGCCAGGCCAAGGCCGGAGGCACCACCGGTGATCAGCGCTTTGCAGTTATTGAAGTTCATTTGAGTGCTCCAGTCGGCTAAAAAAATTCCTCAATTCGCGATGAGATAATCGAACCATGAATGGAGAATAAATTTCACTGTTAATGTGTTACATCACCAGCCCTTCGACGGGCTCAGGGCGAACGGGCTTTTTCAGAGCCGCCCAATTCTGCTCTGATTCTCTCTGCCCAGCGCTTCACAGATAAACCGGCCGACACTCACCAGCGTATTCAAATCAACACCGGTTTCAATCTCCATACCTTTCAGCATATAGACAAGATCTTCAGTGGCCACATTACCCGTTGCACCATTGGCGTAGGGGCAGCCACCTAAACCAGCGACAGAGGAGTCAACAATCGACACACCTTGCTCAAGGCAGGCAAAGATATTGGCCAGCGCCTGACCACGGGTATCGTGAAAGTGTACGGCGATATGTTTCAGTGGCACACGCTGCGCCACGCTCAATATCAGTTCACGCGCCTGGAGCGGTGTGCCGATGCCAATGGTGTCGCCTAATGAGATCTCATAACAGCCCATGGTGTAGAGTCGTTCGGCGAGGGTGACGACGTTGCTGAGTTTTACGTCGTTGTCATAAGGGCAGCCGAGCACACAGGAGAGGTAGGCCCGGATCGGGATGTTATGTTGTATTGCCAGTTCAATCACCGCTTCAAACCGTTGTAGTGATTCAGCAATCGAACAGTTGATGTTTTTTTGATTAAAACTTTCAGAGGCGGAGGTGAATATGGCGATCTCTTTAACCCCCACTGCCAGTGCCCGCTGCATGCCTTTGATGTTGGGCACCAGTACCGGATAGCAGATGCCGTGTTGTCGGTTGATATTGCTGTAGACCACTTCGGCATCGGCAAGTTGTGGAATGCGCGCCGGGTTGACCATGCTGGTCGCCTCGATGACAGATAGCCCGGTAGCGGAGAGTCGGTTGATGAATTCGATCTTGGTGGCGCTGTCGATAATATGGGGTTCGTTTTGCAGGCCGTCACGGGGACCCACTTCAACAATTTTTACCTGTTTGGGTAGCGCCATCGCGGCCTACTCTTCTATCCAGTTTGGTTTGCGTTTGTCGAGAAAGGCAGTCAACCCTTCCTGTCCTTCAGCAGATGTCCGTAACGCCGCAATCAGTGCTACCAGTTCATCATCAATCTCATCACTACTGAGTCGTGGTATGAGCCGTTTGCACATCTTGCTCGCCTCCGGGCCTGCCTTGAGCAGTTGGCGAACAGTTTTTTCTATCTGCTCATCGAGCTGTTCATCGGCGACCACGTGATGCAGAAGTTGCAGGTTTAGCGCTGCGCTGCTGTCGAACTGTTCGGCAGTTAAAAAGAGTCGCCGTGCATGGCGTGGGCCGATGCTCATTAGGATGTACGGTGATATTACTGCCGGTACCAGACCCAGCCTTACCTCGGTGAAGGCGAACTGTGCGCTGGTTGCTGCAATAGCGATGTCACAACAGGAGATGATGCCAAGACCACCACCATAAGAGGAGCCGTTGATGCGGGCGATGGTCGGTTTCTGCAGGTTATATATTTTTCGCAGCAGGATGGCGAGTTGCAGTGCATCGTGACGATTGGTTGCCTCGTCGTGGCTGATCGAGGCGCGCATCCACTCCAGATCGGCGCCGCTGGAGAATGATTCTCCTGCCCCTGTAATTACCACGATGCGCACATTTACATTGCGGTTGCACTCATCAAGCGCGTCAATCAGTGCGCCGATCAATTCGCCATTCAGTGCATTGTGGCACTCGGGGCGGTTGAGGGTGAGGGTGCACACACCACGTCCATCGGTACTTACCAGCAGTTGTTGTGTCATTTAATTACATCCTGAAGACGCCGTACTCGGTCTTGTTGATCGGTGCATTGAGTGCGGCGGCGATGCCGAGGCCAAGCAGGTCACGGGTATTGATTGGATCAATGACGCCATCATCCCACAACCGTGCCGTGGCGTAGTAGGGGTGACCCTGGCGGTCGAACTGTTCACGGATGGTATTGGCATAACCCTCGGCCTCTTTACCCTCCCAACGCTTGCCCTGTTTTGCCAGACTCTCTTGTTTGACGGTGGTGAGCAGGTTGGCAGCGGTCTCGCCACCCATCACGGAGATGCGGGCGTTGGGCCAGATCCACAACTGTCGCGGGCCGTAGGCACGACCACACATGGCGTAGTTGCCAGCACCAAATGAACCGCCGATGATGACGGTGAATTTTGGCACCTCGGCACACGCCACGGCGGTCACCATTTTGGCGCCATGTTTGGCGATCCCTTCGTGTTCATATTTTTTTCCGATCATGAAGCCAGAGATGTTCTGCAGGAATAGCAGCGGTATGCCGCGCTGATTGCAGAGCTGGATGAAGTGTGTGCCTTTCAGTGCTGAATCAGAAAAGAGAATGCCGTTATTGGCAATAATCCCCACGGGATAACCGTGCAGATGGGCGAAACCGCAGACCAGTGTTACGCCAAATTGTTTTTTGAACTCATGAAACTCGGAACCATCCACCAGTCGTGCGATTACCTCACGCACGTCATATTGTTTGCGCATGTCGTGATGAATGATGCCGTAGAGATCCTCGGCGGGGTAGAGCGGGGCAATGGTCGGTTGCCGGGTGATCACACCACGCTTTTGGTGGTTGAGATTGGCAACGATGTCGCGGGCAATCTGCAACGCATGTTTATCATCATCGGCAAGATGGTCGGTGACACCGGAGATTCTGCTGTGCACGTCACCACCGCCCAACTCTTCTGCCCCGACAATCTCACCGGTGGCCGCCTTTACCAGTGGTGGGCCGCCGAGAAAAATAGTGCCCTGTTCACGAACGATGATTGCTTCATCGGCCATTGCCGGTACATAGGCGCCACCGGCAGTGCATGAACCCATTACCAGCGCGATCTGCGGAATACCTTGCGCCGACATACGTGCTTGGTTGTAGAAGATACGACCGAAGTGGTCACGGTCGGGGAAGACCTCATCCTGCAGCGGTAAAAAGGCGCCACCGGAGTCGACCAGATAGAGACACGGCAGGCGATTCTGTTCCGCGATCTCTTGTGCGCGCAGATGTTTTTTTGCTGTCATCGGGTAGTAGGTGCCACCTTTTATCGTGGCGTCGTTGGCGATGATCATCACCTCCTGCCCATGTACTGTGCCGATGCCGGTGATGATGCCGGCACTCGGCACTTCGTTGTTATACAGGCCGAAGGCGGCGAGGGCGGAGAACTCCATGAACAGGGTTTTTGCATCACACAACAGCCGGATGCGGTCGCGCACCAGCAGCTTGCCACGTTGCAGATGTTTGTCGCGCGCTACGTTACGGTGGCCGGTGGTGACGTTGTCCAGATTCTCGCGCAAGTCGTCGATGAAGAGCTGCATATGAGCAGCGTTCTCCATGAACTCATCGCTGGAGGTTTTGATCTTTGATTTTATGACAGCCATGTTTGCATCCTACCCTTCTGTCATTACGGTGCCGGCCGGAGTGACGCTCTGTCGGCTCTGCTGGCGACTAAAATCGTTCCACTGCCACAGCTGTCGCTTCACCGCCACCAATACAGAGTGCGGCAATGCCACGTTGCAGATTACGTTTTTGCAACGCATGTAACAGCGTGACGATGATGCGCGCTCCGGTTGCGCCGATGGGGTGGCCCAAGGCGCAGGCGCCACCATTCACATTCACCTTGGCATGGTCGAGCTTGAGTTCCTTCATCGTCGCCATGGTGACAACAGCAAAGGCCTCGTTTATTTCGTAGAGGTCAACATCACGGTCAGACCAGCCGCTCTTGGCGTAGAGTTTTTTGATGGCGTGGATAGGGGCGTCGGTAAAAAGTTCCGGCGTCATCGCCTGGCTGGCGTGGGCGACGATACGCGCCAACGGTTGCAGGCCACGCGCCCTGGCATCACTGGCGCGCATCAGCAGCAGGGCGGCAGCGCCATCGGCAATGGAAGAGGAGTTGGCTGCTGTTACCGTACCACCTTCAGGTTTGAAGGCAGGTTTGAGTTTGGCGATCTTGGTGACATCACATTTGAACGGTGTTTCGTCTTTATCAAAACACTCTTCGCCCTTGCGGCTGGTGACAGTGACGGCGGCGATCTCATCATAAAAGGCATCACCACTACTGGCGGCGAGGGCGCGTTTTACCGATTCAGCAGCATACTCATCCTGCTCTTCACGACCGAAACCAAAACGGTTCACACACTCTTCAGCAAACATGCCCATTGACTGACCGTCATAGGCATTTTGCAGTCCATCAAAGAGCATGTGGTCAAGCAGTTCCCCATGACCAAAGCGCAACCCCTGGCGAGCCTTGGGAATGAGGTAAGGGGCGTTGCTCATCGACTCCATGCCACCGGCAATGATGATTCTGGCGGAACCGGCAACGATGGCATCATGGCCCAGCATCACCGCCTTCATGCCGGAACCGCACACTTTGTTGATGGTGGTGCACGTGGTGGCGATGGATAGCCCGGCCTTCAGTGCTGCCTGTCGGGTGGGTGCCTGGCCCATTCCGGCGGGCAGCACACAGCCCATCAGTACTTCGTCTATCTCCTCCACCTTAAGGTCGGAAGATTCAACCATGCTGCGGATGGCTGCTGCCCCCAGCTGCGGTGCACTCAATGTTGCAAACTGGCCCAGCAGGGCGCCAATCGGTGTGCGCCGGGCGGCTACGATTACAATATTATTGGCAATATCAGCACTGGCCATGCTCTTCCTCGCGGGTTAATAATCACTATCTGTTTAAAAACAGCGGCCCAGGCACAAAATACTATATGGTGGCCGCGATTTTTTTACAGAGGCAATGGGATGATCTGCGCGATAAGGTATTGCTGGTATCTGTAACGTAGTGCTGGAGGGTATATGTATCAAGGTAGCTGTCTTTGTGGCGCGGTGCGTTTTGAACTGCATGGCGGGATTAAGAGTATTGTCTGCTGCCACTGTTCCCGATGTCGCAAGGCGCAGGGGTCGGCCTTTGCCACCAATGGTGTGGTGCAGGAGGCGGCGTTTACATTTGTCGCCGGCGCGGATCTGCTGAATGGTTATGAGTCATCGCCGGGACAGATTAAATACTTCTGCCGTCAGTGTGGTTCGCCTCTGTTCAGTAAAAACAGTCACAACCCCGGTCAGTTGCGTATTCGTCTGGGGCTGATTGAGTCCGATATTGAGGAGCGGCCTGAGGCACATATCTTTGTTGGCTCCAAGGCCAACTGGGAAGATATTTGTGATGACCTGCCGCAGTTTGATGAGTATGAAACATCACGTATCTCCCAGAAGGGGGATGTGCATGGCGCTTAAGATCCCACCGCTGTTACTGATGCTGCTTTTTATGCTGCTGGCCTGGCTGTTGGCGCCGTTGCTGCCGGATGCTGTTTGGGTCTTGCTGTTGCAGCGGCAGTTTTCATTGTTGCTGGCGTTGATCGGGGTGACAGTGTGTGGTGCAGGTGTGATCCGGTTTCGTCTGCTGGGCACAACGATGAACCCGGTTAATCTGGCGGTTACTTCGAGACTGGTAACCGATGGTATCTACCGCTTCAGCCGCAATCCGATGTATCTCGGATTTTTGCTGTTGCTGGTGGCCTGGTCGTTATATCTCCAATCTTTTTTAGTGCTGCTGGTGCCACCCGCCTTTGTGTTGTGCATGAACCATTTTCAGATCTGTCTCGAGGAGCAGGCCCTGGTTGCCCGTTTCGGTGACGTCTATGTCGATTACAGGCAGAGGGTACGGCGCTGGTTGTGATCTGGATCAACTGTTATCTCCCACCCTGTTTTGCCGCTACCATCTGTAGTGGTTTTGTTAGATTTAGGGTGTAAGGTTTTAGTGATTCACACCACTAATGCATACCGTGGTTATTTTTTGTCTGGAGTTGTTATGAAAAAGCAGTTGTTAAAGGATTGGATGGTGTTGGCGCTGTTGCTGGTAGTGGCGCCGTTGCAGGCGGCCCAAACCGAGACGGCGATCTTTGCCGGGGGGTGTTTCTGGTGTACCGAGAGTGACTTTGACAAGGTGCCGGGGGTGGTCAGCACCACCTCAGGTTACATCGGTGGCCATCAACAGAACCCCACTTATCAGCAGGTGTCGGCGGGTGGCAGTGGCCATGCCGAGGCGGTGCAGGTGGTCTATGACCCGACCCAGGTCAGTTATGCCAAATTGCTGGATAAGTTCTGGCATAGTGTTGATCCCACTACGCCTGACGCCCAGTTTTGTGACCATGGCAGCCAATATCGTTCCGCCATCTTCTATCTCAACAGTGAGCAGCAGCAGTTGGCCGAGGCATCAAAGGTGGCACTGAAGAAGAACAAGCCATTCAAACAGCCGATCGTGACGCAGATCGTGGCGGCGTCCACCTTCTATCCCGCCGAAGCGTATCACCAGAACTACCATGAGCGTAATTCGGTGCGTTACAACTACTACCGCTGGAGCTGTGGTCGCGATCAGCGGCTGGAGGAGTTGTGGGGTAAGAAGCAAGGCCCCGGTTAGGCGATAAAATCTGTCTTGGCGGCCATCACAAAATCATTGGTATGCAGCCCTTTGACTTTGTGAGTCCACCACATGACGGTGACTTTGCCCCATTCGGTGGTGATGGCGGGGTGGTGGTTGTGCTGTTCTGCCAGCTCCCCCACCTTATTGGTGAAGGCCAGCGCCTGTTTGAAATTGGCAAAAGTAAAGATACCTTTCAGCTGCTTGATACCATCGACCTCGACTATTTTCCAGCCCGGCAGCTGTGGCATAAACTCAATAATCTCCTGCTCGCTTGCCTGGGGTGAACCCACCTGACACGCCTCGCAACGCATTTGTGGTAGATCAATCATCGCTTTCTCCTAATGGATAAATAAAATCGATTAAACTCTCGTCATTGTAGATTAACAGAGAGGTGATCTCGTTGGAGTGCCCCAAGTGTAAATATGTTCGTCAGCGTAACGATACCGCCCCCCAGTGGCAATGTCCCCGCTGTGGTATTGCCTATGAAAAGTTTTCTGCCGCCTCCTCGAACAGCCATTCTGGCGATCAGATGTATGCAAAGAAGCTTGATTCACTACCTCATAAACCAGACAGCTCTTTGTTAAGCTTTAAAAAAATCCGCATCATGCTGCTTCTTATCCTCCTGGTGGTGGTGGGGCTGGACAGCTGGCTGACGCTGGTGCGCTCCACCTCCTGGGACCATCCGCTCTGGGTAGTGGTCTACCCCATTAACGGGGATGGCACTGTTGAAGCGGATGAATATATTCACACCCTCACCACATCCGACTTCGCTGCTGTGGAGCAGTTTATGGTCGATGAGGTGCAGCGTTATAAACTGCCGGTAAAAGATCCTGTTGATCTGCGCATCGGTCCGATAGTGAAAGAGCTGCCGCCACTGCCACCCACGGACCGGAATATCTGGAAGACCATGCTCTGGAGCCTGCAGCTTCGTTACTGGTCCATCGTCAAGGATGAGTACCAGGGCCCCAAACCCAATATCCGCATCTTTGTGCTCTATCACAAGCTGGAGAATAACAAGTTGCTGCAACACTCCATTGGTTTGCAGAAGGGCATGGTGAGTGTGGTGCACGCCTTTGCGTCAGAGAAGATGGCGGCGCGTAACAATGTTGTTATCGCCCACGAGATGCTGCACACCCTTGGTGCCAGTGACAAATATGATCTCAGCAATGGTCAGCCGATCTTCCCGGATGGTTATGGTGACGCACAGCAACAGCCGCTACTACCGCAGCAACTGGCCGAGATCATGGGCGGCAGGATTGCGATCAGTGAGACCGAGGCGGAGATGCCAAAGAGTTTGCGACAAACGCTGATCGGCACAGTGACAGCACGGGAGATTGGCTGGGTAAAGTGAGGCGTAGGGTGGGCAGATTTTGTGTGTTCACCATTGTCAAACATTGTGCGGGGAGACAAAAAATATTCTCACCGTACACCATATTCATGAATTGAACTTTGACTCCGGTGTGTGTGGCTGGTCGCTGCGATAGACCAGAAATGCGACCACCATTGCCTCGGCGTTTTTTTCACCATCAACATAGAGTCCACACTCGAGTGTGTACTTCTTGTTGTTTTTGATCTCGGTGACATGGGCGCGCAGCTCCAGCGGGCGATCGATCGGTGTGGGTTGCAGATATTTGACAGTGAGTGAGCCAGTGGCGAAACGTAGGTAGGGCTCTGACGTGAGTGGGCGGTTTTCGTTACGGATCGCCGTGGCCATCGCCGTGGCCATGCAGTGGCAGTCGATGAGTGTGGCGATGATGCCGCCGCAGGTGACACCCTGCCAGCCCTGATGAATCTCTTCTGCCTGCCAGTGGCAGATCGCATCGATGCCATCATCATCCCAGTAGCTCTGGATGTGCAGGCCGGCGGCGTTGTTGCTGCCGCAGCCAAAACAGACATCACCCGGCATGGCGTGCTGAAAATATTCGTGTTTGGTCATTCTGTTTTTACCCACAATGTCATGAATTGACTGACGGGCATGGCCGCCAGTTGTGTTGGATCTTGCATGAGCTTGAGCAGCGTCTCGGCCCGGTCTGAGGGGAAAACAGTGTTCAGACTCTTCTCAAATTTTTCGATCAACAGTGGTTTGGCGAGATCGCGGCGGCGCCGGTGACCGATGGGATATTCAACGGTCGCGCTTTCACGGCTGCCATCTTTAAAATGGATAGTTATCTGGTTGGTGATAGAACGTTTCTGTGGATCGAGATAGTCGCGGCTGTAGTCGCTGCTTTCAGTTACCAGCATCTTGCTACGCAGATGGTCGATGCGGGGATCGGCGGCCACATCATCACTGTAGTGGTGGCTCTCCAGATCACCAAACAGCAGGCCGATGGCGACGGCATATTGCAGCGAGTGGTCGCGGTCGGCGTGGTTGTGCAGTGGTCCGGTCTTGTTGATGATGCGCATCGCCGCCTCTTGCGTGAGCAGTTCGATGCGGTTGATGTCGGCGAAGCGTGATCTGATTTTTGAGTGCAGCTGGATGGCACACTCGACAGCGGTCTGGGCGTGGAACTCTACCGGGTAGCGGACCTTGAAGAGGATGTTCTCCATCACATAACTGCCGAGTGGTTGTACCAGTTCGATCGGACGGCCGTTGAACATCACATCCTGAAATCCCCACTGCGCTGCGGTGAGCGCGCTGGGATACCCCATCTCACCCTTGAGGGCGAGCAGGGCATGTTGCACGGCACGGGCGCAGGCATCCCCGGCGGCCCACGATTTACGCCAGCCGGTATTGGGGGCGTGGCGATAGCTGCGCAGGGCACCGCCATCAATCCAGGCGTTGGAGAGCGCGTTGATGATGGTCTGCCTGTCGCCACCGAACAGCGCCGTGGCGACGGCGGTGGAGGCGATCTTCACTAAAATCACATGGTCGATACCGACACGGTTGAAGCTGTGGTTGAGCGCCAGCACCCCCTGAATCTCATAGGCCTTGATCATGGCGTTGAGCACGTCATACATGGTCAGTGGTATCGCACCTTGGCGACTGATGTAATCCGCGCAGCCGAGAATGGCGCCCAGGTTGTCGGAGGGGTGGCCCCACTCGGCGGCGAGCCAGGTATCGTTGTAGTCGAGCCAGCGGATCATGGCGCCGATGTTGTGGGCCGCCTGTACCGGATCGAGTGCGTGGGAGGTGCCGGGTACACGGGCGCCATTGGCGAGCACAGCGCCGGGCACGATGGGGCCAAGATGACGTTGGCACGCCGGCTCATGCAGCGCCAGCATGGCGCAGCCGAGCGCGTCCAGCAGCGCGTAGCGGGCGGTATCAAGTGCCTCAGCACTGCTGCTGTTGTAGTGGTGGGCGTAGTCGGCAATCTCTACCAGGAGGGTATCGAACGGTGGGCGGATGTTGTGGTTGATGTTGTTCATTTACTCTCTGCCTTCATTATTTGGCGGCCTTAATTATTTGGGAAGGGTCGTGGTGCGGGACCGATGTACTCTGCCGTCGGTCGGATCAATCGGTTATCACCGCGCTGTTCGATGATGTGTGCCGCCCAGCCGCTAGTACGGGCGATTACAAAAATGGGCGTGAAGAGTGAGGTCGGAATGCCACAGAGGTGATAGGCCGAGGCGCTATAGAAGTCGAGATTGGGAAACATCTTTTTTTCGCGCATCACCACCGCCTCGATCCGTTCGGAGATCTCAAACAGTGTTGCTCCATTGTGGTGGTTGGCCAGTTTGTGTGACCACCGCTTGATGATGGGGGAGCGTGGATCGCCCTGTTTGTAGACACGGTGGCCAAAGCCCATCACCAGTTGATGGCGCTCCAACATCTCCATGACCCCCTGTTCCGCCGCATTCGCATCCTTGAATTGGCTGAGCAGCTGCATTGCCGCCTCGTTGGCGCCGCCATGCAGTGGTCCACGCAGTGTGCCGATGGCGCTACAGATGGCTGAATAGCAGTCGGAGAGTGTTGAGGTGGTGACCCGCGCGGCAAAAGTAGATGCGTTAAATTCATGTTCGGCATAGAGGATCAGCGATACATCCACGGCGCGTTGCTCCTCTCCGTGCGGCTGTTCACCATGCAGCAGATGCAAAAAATGGCCGGCGATGCTCTCTTCATCACTCACGACATCAATGCGACTGCCACTTTTATGGAAGTGATACCAGTAGAGCAGTATCGAACCGAAACAGGCGATCAGCCGATCGGCAATATCTGCGGCGCAATGGCTATCTGTCTCCGGCTCCAACGTGCCTAGCAGGGAGCAGCCGCTGCGCATCACATCCATCGGGTGGGCGCTGGCGGGGATCTCTTCGAGCATGATCTTGAGTGCACCTGGCAACTCGCGCAGGCCGTGGAGTTTCTGTTTATATATTTTTAATTCGTTGCTGTCGGGTAGTCTGCCGTGGATCAGCAGATGGGCCACCTCTTCAAAGCTGGCATGTTCAGCCAGGTCGTTGATGGAGTAACCGCGATAGCAGAGGCCGCTGCCGCCAGCCTCTACGGTTGAGATGGCCGTTTGACCCGCGACGATACCGGCCAGACCTTTATGTTCATTTTCCATCATCCAGCTCCTCATCAAGTTGCTGTTCATAACGGTGGTAGTCGAGATGGTGATATAGCTCTTCGCGGCTCTGCATCTTGTTGAGCAGGGTGGTTTGCGTGCCAGTGGTACGTAGTGTGGTATAGGCATCGAGCGCCGCAGCGCTCATGGCGCGAAAGGCGGTGAGTGGATAGAGCGCGATATCAACACCGGCGCTCTGCAACTCAGCGACAGTAAACAGCGGTGTCTTGCCAAACTCGGTGATGTTGGCGAGCAGCGGCACGTTGATGGCGATGCGAATCTGCTGATACTGCGCCAGCTCGGTTAGCGCCTCGGGGAAGATCATGTCAGCCCCGGCAGAAATATAGTGTTGAATGCGTTGCAGTGCCGCTGCCATGCCCTCCACCGCCAGGGCATCGGTGCGTGCCATGATGACAAAATCGGGATCACTGCGGGCCGACACAGCAGCGTGGATGCGGCCACACATCTCATCACAGCTCACCAGTTTTTTATTGGGGCGGTGGCCACAACGTTTCTGCGCCACCTGATCTTCGATATGAAACCCTGCTGCACCGGCGGCGATAAAACGTTCAATGGTGGTGGCAATGTCATCGAAGCCGGTGTCGGCGTCGACCAGCAGTGGTAACGGTGTGGCGCTGGTGATGCGGTGAATATCTTCGACCACATTATCAAGCGTGGTAAAACCAAGGTCAGGCAGACCGTAAGAGGCGTTGGCAACGCCGGCACCAGAGAGATAAAGCGCATTGAAGCCGGTATGTTCGGCGAGCAGGGCGCAGTAGGCGTTGATGGCCCCGGCCATCTGCAAGGGGTGCTCGTGAATGAGCGCGCTGCGCAGTCGTTTGCCGGGAGAGATAGTGTTCATTTTCTAACCTCCATTCAACGTGTGGATTGATATGGCCAGTCTGATATAACGCCGCCACTCCGGTGACTGGTGGAATGGCGCTGCACTATTTCAAATATTACGACTAATCGTCGCCATATGCTCTAATCGGTCTTCTTTAAATCTCTCATCACGGCCATCAAAAACCGTGCTGCTTCACCACCGGTCACCGCACGATGATCAACCGTCAGCGACAGCGGCATGATGCGATGAATAACGATCTCTCCATTGCAGGCCACTACCTCATCACGCATCCGTCCTGCTCCCAGTATAGCCACGGTCGGTGGCACCACAATCGGATCGGCATAACGGCCACCAAAGGTGCCGAAGTTGGAGAGGGTGATGGTGTAGCCACGCATCTCTTCGGCTGGGATGGTGCGGGCAATGACGTGCTCCTTGATCTTGTTGAGTGCATCGCGCAGGTCGGCGTTGGTGCGTTTGGCGACATCGCGCAGCACCGGTACAAAGAGACCCTCTTCTGTATCAACGGCAACGGCGATATCGACATGTTTAAGCAGGCGTCGCCCCATCTCTTTACTATCGAACCAGGCGTTGAGTGAGGGTTCGACCTTGCAGGCGATGACCATGGCGCGAATCAGTCGGAGCGTGGCGTCGGTGCCGGGCAGCCAGTCGTTGATGTCGGCGTCGTCGACGATGGTGACATCGGCCACCTCGGCGTGGGCCTGGGCCATGATGTGGGCCATGGCACGGCGTACACCGCGCATCGGTTCGAGTGGTCCGGCCTGTTGCAATGTGTTGGCAGCGCGCTGCACGTCGGCCGAGAGGATGACACCTTCGGCACCCGTGGGTGTGACAACGGTGAGATCAACATTCAGGCGGTGGGCGAGGGCGCGTACTGCCGGTGTTGCCTTGATGCCGCCACTGGCGCTGCTGGCTCTGCCAATCACGGCCGCGGCTTCTTTAACTACCCCTTTGTTGATCTCCATCTGGCCGACCACGGTGCCGGTATCTGATTTTTCTGCCGCAACGGCGACGCTTTCAAACTCAATCAGCGGCGCGCCAACCTTGGGGATATCGCCGGCCTGCACAAAGAGTTTTTTAACCCGCCCTTTTTCCGGGCTGGGCACATCAACAATCGCCTTGGCGGTCTCCACCGAGAGGATCGGTTGATCCAGTGCCACCTCGTCACCCTCCTTGACCAGCCATTCGACAATCTCGGCCTCTTGCAGACCTTCGCCAAGGTCGGGCAGATTAAATATTGTCATGAGGCCTCCAGTGTCTTTCTGACTGCTGCAATAATTCGTTCAGGGGTTGGGATGTACTGCTTCTCCAGCCGGAAGAGCGGCATGATGGTGTCGTAGCCGGTGACACGTTGCACCGGCGCAAAGAGCGAGAGCAGTCCGCGCTCGGCCAGTTGCGCCGCAATCTCGGCACCGATGCCGCAGGTACGTGCCGCTTCGTGCACGATGACACAGCGGCCGGTCTTGGCGACTGAGCTGAGAATGGTCTCCATGTCGAGTGGTTTGAGGGTGGCGACGTCGATCACTTCGGCGCTGATCCCTTCACTGGCCAGCTGCTCGGCGGCCTGCATGGTTTCGTGCACCATGGCGCCCCAGGTGACCAGCGTGACATCGCTGCCATCACGCAGTTGAAAACAGACATCGAGTGGCAGCGCTTCGCCGTCATCGTTCACCTCCTCTTTCATCAGACGATAGAGGCGTGACGGTTCGAGAAAGATGACAGGATCGGGATCGCGGATCGCCGCCAGCAGCAGGCCATAGGCACGCTGGGGTGAAGAGGGGATCACTACGCGTAATCCCGGCATATGGGCAAACATCGATTCGGTGCTTTCGGAGTGGTGCTCCGGTGCGTGAATGCCACCACCGTGCGGGGTGCGCAATACCATCGGGCAGCTGAGGCGGCCACGGGTGCGGTTACGCATACGCGAGGCGTGGTTGACAATCTGATCCACGGCTGAGTAGATAAAACCCATGAACTGGATTTCAATGACCGGTTTTATCCCCTGTGTCGCCATGCCCACGGCCATGCCGGCAATGGCTGTCTCGGCCAGTGGCGCATCGAGCACCCGGTCACTGCCAAACTTTTTTTGCAGGCCGACTGTGGCGCGGAAGACGCCGCCGTTGGCGCCGACATCTTCACCAAATACCACCACGTCTGGATCGTCTGCCAGTGATCGGGCCAGCGCCAGGTTGATCGCCTCTACCATCGTGATCTCAGCCATGATCTTTTCCTCCCGCTGTAGAACCAAGCCGCATCACTTCGTCACGCTGCTCTTTATAGATGGCGGGCAGGGTTTCGTAGAGGTGATCAAACATGCTTTCGGCTGGCATGGGTGGTGTGTCGAGATAACGCTTCACCGCAGCCTCGATCTCGGCACTGCACTCGGCCTGTAACGCCTGCTCTTTTGCATCGTTCCACTCAAAGTGGTGGGTGAGATGATTTTTCAGTCGCATGATCGGGTCGAACTGGCGCTGCTCTTCGACCTCTGCGGGTGGGCGGTAACGGCTGGCGTCATCGGCGGTGGTGTGGTCGCTCATGCGGTAGGTGAGCGCTTCGATCAGTGTGGGGCCACCACCGTTGCGGGCACGTTCGAGCGCCCGCTCCATGATGTAGCGCATCGCGATGACGTCGTTGCCATCCACCTGTTCGCAAGGCACGCCAGCGGCGATTCCCTTCTGCGCCAGGGTGGCGGCAAGGCTCTGTTGCTGGCGCGATAACGAGATGGCCCACTGGTTGTTGACGATCACAATCACCACTGGCAGTTGCCAGGCGCCGGCGATGTTGAGTGACTCGTAGAAGTCACCTTTAGACGATGCGCCATCACCGAGTACACCGACACTGACACGTGGCTCCTTGCGCAGCTTCATGGCAAACGCTGCACCAACGGCGTGAGGAATCTGACTGGCGATGGGCACGGAGATGGGGAAGTCCTGGCGTTGCTGTGCGTAGTTCATGCCACGTTCGTCGCCGCCCCAGTAGAGCAGGATCTCGTGCATGGCGACGCCGCGCATGAATTGGGTTCCATATTCACGGTAGACGGGGGCAAAGACATCACACGGCTGCATGGCGCTGCCCATGCCGACGGCGACACCCTCCTGACCGTTGGATGAGGCATAGGTGCCCATCTTGCCGGTACGTTGCAGGGCGATGGCTTTATTGTCGAAGAGGCGGGTGAGCACCATGGCGCGATAGAGCCGGATCAGTTCGTCAGGATCTTTGGCAAACTCTGGAAGTGAGTTGAGAGCGCTGCCGAGCTGGTCGAGAAACTGGGTATGTTTGATCTCGAAGGCGGCAACTTTTGTCTCATTGCCGAGAGGGGCGCTGTTATCGGGTCTCTCTGTAGCATTCATCTATTGGCACCTCTCTCTAACTACTCCTCCGCCATTCCAGCGAATGCCGAAAATTGTGTGGGTGGTTAAGCTATCGGTAATCATCGAGACCTCGCTGAATAATCCCGCTGTTGAGCGCGCTGTACTCACCTTTAATCGCGTGCACACCGAGCGCCTCGCCGTAGTGATCATCGTTATGCAGCAGCTCTTTAAGGGTAGTGCAGATCAGTTTTTTGCTGATGCGGAACTGTTCATCCGCGAGCTGCCAGGCCTGCTCCTTATTGAGCTGTTGTGCATGCAGGGCAGTGGCGATGAGGGTAAATAGTTCTTCGCCAACGATGTCGATACGGTTCTGGCGCCCCTGGTCATCACGCATCGCTTCGCGGCAGATGAGCATGGCGTAAAAGATGTGGCGCGACAGGGCGCGGCTGGTGCGTTCGACGTACTCCAGTTTGTGGTGCACGCTGGGGTGGTTGAATTCGGGGCGGTTGGGCACGCCCCGTTTTTGCCACTGGCGCAGATACCAGGGAAGATAAAATCGTACTAGCCGCGGCAGGGCACTGAGCTTGATGCCGTCATCCATCGCATCTTTAATCTGTTCGAGATGGGTATTGAGTCCTTCACGGGCGACAAAGGGGCGCAGGATGTCGGTGGCCCCTTCGCCGATGCGGTACATGGTGGCGTCGCGTACCAACTGCTCCAGACCAAAGGCCGGTTCACCACGCACGCGCTTGGAGTCGGCGGTCTCGTAGCCCATGCCGCCAAAGATCACCTGGGCGTCGTTGAGAAACTGGATGGTCTGCTCCGAGCAGATGATCTTGGTGAGCGCCGCCTCGATGCGCACGTCGTACTGTTTCTGGTCGGCCATCTGCCACGCCAGTTCGCACAGCGCCTCCATGGCAAAGAGCGACGTGGCCATCTTGCCGAGGCGGACCTGCTGCGTCTGCCGCGATGACAACGGTTTGCCAAAGGTGATGCGGCTGTTGGCGCGGTCGAGCGTTGGCTGCCACGCCTGTTTGGCCATGCCGAGGCAGATGGCGGGCACACTCACGGCGCGACCGATGTTGAGGATTGAAAGCGCGTATTTGAGGCCGCTGCCGATCTCGCCGATCACACAGTCGACAGGCACCTTTACATCGGTGTAGGTCATGAAGCCGTTTTCGATACCGCGGCACCCTTCAAATTCGCAGCGTTGGTTGACCACGACACCGGGAGTCTGCATGTCGAGGATGAGGGCGGTGTGAACCTTTGATTCGGCCCCTTCACCGTTGGGCACAGCCACCCAGCGGCCATTCTCCTTGCGGGCAGGCACACGGGCGATCAGTGTCAGGTAGCGGGCGATGGGGCTGTTGGTGCACCACTGTTTATTGCCGTTGATGGTGTAGTGGCTGCCGTCGTTGCTGAGCACCGCTTCGGTCTGCACGTTGGCAGCATCGGAGCCGGTGGTCGGTTCAGTCAGTGCAAAGGCGGAGATGGCGTGGCGGGCGACGATGGGCAGGTATTTGTCTTTCTGTTGCTGGGTGCCGTAGAGCATGATCGGCATGGCGATGCCGATCGACTGGGGCACCGCGACGGTAAGCGAGAGGATGTTGCTCCAGCTGGCGATCAGCGTCAGCACCCGGCCGTAGTTGGTGTGGGAAAAGCCGAGGCCGCCATACTGCGTGGGGATCTTCATACCGAAGGCGCCCATCGCCAGCAGTCCTTCCAGTACCGCTTCGGGGATCTTGCCGCTGCGTTCGATTTTGTCAGCATCGACGTGGTCGACGAGGAATCTCTCTATCTCTTTGCAGTAGGCCGCGCCGATGGCCTTCTCTTCGGCAGACTCAGCGGGTGGTAACAGCAGGTTGAAGTCGGGGCTGCCGGTGAAAATGCCGGACATGAAGCTGGCGCCGCGGATCTGCTCACGCGCCTCTTCGATGCGTTCAAGTCCTTCAAACAGTTTGCTCATGGCCGCGCCCTTTCTGTCTGTGAAGATGGTGGGGTCTGTTGTGGTTATCGACCCATGGACGGATAAAGCTGAATCTCAATCGAGCCCTTTTGGTAATGCGGCTACTGCCTTGAGTGGTATGTTTACAGCAGTGGCAACGATCGGCTTTTGTTAGCGGTGATGGTTGTGAGGGGCATATTGGTGCTATATAAGCTGGCTATGATTGACTAAGATGGCGGCCGGGGGTGTTTTTAGAGCTGGTGTAAATGGGGAGTGATTGAGTGCGCGATACTAAAAATAATAAAAAACATAGATGTGTGGGGCTGGTGATGTTGCCGTTGGTGGCTACTGCTCTGCATGCCAGTGAGATGGAACCACCTTTGTCTGAGCAGGCCTTTTGGGGAGAGCTGCCGGTGGTGATGTCGGCGACCCGTATGTCGCAGCCTGTGGTTGATGCGCCAGTGGCGGTGAGTGTGATTGACCGACGTATGATAGAAGCGTCGGGGGCGCGTGAGATTCCCGAGCTGTTTCGGCTGGTGCCGGGCTTTATGGTGGGATATCACGATGGCGCGACCGCCTCTGTGAGTTACCACCTGTCTGAGGACAGGTATGCCCGCCAGATGCAGGTGATGATCGATGGCCGTGCTGTTTATGTGCATGCTATTGGTGGCATCGCTTGGTCAACATTGCCGATAACGATTGATGATATCGAGAGGATCGAGGTGGTACGTGGCCCTAACTCTGCCAGTTATGGCGCCAACTCATTTTTGGGTGTGATCAATATTATCACTCGCCATGTGGTGTTGGATCGAGGGACCGCGGTGAAGACTAACCTCGGGGATGAGGGGGTGCGTGAGGTGTTTCTGCGTCATGGTGGCACTAACGGCAAGCTTGACTACCGGGTAACGGCAGGTTTTGTTGACGATGATGGCTTTCAGGAGCGCTTTGATTACAAACGTACCCAGACGGCATCTGTCCGGGGTGAATACACCATTAATAATACTGACATACTTGCATTTGATGCCGGTGTTGGTACCGGGCCGCGGGGGGTGGAAAACCGCTCTACCCTCAATGCGCTGAGTCCCAATCGTGAAAAGACCGAATTGCAGCACCATCAACAGCTTAAGTGGGAACGAACTTTGGGTGTGGGTGAGAGCGTGGCGGTGCAGTTTTATCATATCTATCTACGCAACTTTGAAACATTTCAGACCCTGCCAATTACCCTGGCTTCGTCAGGTGGCCTTGACTGGGTAGTAGAACCGATGGCAGTTGATTTTGGTATGTATACCCACCGTTATGATCTGGAGTTACAACATAACGTCAATATCGCCGAGGGGCTGCGCGCTGCCTGGGGCGGTGGTTTGCGTGATGACCAGGTATGGGGAGGGGCAAATCTGATGGCCGAGACTGAGGTCCACAATCATCTCAAACACGCCTTTATGAATCTGGAATGGGATGTAAGCAACCCTTGGCTAGTTAATGCTGGGGCAATGATTGAGGATTACAGCACCACTGGCACGAATATCTCGCCACGTGCCGGGGTGAACTACCGCTTTTCACCTGTTCAGAGTGTGCGCTTGACTGGCTCTAAGGCGATCCGTACCCCGTCGATGTATGAATATGCGGCTAAGTACGCCTTTTTCGGTCCATCAAATTACTACAGCGGTTCGACGGTTGTTGCCCCTGGGCCTGCTATCTATCAAGGGTACGATGTTGGCACGCGCCAGGTGGGTGTGGAAAAAATCACCTCCTTTGAGCTGGGCTATCACGGCATGCCTATTCGGGGTAGGGTTGAGCTGGATGTTAAGATATTCCACGATGATCTTGATGACCTGTTGGGCACACGTGGAGTCAGTCCGGTGCCGGGAGATCTGGACAATCGTCACTCTGTCTTTGTTAACCGCAATGTCTATTTCATAAGAGGGGTGGAACTTGAGTCCAAGCTTACTTTTGACGACAACTCCAATCTTTACTTTGGCTATGCCCGCATCAAAAACGACAGGATATTGAAGAATCCTGTCACGGGTAATATTGATGCAATAGTGGACTCAAGGCGCGCGCCGAAGCACTCGTTTAGCCTGCTTTATATGAAAGACTTCAGCCAAGGTTACAGTGCTGGAATCGGCTACTACTTTACCGACAAAGTGCAGAGTTGGGATTCTGGTAGTGCTGACAGAGTACGTGATCCGGTGCGGCGTCTCGATCTGAAACTCGCAAGGAAATTTGAGGTGTTGAGTGATGAGGTTGAGATAGCCTTGGCGGCGAGAAACGTACTTGGCAAATATGAAGAGATGGAGGTTTTGCGTCCCAAGACCAATTATGCGGTGTTAAATGAGGTATATCCTTCGGTATACGTGAGTGTCAAAGTGAAACTGGACTGAGTGGGTAAGTGGTTAAAAACCGTGGGGGCGGTTTAAGTGTAGGCGGGTAAATAGCTGATGTGGTTATTACGAGTTTTATTGTTGGGAATCCTGGCGCTGTTATTCAGTGCCACTGCTCACGCTCGCCTGCTATTAATCACCAGCCAGGATAGCCCGATTTATCAGGAGTTCCAGCGAGGTGTGCTGGGGGCACTGGTCAAGGGCGGGGTAGATGAGATGGATGTTCGTTCAGCAGATGATATTGCCCTGCTGGATTTGACTCCATATAGCGCAATTATTATTGCTGGCTTTGATGCTGCCAAGGCGTTGGCAGGGCGTGATCTGCTGAATAAGTCGCTCATCTACACCATGTTGCCGCTTAGCAGTTATGAATGGCTGCATGATAACGGTATGTTAATGCCGCAGCACAAACTGCTCTATATTGATCAACCGCCAAGGCGTTATGTTCAGCTGGTACGTTCCGCCATGCCGGAGACGGCCGCGATAGGTTATCTGCATGGTGAGACATCTGCTGCCTACTCTGATGAAATTAAAAAAATCGTTGATGTGGCCAAGCTTCATCTCATCCAGGCAGACCTTGTCACTAGTAACAAGCTTTCGAACCTGCTCAAAAACGTATTTGCCGACAGCGATGCGGTACTGCTTTTACCTGACCCGTTTTTTTATAATCGTCGAGTGGTACAGGAGGTGTTGCTGGCCAGCTTTCGTCATAAACGGCCGCTGGTAGTCTATTCGGAGTCGTTTTTAAAGGCGGGGGCGATGTTGGCGCTTTTCTCTACGCCGGAGCAGATTGGTCGTCAAACTGCGGAGATGTTCAATTGCCTGGGACGACCATGTTATAGCGCTATCGCGCAGCGCTCGGCGCCAAAATATTTCTCTGTGATGGTGAATGAAGTGGTTGCCCGCCAAATGGGGATTAAAAGCAAGAGTGCAGAGGAGTTGCAGAGATACCTGGAGTCTGTCGAGACTGCCTTGCCGCGTTAGTAACAAAGTAGCTTTGTGTTGTCACCTTGTAATTCACTACCTTTTAACTATGTTACTAACGGGCGTTGTTGACGGGTGGTGTTGGCTTTGCCTGGATAAAACGGCGGTTCTCAATTTTTATACTCTCTAGGAGATATATAATGGTTGGACAGCGTAGTGCGGGTGATGATGATGTAATCATTGTAGTCGGGGCATCGGTAATCTTGCTGGTTGTGGGGCTTATAGGCAGCATGTTGATGTAGCTTTGGTATAGTGTTTGACCGGTTTTCTTAATAAGTAACTTTTGAAGGGCCACCTGAGTGGCCCTTTGTTTTTGATGGAGCTTTCGATTGCACTACAGTTTTAATACGATTGGCATTATCCACTCCTGTTTTAAAGATAAGTTTGGTGTCCCGCGTCAGCCGGGGTTGGTGAAGGGCGCGCGCGGTGAAATTGAACTTTTCCCTCCCTATGATCGGGCCGAGGCGGTTGTCGGACTTGAGGCGTTTTCGCACCTCTGGATCACCTTTGTCTTTCACCACTGCCTTGAGGATGAGGTGCGTCTGGCAGTACGTCCGCCGCGCCTGGGTGGCAATAAAAAGCTTGGCGTGTTTGCCACCCGTGCGACCCATCGCCCTAACCCCATTGGTTTGTCGGTAGTGAGGCTGGAGGAGGTTTTTCACCATGAGGGGCGCACCCGGCTGCGGCTCTCTGGGCTGGACCTGATCGAAGCAACTCCAGTGTTGGATATCAAACCCTATCTACCTTATGCGGACGCCATACCTGGCGCTCATGCTGGTTATGCCCAGCAGCCTCCTGTTGCGACGTTGATGGTCTCTTTCAGTACCGCGGCCCAGGCGGCTTGCCATCAATATGAGCAACGCTGGCCAGAGCTGGCCGATCTGATCGAATCTGTGATCAGCCTTGACCCGCGCCCGGCGTACCGGCGCGCTGCTGAGCACAACAGGGTGTTTGGCATCCGTCTGTACGATCTTGATGTGCGCTGGCGAGTGCAGAAAGAGGGCTGCGCTGAGGTGGTAGCGTTGTGTGAAATCGCTTGATAGAGTGTGTTGTATTTTTGTAACCTGTTGTATTTTTGATCATTTTGCTCATTAATAAGGTTTCTGTTAATGTGCGGCTTGCCAAATGAGCGTTTCTGCTACCATTTGCGGTCATTTAATCTTTGGGTGGGAGTTGTTTCAGTCGCGGGCAGTGATGGTTGTGGCCCTTGTTCTGCTGAACTCCAAAAACGATAGAAAAAAACATATAGTTATGCAGACAAAAAATAGTTATACACGGGATGAGCTGCTGACCTGCGGGCGCGGTGAGCTGTTTGGTCTGGGTAATGCGCAGCTGCCACTGCCACCCATGTTGATGTTTGATCGTATTACCTCCATCAATAGAGATGGTGGCAGCCATGGCAAGGGTCAGATTGTCGCTGAACTCGACATAACCCCTGATCTCTGGTTTTTTGATTGCCACTTCCAGGGTGATCCGGTGATGCCAGGTTGCCTGGGCCTGGATGCGATGTGGCAGCTGATCGGTTTTTTCCTCGGCTGGTGCGGTGGTCCTGGACGTGGTCGGGCGCTGGGTGTCGGTGAGGTTGGCTTTCGCGGCCAGGTTACCCCTGACAAAAAGCTTGTGACCTACCGTATCGATATGAACAGAGTGATTATGCGTAAGTTATTTATGGGCGTTGGTGATGCGGAGATGCTGGTTGATGGCAAGGTGATTTATACTGCCAAAGATCTTCGGGTAGGTTTGTTTACTTCCACTGAAAATATGTGAGGGTGTGACCGGTGAGACGTGTAGTTGTCACAGGAATCGGAGTTGTTTCCAGTATTGGTAATAACCAGCATGAGGTTGTCGATGCGCTAAAGGCTGGTCGTTCCGGCATCGAATTTTCGCCTCAATATGCGGAGATGGGATTTCGTTCGCATGTCCATGGCTCTATTAATATCGATACTGAGGCCTTGATTGACCGCAAGCTGCGCCGTTTCATGGGCGATGCGGCGGCCTTTAACTATATCGCCATGCAGCAGGCGATTGAAGATGCCGGATTGAATGAGGCACAGGTCTCTAATCCCCGCGCCGGCTTGATTGTGGGATCGGGTGGCGCCTCTCACGCCAGCACTGTTGCCGCTGCTGATATTCTGCGGGAAAAGGGGATTCGTCGTGTGGGTCCCTACATGGTGCCGAAGACCATGGGCAGTACCACCTCGGCCAATCTGGCCACCGCTTTTAAGATCAAGGGTGTCAACTACTCCATCAGCTCTGCTTGTTCTACCAGCGCTCACTGTATCGGGAGTGCGATGGAACAGATTCAGCTAGGCAAACAGGATGTGGTTTTTGCGGGTGGGGGTGAAGAGCTGGGCTGGGAAGGCTCCATGATGTTTGATGCCATGGGGGCGCTCTCTTCCAAATATAACGAGACACCTACCAAGGCCTCACGTGCTTATGACGCTGATCGTGATGGTTTTGTCATCTCCGGCGGTGGTGGTCTGCTGGTATTGGAGGCATTGGAGCATGCCCAGGCGCGTGGCGCCAAAATCTACGCTGAACTGGTCGGATATGGCGCCACCTCTGATGGTTTTGACATGGTGCAACCGTCAGGCGAAGGGGCTGCACGTTGTATGCGGCTGGCGCTGGAGGGGGTGAAGGGCAAGGTGGACTACATCAACGCCCATGGTACCAGCACACCTGCTGGTGACATGAAGGAGCTGGAGGCAATTCGTGCGGCTTTTGGTGATGGTGAGATGCCTGCTATCAGCTCCACCAAGTCACTGACGGGCCACGCCTTGGGAGCCGCCGGTGTCAACGAGGCGATCTATTCATTACTGATGATGCAACATAATTTCCTGGTTGCATCGGCCAATATCGATAACCTCGATGCCGCCGCCGAAGGGATGCCGATCCTACTTGAGACCAAAACCAACGTTGAGATTAATACCATCCTTTCCAATAGCTTCGGTTTTGGCGGCACCAATGCCTGCCTCGTCTTCCAGCGTTATCACGGCTAGTTTTTTCGACTAGCCATTCAGCACGTCAGGTCTGCCTGACGAAGGCATACTCATGAACACCCAACTGCAATTTTTTGCCACCGTGCCTAAGGGCATGGTGGCCTCTCTATTGGCCGAATTGCCCATGCTTGGGGCAGAGGCGGTGCGTGAGCAGCCTGCCGGCGTCGAGTTCAAGGGTTCAATGGAGACCGCTTATTGTGTCTGTCTTTGGTCGCGGACTGCCGGACGGGTACTGTTGCCGCTAGCCAGCTTTGCTGTGGACTCTGAAGAGAGCCTCTATGCCGGTGTACAGACCATCGACTGGTCGACCCATTTTGATGTTCATACCACCTTTGCGGTCGCCTTCACTGGTCGTTCCGATGCCATTCGCCATACCCAGTTTGGTGCGCTTAAGATCAAGGATGGGATTGTTGATCAATTTCGTCTCGCCACCGGCGAGCGCCCATCGGTCAATCTGGAACAGCCCGATATCCGCATCAACGCCCATCTTCACCACGATGAACTCACCATCAGCCTGGACCTCTCCGGCGAGAGCCTGCATCGCCGTCACTATCGGGTTGAGAGTGTCACTGCGCCGTTGAAGGAGAATCTCGCCGCCGCCATTCTGTTGCGATCCGGTTGGCCGGAGGTGGCGGCGGCAGGTGGCAGCTTTGTCGATCCGATGTGTGGCTCGGGTACGTTGGTGATCGAGGCAGCGATGATTGCCGCAGACATAGCCCCCGGTTTGCTGCGCAACCACTACGGTTTTTTTGCCTGGCGTCAGCATGATACTGATTTGTGGCAGCGGCTGATTGATGATGCCGAGGCGCGGCGCAGTCAGGGGCTGGAGCGGTTGCCGGCGATTTACGGTTACGACATTGACCCCAGAGCGGTGTTTGCCGCACAGGCCAACGTGACGGCGGCAGGATTGGATGATTATATCCGCATTGCGCGGCGTGGTCTGGATGAGCTGGTTCGGCCAGCGGGCGCAACTGCGGGGCTGTTGGCGGTGAATCCCCCGTATGGTGAACGCCTGGGTGAAGAGGCTGAACTGGTGCACCTCTACGCCCAGCTTGGCACCAAATTGAAAGAGCAGTTCAGTGGTTGGCAGGCGGCGGTCCTCACCGGTAATCCGGACCTGGCCAAGCAGATGGGGATTCGCGCCCGCCATACTCACAACATGTTTAATGGTGCGCTGGAGTGCAAACTGCTGCGTTTTGAACTTGATCCGCAGTGGTACATCACCCTGGGGCGTGGCCCGCGTCCGGCGCGTCTGGAAGAGCTGGGTCCGGGGGCGGAGATGCTCGCCAACCGGTTGCGTAAAAACCTCAAGGAGCTGGGACGCTGGGCTGAGCGCGAAGGGATCAGCTGTTATCGTCTCTACGATGCCGATATGCCGGAGTACAACCTCGCCATCGATCTCTACCACGGCGAAAAGTTGTGGGTCCATGTGCAGGAGTATGAGGCGCCCAAGACCATTGAGGAGGAGAAGGCCAAGGCGCGACTAAAAGAGGCGTTGGCGGTGATCCCCATGGTGCTCGAGTTGCCTTACGAGCAGCTCTTCCTCAAGGTGCGGCAGCGCCAGAAAGGGGTGTCCCAGTACGAGAAGCTGGCAGAGAGCAAGGAGTTTCACGAGGTGGAGGAGAGTGGCCTGAAGTTCCTGGTGAATTTTAGTGACTATCTCGACACCGGTCTGTTTCTTGACCACCGCATCACCCGTCGCAAGCTGCGCGAGCTGGCCGATGACAAGGATTTTCTCAACCTGTTTGGTTACACCGGTTCGGCCAGCGTCTACGCGGCAGTGGGAGGCGCAAAAAGCACCACCACCGTCGACATGTCCAATACCTATCTCGATTGGGCTAAACGTAACATGGCGTTGAATGGCTTCAAGGGGCGGGATCACAACTTTGTGCAGGCCGACTGCTTGCAGTGGTTGGCGGAGCAGGCCAGCAGCCCGTGGGGCAGGCGTTATGGGTTGATATTCCTCGATCCGCCGACCTTCTCCAGCTCCAAACGGATGCAGCAGACCTTTGACGTGCAACGCGATTATATTGAGTTGCTGCACCACGCTATCAAGCTGTTGCAACCGGACGGCAGGTTGATATTTTCCAACAACAACCGGCGGTTCCGTTTTGATGCAGCCGCACTGGCCGACACTGGCGTGGTGGTGGAGGAGATCAGCAGCGCTACCATCCCGCGTGACTACGCCCGCAACCCGCGTATTCATGTCTGTTGGATGTTGCATAAACCGCAATAAAAAAGCCGGTTAACGCCCCATGGGTGTTAACCGGCGTTATCGTTGACCGTCTATATTTTGAACTGAGCCACTACCCCATTGAGCTGCTGTGCTAGTTGGCCCAGCTGTTGGGTGGATGAGGTGATCTCGCCAGCACTCTGGCTGGTCTCCAGTGACATATTGCTGATGTTGACGATGTTGCTGTTGACCTCTTCGGCAACGGCGTTCTGCTGTTCGGCGGCGCTGGCGATCTGGGTGGTCATCTGCGAAATGGTGGCAACGGCAGCGGTGATCGACTCCAGTGCAACACCGGCGCTGTTGGCCTGTTCGACGCTTGATTGCGCCCGTTTCTGGCCCCGCTCCATCACATTGACCGCTTCGTGTGTACCGGACTGCAGGCGTTCGATCATTTTTTGAATCTCTTCGGTCGATTTCTGGGTGCGGCTTGCCAGCGTGCGTACCTCATCGGCCACCACCGCAAAGCCACGCCCCTGTTCCCCGGCGCGCGCCGCCTCGATGGCAGCGTTGAGCGCCAGTAGGTTGGTCTGGTCGGCTATCTCTTTGATCACACCAAGCACACTGCCGATGTTGTCGCTATCCTTCTCCAGCCGTTTCATCACGTCAGCGGCCTGTTGCACCTCGGCGGCCAGGGCATTGATCTCCTTGATGGAATTGACCACGATCTGTTTACCATTGGCAGCCTCGTGGTTGGCGGCGCTGGCGGCGCTGGCGGCGTCACTGACATTGCGCGCTACCTCCTGCACGGTGGCTACCATCTCATTCATGGCGGTGGCGACCTGCTCGGTCTCCTGCTGCTGCAGATTGAGGTTGTTGGAGGTGTCGTTACTGATCTTCGACAGTTTGCCCGCGGCGGTATTGAGCTGGCCGGATGAGGTGACAACCTGCTGGATCGATACCCTTATCTTGCCGAGGAACAGGTTGAAGCCACGATTGACATCGCTGATCTCGTCATTGCCGGTCTCCGGCATGGTGACGGTGAGGTCGCCTTCGCCTTGGGCCAGATCAAGAAACTGTTTGGCCATCTCGCGAATGGGGGTCACAACACTTTTAATAATCACAAGAAAGGCTACAAAGGCAAACACAATACCGATGACTATGCTGATAGTGATGGCGCTATAGGCCTCGGTTTTGACTAACTCAAGATTCTGGATGTACTCCTTCGTCTGGTTATCGCTGATCGTTTGCATCTCAGTCAAAAACTCCAGCAGCTCAGTGGTGGATGGCTCAAAATTTTTGTTGGCCGTTATCACCGCTGTTGAGGTCTCTGCTCCGGGATTGTTGCGATAGTCGGCGTAGGCCCGCAGCATCTCATTACGGGTATCGGCGAAGTTGCCGCGCGAGGCCTCCAGTTTTTTTAATAACGGCTGTTCGAATAGTCCGGTAGCGGCCATGCGTGCCAACGCCTCGTCGGCGATGGTTTCGGCAGCTGTTATCTTTTCAGTCAGCTGTGTAGCTTTCTCATTATTGGTGGTATTGGCCAGCAGGTTGAGGTTGATGACCTGCTCCTGAATGTGGATGGCGCCCTTCATAGAACCATTGGCGGCATCTCCGGCAGTGGTGGTGATGTAGTCTAGGCCGTTGGAGATCATTTTGGCGCCATAGTAACCAGCACCACCGCAAAACAGCAGTACTGCCGTCATGCCAGCAAATATTACCCCAACGCGAGCGCTGATCCTTAAACCCATTCGAACTCTCCCATTTGTTACAAATATTTTTAATACGACCACTCTGTTTTCGGAAGCTTTGGGTTTTTCATGAGTAATAAACTTTGCAAATGACGGGCGCGTTGTTTGGTAATGGTCAAGATAAGGTTAGGATAACGACCATAAAGCATTGTTCGTGAAGGTCGATAGCCTCATTACGGGCTGTCATGCAGAGTGGATCTGCGGGTGGTGGAAGTCCAATTTTTACCAAGACACGGATCAGTTCGGGGTGTTGTTATGCGATCTACGCTTATTTATTTATTTATCCTGTTTCTGTTCGGGGCAGGTTTTACTTATGCTCAGGAGGAGCCGCTGGCTGGCAAACAGTCGGCGACTGATGTGCGCATCCTGATCGACATCTCCGGCAGCATGAAAAAAAATGACCCGCAAAACTTGCGGGTGCCAGCATTGAAACTGGTGACCCAGCTGTTGCCTGAGGGGACCAAGGCGGGAGTCTGGACCTTCGGTGAGTTTGTCAACATGTTGATCCCCAGCAGTGAGGTCAATCTGGCCTGGAAGGCCAAGGCCAGCGATGCGGTGACGGCGATCAACTCCGCCGGTAGATACACCAACATTGAAGGTGTGCTTAAAGACGCCACCTGGGACTGGAACAAACCTGACCCCAAAACCAGCCGTAACATCATCTTCCTGACTGACGGCATGCTCGATATATCAAAGGACAAATCAGTCGACCAGGCAGCCCGTAGCCGGGTGCTGGGCGAGATGTTGACACGCATGAAAAATAACGGCGTCATCATCCACACAGTGGCGCTCTCCGGCGAGGCCGACAAACCCTTTTTGCGCCAGCTCTCGGCAGCCACTTCCGGTCGTTATGAAGAGGTGGCCAATGCCGCAGAGCTGGAGCGCGTATTCCTGCGTATGTTCGAAAAGTCGGTGCCGCTGGAGTCTCTGCCGCTCACCGATAACAAGGTACTGGTGGATAGCAGTATCAACGAATTGACCATGTTGGTCTTCCGTAAGGCGGGGGCCAAGAGCGCCACGCTCAAGATGCCTGATGGTAAGCAGATCGAGCAGGGCAGCAAGACGGCGGGTGTGCAGTGGCAGCGCGAGGAGCGTTATGACCTGATCACGCTCGATAAACCGATGACTGGGGAGTGGCAGGTCAACGCCGAACTCGACCCTGACAATCGGGTGATGGTGGTCACTGACCTGAGTGTGCGCGCCAGCCGGCTTCCCAACATGATGATGGTGGGCGATAGACTGCCCTACTTTGTAGAGCTTCACGACAAGGGCAAGATCATCAATAAACCGCAGTTTCTGGATTTTGTTACTACATCCCTGGACCGCAATTATCAGAGCAAGCTCGAGCAGCGGGTGCCATTGGATGATAACGGCAAGGGTGAGGATGCTACTGCCCGTGATGGCCGTTTCAGTGGCACGGTAGGCGACGGCCTGCATACTGGTGAGTTCGATTATGAACTGGTGGTCAATGGCACCACCTTCAAACGTTCTAAACGTTATCTGGTACAGGTGGTGGACAGACCCGTAGCAGTGAATGTCACTGAGGTAAGCAAGGGCGACCCGGCCCATTACACGTTGACAGTGATCCCTTATGCCGAACTGATCAGCCCGGAATCACTATTGATCACCGCCAAAGCGACCAAGGTGGGTGGAGCGACTACTGAGCTGACCATTCCCCGTACCGGCCCGAGCGAGTGGCGGCTCGATATGGATATCAGAACGGGCGACCGTTATGAGGTGGCGCTGTCGATCCAGGCCGAACGCACCAATGGTCAGAAGGTGGCGGTCGATCTGGGCAGTTATGTGATGGGCGCCGGTAGCCAGGATGCACCGCAAGGTGGGGCGCCAGTGGTACCCGTATTTAAGGCGCCGGTGTTTGATGCACCTGCCGAGCACGGCGCAGTGGCAGAGCACGCTCCCGCCTCCGATGAACATGCCGCACCTGGCGCGCCTGCTGAACACGCCCCTCCCGCGGCTCATGACGCCCCGGCGCCGGAACATGCCGCTGATGCTGCCACCCCTACGGAGGAGCATGCAGCAGAAGATGAGTCACCCAACTGGATGATGGTGGGTTTAAAAGTGGTGGGTGTGAATGGTCTGCTGTCGTTAATTGGGTATTTTGTCTATCGCAAATGGTTCCGCAAAGTGGAGCCGCAGCCGGAAGGAGACTCTGAAAAAGAGGCTGAAAAAACATGATTAAAATTGATCCAGCAGTACTGTTTATATTAGGGGAGGTGATTCTTGCCCTGATTGTGGTGATGGTAGGACTTATCGTCTTTATTGCGAGGGGCAGAAAACGGGAGAAGGATTCCATAGTAGCGGCCGAGGAGTTGCGCGGGCACATCAGAAGCAATACTCCGGAGCGCCAGGAGTGGTTTCAGCAAATACTGACCGAGTGTATTGTCGATAGCGATGTCGAGGTCAACCGTGAGTTGGCCACAGGCTGGGTCGAGAAAGAGGTTCAGTTTTATACCCAGCTGCTGAATATGTATCTGAAGCGTGACGCGGTAGCGTTGCGTGGTTTCGACAAGCAGCTGCAGGGATATACCAGCGCCTATCACGAGCTGATTGCGTTGATACGGACCCGGATTGATGAGGAGCGTGACAGCATCCCCGACGAAATCAAGCAGCAGTTGGCGCAGGCGACGCAGGAGAGTGAGCGGTTGGCGGGGGCGGTGCTGACGCTGGAGCAGGAGAACCAACGTCTTAACAGCGAGTTGTTGGCGCTTAATAGTGAGATGGATCAGGCAATGCGTGAATACAGTGTCGCCTTTCGCCCCGGCAGCGGCATGACGGGGTCAGACTTGCCCGCTGCACCCGTAGCACCCGCTGCAGCAGTCGTAGCTACCGCCGCAGTCGTTCAGGTGAGTGAAGCCGTGCCTGTAACAGCAGCCCCTGAACCGTTGCCCGAAGATATGGAACCCGACCTCGAGGAGCTAGGCGCTGAAATCCTGGCCGAGAGCGATGGTGACTGGGGTACCGATGAGCTTGAGGCGGTAGCTGAGATGGAGATGGCCGAGCCAAGCACTGTACTGGGGGATGAGTGGGCTGAGGCGTTTAACGAACTCCCGGACGGTGAAGAGGAGGCGTTTGCCTCGTCGACAGCGGCAGCCAAGGGGCCGGTGATCGATTTGGCCGATGACGGGGATATTGTGCTGCCACAGCTGAACGAGTTGATGGCGGCCATCGATATCACGGACGCCACAGATGCAGATGCATCCGTCCTGGAAGAGGTCGAGGGTGATCTGCTGTCGGATGGCGACCTGCCGATTTTGGATGAGAGCGTTGAGCTAGATGAGGATGGGCTGTTGGCACAACTCGAGGGGTTGGATGATATTGATATGCCCTCGCTATCCGATGCCTTGTCGATGGATGAGCTGACCAGCAGTGAGGATCTGCCCGCCAAAGCCACAACCAAACCGCCTAAGGTCTAAGCCGTTATCCTGGCTGCGCCGTTGTCAATCCAATAAAGGCCCGCGCCGCATTCGACAGTGTGCGGCGTGGGTGATGTACGATTCCCAGTTTGCGCTCTACTAGGATGTGGCTGCCCTGTGTCAGGCGCAGCTCCTCTTTATCTTTTTTGTCAAGATCCATTTTCGCTGGATCTGTTTTTTTGGGCAGCATATTTTCAGGTAACAGGCTCCATCCCAGGCCGACGCTGACCATCATCTTGATGGTCTCGAGGTAGTGGGTCTCCATTTTTGTCTCCAGCTGTGTCTCCGCCAGTTTTGCGTCGATCAGGGTCCGGGTATAGGTGCCACGCGCCGGCAGGATAGCGGGGTGGCGGGCGAGTACGGTGGGGGTGATCTCAGGTTCATTGCGTAGCGGATGGCCGGGGCTGGCGACCAGTACCAGCCGATCGGTCCAGACCTCAATCAGCGTCAGCGACGTGCTCTTCACGGGTGGCAGGGTGACGAGGGCCAGCTCCAGCTCCCCCTGTTCCACCGCGCGGCTGGCCAGCTCAGAACCCATGAAGCTGAGGTCGAGCTGCACCTCCGGGTATTCGTGAATGTAGCGGCGCAGGATCGGTGGCAGGCGGTGCAGGCTGATGTGGTGGCTGCTGGCGATCTTGAGTGGGCCGCTGACGGCGCCACTGAGGTTGCGAATGGCGCGGCGGCTATCCTCCACTTCAGCCAGGATGCGCCGGGCGTGTTGTTCGAGGGCACGTCCCGCCTCGGTCAGGCTGATCTGGCGACCGATGCGGTCAAACAGTTGAGCGTTGAGGTGGCTCTCGAGTGCCGCGATGCGTTTGCTGACGGCAGGTTGAGTGAGGTGTAGCTGCGCCGCCGCCAGGGAGAAGGAGCGGTGTTTGGCAACGTAGAGAAAGGCATGCAGATCTTCAATGTTCATAGCGCTACTGTATTCCAGTATGGAATGCTTTGCATGAATAATATGAATTTGAGTTATCAATAGCCCAGGGCTAAGATGGCTGCCATTGTTACAAAACTTCAAAATAATAGTGGAAGGAGTAGTTATGACCGCCAAGACGTTATACGACAAGTTGTGGGACGCCCATCTGGTGCGCCAGAACGATGATGGCAGTTGCCTGATTTACATCGATCGGCAGTTGGTGCATGAGGTGACCTCACCGCAGGCCTTTGAGGGGCTGCGTCTGGCGGGGCGCAAACCGTGGCGTGTCGAGACCAACCTGGCGACGCCAGACCACAATGTGCCGACCACGGGCCAGGCGGCGGGGGTGGCGGGCATCGTTGATCCTGTCTCCAGGATCCAGGTCGAGACGCTGGATGCAAACTGCAACTTCTTTGGCATCACCGAATTCAAGATGAACGATCTGCGTCAGGGGATCGTGCATGTGGTGGGGCCGGAGCAGGGGGCGACCCTGCCGGGCATGACGGTGGTCTGTGGTGATTCTCACACCTCCACCCACGGGGCGCTGGGGGCGCTGGCCCACGGCATCGGCACCTCCGAGGTCGAACACGTGATGGCGACCCAGTGCCTGATCCAGAAAAAATCAAAGAACATGTTGATCAAGGTGAATGGCAAGGTGGGTCCGGGTATCACTGCCAAGGATATCGTGCTGGCGATCATCGGCAAGATCGGCACCGCTGGCGGTACCGGCTACGCCATTGAGTTTGGTGGTGAGGCGATTATGGCGCTCACTGTCGAGGGACGTATGACCGTCTGCAACATGGCCATCGAAGCGGGTGCCCGCTCCGGTGTGGTGGCGGTGGATAGCAAGACCATGGCGTATGTAAAAGGGCGCCCTTACGCCCCCAAGGCGAGTCAGTGGGATGCCGCTGTCGCCGCCTGGAAGGAGCTGCACAGTGATGCCGATGCCAAGTTCGATGCAGTGGTGGAGCTGAATGGTGCCGAGATCGAACCGCAGGTCACCTGGGGCACCTCGCCTGAGATGGTGGTGGCGGTGGGCGACAAGGTGCCCGATCCAGCGGCCGAGCCGGATCTGGTAAAACGGACCGGTATGGAGAAGTCGCTCGCCTACATGGGGCTGACGGCCAATACGCCGATCTGTGAGATCGCCATCGATAAGGTCTTTATCGGCTCCTGCACCAACGCCCGAATCGAAGATATGCGTGCCGCCGCCGCCGTGGCCAAGGGTCGTAAGGTGGCTGCCAATGTCATGTTGGCGATGGTGGTGCCAGGCTCGGGGCTGGTGAAGAAGCAGGCGGAGGAGGAGGGGCTGGATAAGATCTTCATCGAAGCTGGTTTTGAGTGGCGCGAGCCAGGTTGTTCCATGTGCCTGGCGATGAATACCGACCGGCTGGAGCCTGGCGAGCGCTGTGCCTCCACCTCCAACCGTAACTTCGAAGGGCGCCAGGGACAGGGTGGTCGCACCCATCTGGTAAGTCCGGCAATGGCGGCAGCAGCAGCAGTGGCTGGCCACTTTGTTGATGTGCGTGAATTGGATTAAGGGGTAACGATCATGGAAAAATTTATTACAGTGACTGGTTTGGCAGCACCCATCGATCGTTCCAACGTCGATACCGATGCGATTATTCCGAAGCAGTTCTTGAAGTCGATCAAACGCTCCGGCTTTGGTCCCAACCTCTTCGATGAGTGGCGTTATCTTGACCGTGGCGAGCCGGGCATGGATAACAGCAAGCGGCCGTTGAACCCTGAGTTTGTACTCAATCAGCCACGTTATCAGGGGGCGCAGGTGCTGCTGGGTCGTGACAATTTCGGTTGCGGATCATCGCGTGAACATGCGCCGTGGGCGTTGGAAGACTACGGTTTTCGCGCCATTATTGCGCCCAGCTTTGGCGATATCTTCTACAATAACTGCTTCAAAAATGGCCTGTTACCGATCAAACTTGATGTTGCGATTGTGGATAGACTCTTTCAGGAGAGTGCTGCAACGGTAGGCTACCGTCTCAAGATAGATCTGGCCAACCAGCAGGTGGTGACACCGAGTGGTGAGACGTTTAGCTTTGAGGTGGACGCCTTTCGTAAACACTGTCTGCTCAATGGCCTGGACGATATCGGCCTGACCTTGCAGCATGTTGAAGAGATCAAGGCCTACGAGACCAAACGCCGGGTGAGCGCACCTTGGCTGTTTAATTGACTCGGACAGATAATGTAGGGTGGGTGAGGCGATAGCCGTAACCCACCAAGTCGTCGCCAGCGGCGACTCATTAAAAACCTAATTTGAGAGTTACTTCCATGACAAAAAAAATCGCAGTTCTTCCTGGTGATGGTATTGGCCCCGAGATCGTGCGTGAGGCGGTCAAGGTTCTGGATGCACTGAAGAGCCGCCACGGACTGGATATTGAGATGGAGTATGGCACCATCGGCGGTGCGGGTTACGATGCCGAGGGTGATCCGTTACCCGACTCCACACTCAAACTGGCCAAGGCTGCCGATGCAATATTGTTGGGTGCTGTGGGTGGTCCGCAGTATGACAAGCTGGATCGGCCATTGCGCCCTGAGCGTGGCCTGCTGCGCATCCGCAAAGAGCTGAACCTGTTTGCCAATCTGCGCCCGGCGCTGCTCTACCCGGAACTGGCTGAGGCTTCAACCCTGAAGCCGGAGGTGGTGGCGGGGCTGGACATCATGATCGTGCGTGAACTGACCGGCGACATCTATTTTGGTCAGCCGCGTGGTATTGAGGTGCGCAACGGCGAGCGTGTTGGTTTTAATACCATGCTCTATTCCGAGTCGGAGGTGCGCCGTGTTGCCCACGTTGCCTTCAACATCGCCATGAAACGCGACAAAAAACTCTGCTCCGTCGAGAAGGCCAACGTGCTGGAGTGCAGCGAGCTGTGGAAAGAGGTAGTTATTGAGGTATCTAAGGAGTACCCCGATGTGGCGCTGAGCCACATGTATGTGGATAATGCCGCCATGCAGCTGGTACGGGCGCCCAAGCAGTTCGACGTGATCGTTACTGGTAACATCTTTGGTGACATCCTCTCGGATGCCGCTTCAATGCTGACCGGCTCCATCGGCATGTTGCCATCTGCCTCGCTGGACCAGAACAACAAGGGCATGTACGAACCGATTCACGGCTCTGCGCCCGACATTGCCGGTAAAAATATTGCCAATCCGCTGGCAACCATTCTCTCGGTCGCCATGATGTTGCGCTACACTTTTGCTAATGAGGTGATGGCACAGCGTGTTGATGATGCGGTGCGCAAGGTGTTGCAACAGGGCTACCGCACCAGCGACATCTTCAGCGAAGGTATGCGTCGTGTGGGCTGCACCGAGATGGGTGATGCGGTGGTTGCTGCGCTGTAGTGAATAACGTTATTAAGGGATGAATGAGATGAAAACAGTAGGTTTGATCGGTTGGCGCGGCATGGTCGGTTCGGTGCTGATGCAGCGCATGCGTGAAGAGGACGACTTTGCCCATATCGAGCCGGTGTTTTTCACCACCTCGCAGCCCGGTCAGCCCGGCCCTAACATCGGCAAAGCGGTCGCGGCACTCAAAGACGCCAACAGCATTGATGCGCTGAAGGCGATGGATGTGATCATCTCTTGCCAGGGCGGCGACTATACCAAGGCGATCTACGGCCCACTGCGTGCGGCTGGTTGGAACGGTTACTGGATCGATGCCGCCTCAACGCTGCGGATGAAGGACGATGCCATCATCGTGCTCGATCCAGTCAATAAAAACGTGATTCAAGACGGCATCGCCAACGGCGTCAAGACCTACGTTGGCGGCAACTGTACGGTTAGTCTGATGCTGATGGCCATCGGTGGTCTGTTTGAGGCGGGGTTGATCGAGTGGATCAGCCCCATGACCTACCAGGCCGCTTCGGGTGCGGGTGCCCGCAACATGCGTGAATTGATCCAGCAGATGGGGGCAGTCAACGCCAATGTGAAGTCGCTGATTGATGACCCTGCCTCGGCGATCCTGGAGATCGACAAAAAGACGGCTGAGTTCATCCGCTCCAGCGACTATCCGCTCGATGCCTGGCCGGTGCCGTTGGCGGGTTCTCTGATCCCATGGATCGATGTGCAGCTTGAGTCCGGGCAGAGCAAGGAGGAGTGGAAGGCGCAGGTGGAGTGCAATAAAATTCTCGGCCGTAGCGACAGGCAGATCCCAATAGACGGGCTTTGTGTCCGTGTCGGTGCCATGCGCTGTCACAGTCAGGCTCTGACCATCAAAATGACCAAAGATGTACCCCTGGATGAGATTCATGGCATCATCGCCGCCCACAATGACTGGGTGAAGGTCGTGCCGAATGATCGCGAGCTCACCATGAAAGAGCTGACCCCTACGGCGGTCACAGGTACATTAACTGTTCCGGTTGGGCGTATGCGTAAGCTCAATATGGGGCCGCAGTATCTCTCCGCCTTCACAGTCGGCGATCAATTGTTATGGGGCGCGGCTGAACCGCTGCGCCGCATGTTGCGTATTTTGCTGGAGGCATGATTCGGTTGAGTTCTTATAATATAGTGGTTGTTGGTCCCTCGACCCTGGTAGGTGAGGCGTTGTTGAATCTACTGGAGGAGCGCGACTTTCCAGTAGCACAGATCTATGCCGCGTCTGACGACGGGGGTGGCCGAGTCACTTTCCGTGATAAGGGCGTTCGAGTTGAGGCGTTGGACAGCTTTGACTTTGCCAAGGTGGAGATCGCCTTCTTCTGTGCTGATGAGGAGATTGCCGAGGAGTATGTGCCACGGGCAACGGCCGCTGGCTGTGTGGTTATGGATGACAGCCCGGCATTCCGTCTTGAGAACGATGTGCCGCTGGTAGTGCCCGAGGTGAACCCGGAGCGGCTAAACGATTATCGCCAGCAATCTATCATTGCCAACCCCAGCAGTTGTGCCTTGATGCTGGCGACGGTGCTAAAGCCGTTGCAAAGGGCTGTTGGTATCGATCGTGTCAATGTGGTCACTATGCAGGCAGCCTCCGGTAAGGATCGGCCAGGGGTGGAGGAGCTGGCTGGACAGGCGACGGCAATGTTCAACATGAAACCGGTTGAGCATAAGATTTTTCCGGCGCAGATCGCCTTCAATCTGATCCCGCAAATTGGCAGTTTTTTCGACGACGGCTCAACCCGTGAAGAGATGAAGTTGCGTTGGGAGACACAAAAGCTACTAGACGACGACGCGCTTAAAATCAATGCAACAGCGGTGCGGGTATCTGTTTTTCATGGCCATGCCATGGCTGTGCATATTGAACTGGCCGGTGAGCTGGATTCAGAGGCTGCTCTGCTTCTGTTACAGGCAGCCCCGGGCATTGAGGTGGTGGATGAGCTGGAAGATGGAGGGTATCCAACCCCGGCTGTGGATGCTGTTGGGCAGGACACGATATTTGTCGGAAGAATTCGTAAAGATACAAGTAATCCCCTGGGTTTAAATTTATGGGTGGTCGCCGATAACATTCGCAAGGGAGCTGCATTGAATAGTGTTCAGATTGCGGAAATTTTGATAAAAGAGTACTTGCAACAATAGTTGGCGGGCATTTTTAATTTTTTCTGCGGGAGTTTGGTTGAATGGTTAAGATTCGGCCGGATTTGGCCGAAAGAGTTACTGGAACGTTAACTTGGTGTCGCCAATATTCAAGGCAGATTAATTGTTGGGATCAAATTCGAGGCTAGACATTGCTTAAGGGATTTAAAAAACGTCGGCTAGCTGTGGCGCTGAGTGCATGTATGGTGATGCCTTCAGCCGCGGTGTATGCCCTGGGAATGGGGGAGATTGAAGTCCATTCGGCTCTGAATGAACCCCTCAAGGCGCAAATCAGGCTGCTCTCCACTACAGCTGCCGAGCTGAGTGCATTGCGGGTTGCTCTGGCCTCAAACGAGGCTTTTAGCCGAATGGGGATAGAGCGGACGGCAGCTCTGCGTGATCTGCGCTTTGGTGTGGTGACCCAGGGAGCCGGCGCCCCTTACATAACCATACTGTCCGATACCCCGATACGTGAGCCTTTCCTCGATTTGATACTGATGGCCAGTTGGTCTAATGGCCAGCTGATGCGCGAATATACACTGCTGCTCGACCCCCCCGTTTTTGATGATAGCCAGGCGGTTGCGCCGGTAAAAGCAGCCAAGACGCAGTCTGCCGCTATTGATCGTGGTCAGAAAAAAGTGGTCAGTACAGCAGCTGCGGCGGTCAAGTCAGCGCCGCGAGCCGTGGGTAGTTATGGTCCTACGACCCGTACAGATACGTTATGGCATGTGGCGCGGGAGATGCGCCCAGGCAGTTCGGTATCCGTTCCACAGATGATGATGGCTCTGTTGAAAGAGAATCCTGACGCATTTATTGACGACAACGTGAATAAATTGAAGGCCGGGCACATTTTGCGCGCGCCCTCTATGGATATGATCAACTCTATCTCCAGCTCTGAAGCTGTCGCTGAGACCAATCGTCAGTATCAGGCGTGGCAGGCTGCGGATGTCGACTCATCCTCAGTTAATCAGCGCCAACAGGCCGCCGCTGTGATTGCACCTGCGGCTCCAGCAAAGGTGGCTCCTGGCACTGCCGCCAGCACAAACGCCCGCTTGAAACTGCTTTCACCTGAAGATGCAAAAGAGCAGGGTGGTGCGGGTTCGTCAGTGGGGGGCAAAGGGGGTGTTACCGGACAGCTGGCCCTGGCGTTAGAAACCGCCGAGGTTGCTAAACGGGAAAACGCCGACCTTAAGGCACGTCTTGTTGATCTTGAGAGTCAGCTGGAGGCCGTGCAGCGCCTGTTAACGCTCAAGGGTGATACCTTGAGTACACTCCAACGAGGGGACGGGCCGAAGGAGTCAGCGGCTGACGTGGCAGATCCTCAGGCAGCAGTGGCGGTTGCGCCAGCGCCTAGCGAAGCTAAAACGGATAGTGAGGCGGCTGCCCCTGAGCCCACCTTAATTGATCAAATAATGGCTGATCCGATTCTTCTGGCCGCAGCAGCAGGTGGACCCCTGTTACTTCTTCTGGTGGTGGCGCTTATTCGCCGGCGCCGTCAGGCAGAATCGCATGATGCGGACGATACGAGTCGTGTTGAACCCCCTTCCGGGTTCGATAGTATGCCCAATGTAGCAAAGGTTGCCGGTGGTGCTGCAGTAGTGGCAAAACCTATTCTGGATGAGCAAGACTTTGGTGAGGTGATAGATGAAGCCGCCACTCCAGATTTTAACGTGGCCTCTAGTATGGGCATGCTTCAGGCGGAAGAGAGTGAGATTGACCCAATCGCAGAGGCTGACGTTTATCTCGCCTATCGTCGTTATGAACAGGCAGAAGCCCTTCTGAAAGAGGCGATTCGTCAGGACGGCAGCCGAAGTGAACTGAAATTAAAACTGCTGGAGATCTATTTCACAACGAAAGATAAGGATGCTTTTGAAGCTCAAGCCGAGGCCCTGTATGCCTCTCTTGGGGGACAGGAGGATGACCTCTGGGCGCAAGCAGTTGAGATGGGACGGGAGATTGCTGCAGAGCACCCGCTCTTTGCCGAGGCGTCAGGGGCTCCCGGCGCAGTGGTTGTGAGCAGCGTGGCATTAGCCGGCTTAAGCGGTGTTGCTGTAGCTTCGGATAAGGAGGTTGTTTCTGAAAAAAGTCATTCCGATTTTGCTGATGAATTTTCGTTTGATCTGAGTGATGATGATTTGGCCAGTAGTTTGAGTATCTCTTCACTCGATGATGACGAGGCTGCTGAGCGCTCGGTTGAGCTGGAGATGACTGAGCAGAATTTGACCTCGTTGGATGAGATGGATTTTCCTGACGAGCAGAAGTTTTCTCTTGATGCCGACGTTGTGGCAGTAGATGAAGAGTTGGAAACGGACGATGTTATCGCGCCGGGTGGTGATGAGCAGCTGCCGCTCACCTCACTGGATGAGTTTAATATTGATGGAAATGGTTTTGATGATCTGATCTCAGGAGCTGATGTTGACCAGCTGGGTGAATCGCCAGCAGCGGTTGACCCTGTCAAAGGTGACAGTGAAAGTGATGATTGGACCATTGCTCCGGCAATCTCTTCGTTTCAGTCGCGTGATGTTAAAACGGAGATGGATGGTGGCTATGTGCCCGTTGCTAATGTGGTAAATGATAGCGCTGGCGTCAAAAATGTAGATCATTTGAGCCTGGACGAAAGTGTGTCTGATCAGCAGGATGAGGAGCCTGAAAGCGATATTTTTCAAGGTGCGGATGATATTGTGGGCACCAAGCTTGATTTGGCGCGCGCTTACATTGATATGGGCGACCAGAGTGGCGCCCTCTTGATACTGGATGAGGTTGTTAAAGAGGGGGGCAGCAGCCACCGCCAGGAAGCTGAGCAGTTGATGCGTCAGATATCCTGATTTTTGATGGGCATGGAAATTGGCCGGTTCCCCTCCGTGCACCCGGTTGTTCGCATCATCTTCTTCCTCATATTTAGCCTGTTTTTAGCGCTGGGCAATCTGGTCCAGCTTGCTGTTGCCGCTCTCCTTTTGTTTGTTTTTTACCTTATGGCAGGGTTTGGCTGTCTCGTTAATGCCTTGCCTATGCTGCGCCGCATGCGCTGGTTTTTCCTCTCGATTGTAGTTGTTTATGCTTGGCTGACGCCGGGACGGGCGCTTTGGGGAGAGAGCGCCTTGATGCACTGGTGGATGCCGACTGTTGAGGGGGTTCTGCTGGGGGGGCACAGGCTGCTGGCGTTGATGATGATGGTGTTGGCGGTGCAGTGGTTATTATGGGCAACAACCAGAACTCAACTGGTATCTGCGCTCTATTGGCTATTGACGCCACTCACAATGATCGGTTTTTCCCGCGAGCGTTTTGTTGTCAGGGTGACGCTGATACTGACGGCGCTTGAGGGGGTGCAGCAGTATATTGGCGAACAACTGAAAAAAAATACCTTGAGGCGTGGTGATCTGCGCGGTTACGCCGCCGTTGCGGCGGCGCTGGTGAGTGATGTCCTGCTACGAGGGGAGCAAGAGCATTGTCAGATGATTGAAGTTGATATTGAGGCGGCCCCGCCACTTTTGCAGTGGTTATGGCCGCTGGCTTTGATCGGGACGATGTCACTGCTGGCCTGATGAACGTCAGACCTGTTTGCGCAGAGGGGCAGTTACGTTAGTCGTATTATCACGCCTGCCAATGGCGGCAATGTTATCTCGATAGAGTGGGGTCGTCCCATCCATTGGATGGGTTCGCTGTGAATGCCGCCGCTATTGCCCAGGTTACTGCCGCCATAATATTCGGAGTCCGTGTTGATTATCTCTTGATAAATACCGGCAGCAGGCACACCTATACGGTAGTTCAATCGTGGCATGGGCGTGAAGTTCAGGGCGGTGATGATGAAGTCGTCACCATCGCGGCGTAAATAGACCAGAACTGATTGAGCTGCGTCGTTACAGTCGATCCACTCGAAACCGTGATGCTCAAAATCAGATCGGTACAAGGCTGGGGTGTTGCAGTAGGTGCTGTTGAGATCGCCTACCAGCTGTTGAACACCCTGATGCAGGGGGTAATCAAGCACGTACCAGTCGAGTGTGGTGGCGTGATTCCACTCGCTCCCCTGACCAAACTCACATCCCATGAAGAGTAGTTTCTTTCCTGGATGAGTAAACATATAACAATAGAGCAGGCGCAGATTAGCAAAACGTTGCCACTCGTCCCCCGGCATTTTGCTGAGCATGGAGCCCTTTCCGTGCACCACCTCATCATGAGAAAAGGGCAAAATGAAGTTTTCGGTAAAGGCGTAGAGCAGGCTAAAGGTTAACTTGTCGTGGTGGTAGTGCCGATGAACCGGGTCTTTGCTTATGTATTGCAGTGTATCGTTCATCCATCCCATGTTCCACTTCATGCTAAAGCCAAGACCGCCGAGGTAGATAGGGCGGGATACCATCGGCCAGGAGGTCGACTCCTCTGCCATGATCAGAGTGCCGGGATGGAGATCGTGGGTGACCTCGTTGAGTTGGCGTACAAAATGGATGGCATCAAGATTCTCACGGCCACCGTACTTGTTGGGCACCCACTCACCCGCATTGCGTGAGTAGTCGAGGTAGAGCATTGAGGCAACGGCATCAACACGTAAGCCATCAATGTGGAACTCTTCTAACCAATATATTGCACTGGAGAAGAGGAAGTTTCGCACTTCGTTACGGCCATAATTGAATATTAGTGTGCCCCAGTCTTTGTGTTCGCCCAGACGTGGATCCTCATGTTCATAGAGTGCGCTTCCATCAAAATGGGCGAGTCCGGTGGCATCTTTGGGGAAGTGGCCGGGTGCCCAGTCGAGCAGAACACCAATGCCATTTTTGTGGCAGTAGTCGACAAAAAAACGAAACTCGTCGGGAGTTCCAAAGCGGCTTGTTGGGGCATAGTAACCGATGGTCTGATATCCCCAGGAGCCATCAAACGGATGTTCGGTGATAGGCAGTAGTTCGATATGGGTGAAACCAAGTTTTTTGACATACTCAACTAATCTGATGGCCAGTTCGTGATAATTCAAAAAGCCGCCATGTTCATCAAGCTGCCAGGAGCCCAGATGGACCTCGTAAACAGAGAGCGGGGTGTGCAGCCAGTCGCGCTCGGCACGCTCCTTCATCCAGTTATCGTCTTGCCACTCATACGGAATATTGTTTGTGACAATCGAAGCGGTGTTGGGGCGGAGTTCAAAGCAACGTCCGTAAGGGTCAGACTTGAGTAGTATTTGACCGCCACGATTGCTGCGAATCTCAAATTTGTATACGGCGTCCGCGCACAAATCAGGAATAAAAAGTTCCCATATTCCCGAGCCGCCACGGACACGCATAGGGTGGCAGCGCCCATCCCAGTGATTAAAATCACCCACAATACTAATGCGTTCTGCATTGGGCGCCCAGGTGGCAAATAACACTCCGCTGATACCGTCTGCCTCAATAACTCTGGCGCCAAGAAAGCTGTAAGCGTGCCAGTGTTTGCCTTCGCCAAACAGGTGCAGATCGTATTCGGAGAGTATCGGTTCAAAACAGTATGGATCGTGGCCGGTCTGCCTCTGTCCCTGGTCGTTTAACCAGCTGAGGCGATAGCGAATGGGAAGTTGAGATGCATCACCCTGCCACTGGAAGATATCGGTAGTGCCTACGCGCTGCAGCGGTATGTCGCCATCGACGATGCGGACCTGCTCTGCGCGCGGCAAAAAGACGCGGATAATGTCTTCAGTTTTATTAACGTTGTGGCGTCCCAAAACTGAAAATGGATCATGATGACAAGCATCCAGAATGCGTTGCAGGTCGGGTGTGATCTTGTCTTTATTCTGCGCGATAGGCATAAATTTGGGGTATGATCAAGTTGTGATATTGGATAAGATCATAACATAAGGTCCTCTCAACAAAAGTTTTTTGGATGCTGGCCGATGTCAAGTTGTCGCCGTTATAGCAACGGGACTTTTGTAAATGGAATAGGGTGATAGCATGACCATGGAAGACACACGTTTTGTTAGTCGATTGACCCGTGATACGTTGGCGCTGATCCTGGCCGGTGGACGTGGCACACGCCTTAAACAGTTGACCACTTGGCGTGTTAAGCCTGCTGTGCCGTTTGGTGGCAAGTTTAGAATTATTGATTTCCCTCTCTCTAATTGCATCAACTCAGGCATACGCCGCATCGGTGTGCTTACGCAGTATAAATCGCATTCATTGATTCGCCATATCCAGCAGGGTTGGGGATATTTTCGCGGTGAGTTTGGTGAGTTCATCGAGCTGTTGCCGGCGCAGCAACGTATTGAAGAGTCCTGGTATGCAGGCACTGCTGACGCCGTCTATCAGAATATCGATATCATTCGTGCGCACAAGCCCAAGTATGTGCTGATACTGGCGGGTGACCATATCTACAAAATGGACTACGGTCCGATGTTGGCTCACCATGTTGAAAATAATGCTGATATGACTATTGGTTGTCTTGACGTGACGTTGGAGGAGGCCAAAGCCTTCGGCGTGATGAGTGTTGATGAAAGTGGCCGTGTTAATGATTTCAACGAAAAACCCAGTCAGCCGCAAGCTGCGCCAGGCAAACCAGAGACGGCCCTGGCTTCCATGGGGATCTATATTTTCAATACAGACTTTCTTTATGAGCGACTGATTAATGATGCCGATACCACGACATCTGATCATGATTTTGGTAAGAACATCATCCCCGATGTGATCAAGAACTATCGTGTCTTCTCCTATCCTTTCCGTGATGTGCAGACTGGGCAGCAGAGCTACTGGCGTGATGTTGGGACAGTGGATGCTTTCTGGGAGGCTAACATGGAGCTGGTTTCGGTGACGCCAGAGTTGAATCTGTATGATGCTCACTGGCCTATTTGGACCCATCAAGAACAGTTGCCACCCGCGAAATTTATCTTCGATGATGAGGGGCGTCGTGGTCAGGCGATTGATTCAATGGTGTCGGGTGGCTGTCTGATTTCAGGGGCGACAGTGCGTCGTTCCTTGCTCTTCTCCAATGTGCGGGTCCATTCGTTCACCAAGCTGGAAGAGACTATTGTGCTGCCTGGTGTTGAGATTGGACGTAACTGCCGTATTACTAAAGCGGTGATTGATAAGGGCTGCAAGATACCTTCCGGTATGGTGATAGGGGAGGATCCTAAAGCTGATGCTGAACGCTTCCATGTCTCGGAAGGTGGTGTGGTATTGGTCTCACCAGAGATGCTAGGACAAGAGTTGCACTATGTCAGATAATGCTCGTTTAAAGGTGGTGCTCTGTTGGCATATGCATCAGCCCAACTATTTTGATCCGGCTGCGGGAGAGTATCACCTGCCCTGGACCTACCTGCATGGCATCAAAGACTATGTTGATATGGCCGCTCATCTGGAAGCGGTGCCAGGTGCCAAGGCGGTTGTCAATTTTGCCCCTATCCTGCTGGAGCAGCTGGATGACTATAGCCATCAAGTAGAACGTTTTCTTAAGGAGGGGGCTGTTATCACGGACCCTCTGTTAGCGGCCCTGGTGAGTCCAGCTTTGCCGCAGGATGATGAAGGGCGTGCACAGTTGATCAAGTCCTGTTTGCGCGCCAACGAAAAAACCATTATTCACCGTTTCCCCAATTACCAGCGGCTGGTGGATATGGCGTCGCGTCTGGAGTTGCGCGCTGATGAGTGGACCTACATCAATAGCCAATATCTGGCCGACCTTGTGACCTGGTACCACCTGGCCTGGCTGGGTGAGACGGTGCGTCGTAGTGATGCTCGTGCCCAGGCGCTGATTGCCAAGGGCAGCTGTTTCACTATGCATGATCGACGTCTGTTGCTGGAGCTCATCTCCGAACTCCTGAGCGGTGTGATCGGCCGTTACCGTCGCCTTGCTGAAGAGGGGCGTGTGGAGCTGTCGGTGACACCCTATGCCCATCCGATAGTGCCGCTGCTACTTGATATCGGTAGCGCACGTGAGGCGATGCCGGACGTTAAGCTGCCGTTGGCAGACCACTACCCGGGTGGCCTGGAGCGTTCCGAATGGCATATCAAAAAAGGCATTGAAACCTATGAGCATTACTTTGGTATGAAGCCAGAGGGGTGCTGGCCGTCAGAGGGTGCAATGAGCATGGCGACTCTGGCACTGATGGATAAATATGGTTTCCGTTGGGCCGCCAGTGGCGAGAGTGTGCTGCGCAACAGCCTCAATCTGCCGCAGACCCCCGCTGAGTTACGCGAGGAGCAGGTTGTTCATCAATCCTATCGACCCGCTGAACAGCAGATTGCCTGTTTTTTTCGTGACGATGGGCTCTCCGATCTGGTCGGTTTTGTCTATTCCAAGTGGCATGCTGACGATGCGGTGGGTGATTTTGTGCAGCATCTGGAGAACATTGCTGTTGCTAATGCCGACAAACCTGATGCGGTGGTCTCTATTATTCTTGATGGTGAGAACGCCTGGGAGTACTACCCGGAGAATGGTTACTATTTTCTCAGCGCCCTCTACGAGCGGCTGGCTGATCACCCTGGATTGGAACTCACCACCTTCAGTGAGGTGTTGCGGCAGCAGCAAGCGCCGTCACCCTCGCTACCGCATATTGTGGCAGGCAGTTGGGTCTATGGCAGCTTCTCCACCTGGATTGGCGGCGAAGATAAAAACCGCGGTTGGGATATGTTGGTCGATGCCAAGCGGGTTTACGATCAGGTGGTCAAACCCGAGAAATGGAGCGGTGAGCAGTTGCAGGCGCTGGAGCGCCAGCTGGCGATCTGCGAGGGGTCTGATTGGTTCTGGTGGTTTGGAGACTATAACCCCTCTGATGCAGTGAAAGATTTTGAACGACTTTATCGCCTGCAATTGAATACGCTCTATGAAATGCTCGGCGTAGAACCGCCAGAGTATCTCGCGCACTCCTTTACCCATGGTGGTGGCAATCCTGATGCTGGTGGTGTTATGCGTCCGGGACGGGAAACTTAGTGGTGCCCGCTGATACCCCGTTAACCCGTCGCCGTAGTGGTGTACTGCTCCATCCCAGCTCGCTACCCGGTGGGGCGGGGTGTGGTGACCTCGGTGCTGATGCCTATCGTTTTGTCGACTTCCTTGCCGCCAGCGGCATCACGGTCTGGCAGGTCTTGCCGTTGGTGCCTACCCATGGTGATCACTCACCCTATCAGGGGCTCTCTGTTCATGCCGGCAACCCACTGCTGATTAGCCTGAGTCGGTTACAGGAGTGGGGTTGGCTGCAGGCGTCTGATGAGACCGAACCAGAGGATTTTGTTCAGTATCGCCGTGGCAGGTTGCAATTGGCCTATCAGGGGTTTATGCAGCAGGCGGCGGCGGATGAGGCTCTCAGGGCGGAGTTTGGCCATTTTATTGCCGCACATAGTGGCTGGTTAGAGGATTACGCCCTGTTCCAGGCGATTCGCCAGTCTCAGGGAAACGGTCACTGGCTGGAGTGGCCAGCGGAGCTGCGTGACTATGATGATGCAGCGCTGGCAAAGATTGGTGAAGCCCTGAAAGATGAGCTGAATTTTGTCCGTTTCGAACAGTTTGCCTTCTTCCGTCAATGGCATCAGCTGCGGGACTACGCCCGTCAACGCAACGTATTGCTGTTTGGCGATATGCCGATCTTTGTCGCCCATGATAGTGCTGAGGTCTGGGCCAATCGTGAACTCTTTATGCTTGATGAGCAGGGCAAGGCCCAAGTGGTGGCAGGTGTGCCACCCGATTACTTCTCTGCGACCGGGCAGCGTTGGGGCAACCCGCACTATAACTGGGACCAGATGAGGACTGACGGTTTCAGTTGGTGGAAACAGCGCATTGCCGCTCAGCTGGAGATGTTTGACTGGGTCCGCATCGATCACTTCCGTGGCTTTGAAGCCTACTGGGAGATCCCGGCTCATGAAGAGACCGCGATGAATGGCCGCTGGGTCAAGGCGCCCGGCGATGAGCTGTTTGATGCGCTGCATGAGGTGTTTGATCCATTGCCGCTGGTGGCCGAGGATCTGGGCATTATCACTATTGAGGTTGATGACCTGCGCCAAAAATATAATCTGCCGGGCATGAAGATATTGCAGTTTGCCTTTGGCGGTGATGCCAGCAATCCCTATCTGCCACATAACCAGACAATTGACAGCGTGGTCTACACCGGCACCCATGACAACGATACCAGCCTCGGCTGGTATCAGGCGCTGCCGCAGGCGGTGCAGCAACATGTGCAAAGCTATCTCGGCATGCCGCAGGAGGCGATGCCCTGGCCCATGATCCGTTCGACCTTGGCCTCCGTTGCCCGTCTGACCATCCTGCCGATGCAGGATCTGCTGGAGCTGGGCAGCGAACATCGTATGAATACCCCGGGTACTTCAGAGGGCAACTGGCGCTGGCGTTTTGAGTGGTCTCAGCTTGATGATGAGTTGGCGCCCAAACTCAAGGCGTTGATGGCGCTCTATGGTCGGAGTTAAACCAGACTTTATTCGGGCACCAGCCACTCCACGTTTACGCCCCCTTCCTGTGTATCACTCAGCAGCGGCCAGAGCCACTCAAGTTCGTTCTTGAGTTGCTGGTCCAGTTGCCACGGGGCATTGATGATGATCATGCCGCTGCCACACATCTCTTTCTCCGCCTGAAGTGGTTTGATGGTCAGCTCGGCGGCGAGGATTTTGCGGATGCCCGTCTCTTTTAACGCAGTGAAAAACCCCTCGCGAATCGTGCTGCTCATCAACGGATACCAGATGGCGTAGATGCCGGTCGGCCAGCGTCGGTAACCTTTTTGCAGGCCACGGATCAGCCGTTCATACTCATCTTTCAGTTCATAGGCCGGGTCGATCAATACCAGGCCGCGCCGTTCGGCTGGCGGCAGATAGGCCTTGATGCCCTGATAGCCATCCTGTAGCTGAACCATCACTTGGCGGTCGCCTTTGAACTCATGTCTCAAGGTTTCACAATCAACCTTGTTCAGCTCAGTGATCACCATGCGATCGTTTTCCCGCAGTAGCGCACGCCCCAGTCGTGGTGAACCGGGGTAGTAACGCAGCTCACCGTCACTATTAAAGGAGCGCACGACCTCCAGATATTTTTGCACGGCGACGGGTGGGTTTTGTGCCTGCCAGAGGCGGCTGATGCCGCTCAGATATTCGCCATTTTTCTGCGCCTCATCACTCATCAGGTCGTATCTACCAATGCCGCCATGGCTATCTTGCAGATAGAACGGTTTTGGCTTCTGCTGGAGCGCCTGCAACAGGCTGATAAGGACTACGTGTTTGACAACATCGGCATAGTTGCCGGCGTGGAAGTTGTGGCGATAACCAAACATGATCTGAACCGAATAAGAGGGAGCGTTATTCTAAGCCACATCGCTACGGAAGGGGGAGAGCTGTTGCAGCGCCGCCATCCGTTTCTCGATCTCTATCTGCTCGGCAAGTGTGAACTCTTCAATGGCACGGCGAAATTCGGGATGGGCGATCCAGTGAGCTGACCAGGTGGCGCTGGGCAGGAAGCCACGGGCGATCTTGTGTTCTCCTTGGGTGCCGGGTTCAAAACATTTCAGGCCGTGTTCGATGCAGTATTCCAGCCCCTGGTAATAGCAGGCCTCAAAATGGAGGGCCGGGATCTGGTCACGACAGCCCCAGTGGCGGCCATAGAGTGTATCGTCACTGCGCAGATTCAGCGCCGCAGCAATACACTCGCCCTGTTGATAGGCCAACACCAACACCACCTGTTCGCCGAGTGTCTGGCCAATCTCCTCAAAAAAACCTAACGTTAAGCTGGGAACACCCCATTTGCGGTCATAGATGGCGCAGTAGTAGTGATGAAAGAGGCTCCACTCATCAGCGCTGATGTCGGGACCATGCACAATACGAAAAGTGACTCCCGCCTCCTGTACCTGACGCCGCTCCTTGAGGATGTTTTTGCGTTTGCGTGAGCTGAAATGGTCCAGATAATCAGCAAAATTTTTATAATTGCGATTGTGCCAGTGGTATTGGCAGTCAAGCCGTATTGCCAGCCCGTGCTGCTGTAGCCACTCTTTTTCGGCAACGGTGGTGAAGAGCCAGTGCACTGACGAGACGTTGCAGCTTTGTGCTGTTTCAATGGTGGCATTGATGATTGCTGCGCGTACTGCGTTTTGATCGGCATCGTCAGCGATCAGCAGTCGCTCACCAGTCATGGGGGTGAAGGGAATGGTGCCAACCAGTTTGGGGTAGTAGTCGAGGCCGTGGCGTTGATAGGCCTCGGCCCAGGACCAGTCAAAGACAAACTCACCGTAAGAGTTGTATTTGAGGTAGAGCGGGGCGGCCCCCAGCAGCGTGCCGGATTCGGAAAAAACCACAATGTGATGGGGCAACCAGCCACTTTTGCCGCCGACGCAGTTGTGTCGCTCCAGCGCCACAAGGAATTCATGTTTCAGGAACGGATTGTTGCCCTGGCTAAGACGGTTCCATGCCAGCGGTTCAATATCATCCAGTTGCTTGATAATTTCTACTCTCATGGGGGGACATTCTAACGACATTGTCTTTTATTGCCATTAAATGAGTTTTTTAGAGTGGCTCCAGTAACGGCGTGAACTGCTTGGTGTGTAATTCATAAAAATTTATACCCAGGGTGGATTGCGATCATGTCCAGTGGCGAGTATCTGAAATTGTGACGCAGTTCACATAAATACCCCACAACGATTCCTGTCTGGCTGTCGATAAAAACATTCAGCTGATCTTTTGAATTGTTCAGTCCGGATTTCCCATGGCGATGATGATCGTCAACACAGTCAGACAAGGTGACACGATGAGTCAAAAGTTTCTACTCAAGGCAGTAACGGCGGGTGTGGCATTGGCGCTGGCCGGTTGCGGTGGTGGCGATAGTGCCTCCACATCTGGCGCTACAACTCGTTCTTATACACTGCCTACAGAGATTTCTGCGGTGCCTGCGGCTACTTCAACGGCGGCTTCATTGCGTGGTGCGTCATTGTTGGGGCGCTTGGATCGTGCTGCGGCAGATCTTGGTTCGAGTTCAGATTACAACAAGGCGGCGACCTCAAAATATGTGGAAGAACATGCCCTGGAGCAGTTCTCTATCATTGAACAGGTGATGAGTGCCCTGTCCCAAACTCATTATAACGACGCCGCCAACCAGGATGGTGTTGCTTATAAGGCGATGGTGGCCTGGGAAGATGATAATAATGGCATCTCAGTGAAACAGCTTCAGCCCTGGGTCATTAAGTCGGAACTTGTGACTGGTTTGCATCCTGATGGCAGCACCGCTGAGTTTAATAAAGTGCAGGCGTGGATTGAGGAGGAGGATAGAGACACCCCCGGTCAGAAAAAAGTCATTCGTGCTGAGTTCAAGATCTACAGCGGCGCCACCTTTGCTAGTGATGGCACGGTATCGAGTTATGGTGAGTGGGATCTGAATGTCGCCTTTGGTGCTGACGCCAGCAAGTTTTTTGTCGCCACTTCACGCAGTAATAACGGTATGCCAGAGCTGAAGATCAATGAGGACGAAGGGGATTGGTTCTCCCGTGCCGTACTTTACCGTACCGGCAATTCCGGTTACGGCAAGGTTGAATATCCCGATAACAGCAGTTGCCAGAGCCAGAACTGTGTCCCGGCCACCAAGGCCGCTTCTTACGCTTATAACGCCGCTTATCTGGTGGTGGACGACGGTAGTGGCCCGGTTTATAAAGACCGCAATAGTGAAGTTGAGATGACTCATCGTTACGGCCTCTTCTACGCCAACGCCGCCACGGGTATTGCCGCTGGCGATAATGTGCAGAAACACAAATCGTTTGGTTCCCCAGTCTCCTATGTGGATGGTAATGGTGCTACCCAGCACGCCTATTATGGCGCCTGGCAGGGGCGCCATCAGCTTTGGGGCGGTGGTCAGGGCGGTGTGCCAGCAGGCAAGGTGGTGACACGCGAAGATTTTGCTGCCGGTGCCACGCCGGAGCAGTTTACCGTCTCCCCTACATTTAACGGCTCGTTCACCAAGCGTGCCCTGGTGGCTGGCAGTCCGGATGACATCAAGGATATTGCGGTGGAGACCTTCACCAATAAACGTTTTGAACTGTTTAATGACAATGGCGCCTGGGTGACGTGTGAAGGCGGTTGGGTCGATTTTAATGCCGCGCTCTCTTCCAGATGTGTATCGTTCCAAACCAATATTGCCGGTCCGCTGGTAGCATTTAATAAATGGGGTGAGTTGAAAGGCGATACCCGTAAGTCGGTCAATATTGGTCGCTGGGATAACGTCAATCAAACTTCCTTGAACTATGTCTACCTCGCCGCTGCAGATGGCACAGCGAACTTCACCACGGCTGGTTTCTATCCAGCCATGCAGGGGCAAAATGGTTTGACTACTACCAGTGGTGGCACTCTTTATACGGGCTCCAATGGTGAGCAGCTCTGGGTCGACATCGGTGGTTCAACCTATATCCAGTACACAGGTGATTTCACCTCTGGCAAGACTGGCTGGGTGCAGAAGAAGCTGACCTCATTTGATCAGCAAAGCTGGACGCCGACCTTTGATGCTGCTGGTGATACCAATTTCACCCCCGAACAGGGACGGGAGTATTACATCAACAGTAATGGTGTTAACTATGCCGTGCGCCGCATTGCGGTAAACAACGTTGCGGCCGATTATGAGGTGCAACTGGAGCTGCAATCGACGGTCAACCCTTCGAATATAACCTCATTCCTGCCAACAGGAACGGACCACCTGGGTACACCATGGCGGCCTGAAGTGAAATTGATGCTGGATACCAATTCAGCCAATACCGCTACCTTTATGAAGCTGGTCTATAAGGCGGATGACCCGAGCACCAATGGTGATGATACCGGTTTGGTGTATACCTCAGGTGAGTGGGGTTTGCAGGCATTTAATGATGCAAATCAACCGTTGGATGCAAGTGGTACGGTGGTAGGTGTTAATGGGTTTGGTGTGCCAACCGGCAGCACTCGCCCCGTACAGTTTAATTGGGAGTACTCGGACAATGGTGGCTGGGGTACTCAGCAGTATCTGATTGACGCCAACAGTCAGTACAAATTGTTGTCTGATCCGATTAGTCTGACAGCCCAGTCTTACGCCTACAGTTATCAGAGCGGTGTTTCCAAAACCTTGGCGCTACAGTTTGATGGTTGGATGCACGGTATGCCGGATCTCTACAAGGATCTGCAAAAAAATGACTGGACGATGAGTTCCGCCCTGTCGCAGAAGGTCATCAACATTGCCGCTGGCACACAAGTGACCGACAGTAATGGTGTGGTTTATTACATCAAACCCCTGCAGGTGAGTATCTTCCTGGCGGAGGTGGCTCAGCCAGCAACAGGTGCACCGGATGTGACCCTGGGCAGTGCGCTTGATGTGGATGCAGGTAGCACGTTGTTACCCACCTTCACTGATCATGGTATGAGCAGTACCATACCAGCGGCCAGCGTGAGGTACTCTGAGGGTAAAACGTTGTAACGACGGTTTGATCTGATCAAATCAAATTCAAGGGGCGCAGTGATGCGCCCCTTTTTAGTTTTGTCTGCCCCATAATTGTGATCGGCATGTTCAAAATGGTGCAAAACAGTTGTGTAGGCCGCTCCGTTTTGAACAGTTATTTTCATAACGGCATGATCTATATAAGGCTATTGGCAGTGGTATGGTTTCTGCCTTGGTAGTGGAGAGAAGTGGTATGGACACTATAAAAACAGTCGGGGGGGCAACATGACATTTTTAAATACAGTGACAGTGATTCTTGCGGGGGGCATCGGTTCACGTCTCCATCCATTGACAGAGGATCGTGCCAAGCCAGCGGTGCCCTTTGGTGGCAAGTACCGCATTATTGATTTTGTACTTAGCAACTGCCTGCACTCCGGGGTGCGGCGGGTGCTGATGTTGACGCAGTACAAATCCCATTCGTTGCAGAAACATGTACGCGACGGCTGGTCGATCTTTAATCCGGAGTTGGGGGAGTACATCACCCTGGTGCCGCCGCAGATGCGCAAAGGCGAGCGCTGGTACAGTGGCACGGCCGACGCCATCTATCAAAATCTCTATCTGCTGGAGCGTAGCGGTGCCGAGCAGGTGATGATCCTGCCGGGCGATCATATCTATCGCATGGACTATGCGCCGATGATGAAGGTGCACTTGGCCAGTGGTGCCGATTTGACTGTGGCGTGCATGGATGTGGCGCTAAATGAGGCACATCAGTTTGGTGTTCTGACGCTTGATGGCGATCAGCGCATCAGCTCTTTTGAGGAGAAGCCGGCAGTGCCACAATCCATGCCGGGCAGTGAGAGTCGCGTCCTGGCTTCGATGGGTGTCTACATCTTCTCCCTCCGCAGGTTGATAGAGGTGCTGGAGCTGGATCAGCAGCGTAGCGATTCCAGCCACGATTTTGGCAAGGACATCATCCCGCGCATGATCGATGCTGGTCGAGTCTGTGGTTACCCGTTTGGCAGCGAGGTGGGGCGTGTCTCACCGGATCGTTACTGGCGCGACGTTGGCACCATCGACTCCTACTACCGCGCCAATATGGATCTGCTGGATCAGGTGCCGCCGATGAATCTTTATCAAAAAGATTGGCCTATTCGCACCTATTCGGGACAACATCCGCCGGCCCGCACTGTGGCGGGTAACATGGGCAATGAAGGGATCGCCATCAACTCCATTATCTCCAGCGGTGCCGTGATCTCTGGTAGTTGTGCGCAGCACTCCATTCTGTTTAATAATGTTTTTGTCGGTGATGAGGCGATGGTGCATGATTCACTGCTGTTCGAAGGGGTCTCTGTCGGCAGGGGCGCGCAGATTAACCGCTGCATCATCGATAAAGATGTGAGTGTGCCGGATGGTGCAATGATCGGTTTTGATCTGGAGCGCGACCGCCAGCAGTTTCAAGTCTCTGCCGAGGGGATAGTGGTAGTGCCGAAGGGGTATAGATTTGAATAAGTGGATGGGGTAATACCAACTGAAACGGGGTGTCACCGTTAAACGTGTGACTATTTCAAGTTGGTGCCGGGAGCGAGAATCGAACTCGCACTCTGTCACCAGAACCGGATTTTGAGTCCGGCGCGTCTACCAGTTCCGCCATCCCGGCGAATCCCCATCGAAATGGGAGCGCGTAGTATAACGATTTAATTTCATTCAGCAAGCGCAAAACTCGCGAGATGAAGTTGAAACTGATAACATCCCGCGCCATGCAACGTAGTGACTTCGATTACCAACTTCCGCCACACCTGATTGCACAACAGCCACTGGCGCAACGTTGTGCCAGTCGTCTGCTGCTGCTTGATGGGCAGAACAACACCCTTGAGGATCGCACCTTTGCCGATATTGTCGAGCTGCTGCAGCCCGGTGATCTGCTGGTCTTCAACGATACCCGCGTAATTCCGGCGCGCCTGTTTGGTAGCAAGGCGAGTGGCGGCAAGGTCGAGGTGATGATCGAGCGGGTGCTGGATGCACATCACGCCCTGGCCCATGTACGTGCCAGCAAATCGCCCAAGCCCGGTAGCCGTCTCCATCTGGATGGCCCGCTCAATAATGGCGTTGAGGTGGAGGTGTTGGGGCGTGAGGCGGATCTGTTTCAGTTGCGTTTCCATGATCCCCGGCCACTGTTTGAGATCCTCGATGAGATCGGTCACATCCCATTGCCACCCTATATAGATCGTGCCGATGAGCAGGCCGATCATGACCGTTATCAGACCGTCTACGCCCGTAATCCCGGCGCAGTAGCGGCGCCCACGGCGGGGTTGCATTTTGATCAGGCAATACTCGATCGTCTCAGCGCCAAGGGTGTCGACCAAGCCTTTGTCACCCTTCACGTCGGCGCGGGCACCTTTCAGCCGGTGCGGGCCGATGACATTAAGGATCACCACATGCACGCGGAGTATCTGGAGGTGAATCAGGCGTGTTGCGACAAAATCAGTGCGGCCCGCCGTCGTGGCGGCAGGGTAGTCGCGGTAGGCACAACCTCGGTGCGCAGCCTTGAGAGTGCCGCGCAACTGGCAGGCATTGCATCAGGCCGGTTACAACCCTACAGCGGCGAGACCCGTCTCTTCATCACGCCGGGTTATCAATTCCAGGTGATTGATCTGTTGATCACCAACTTCCACCTGCCGGAGTCGACCCTGCTGATGCTGGTGAGCGCCCTGGGGGGATATGAACGGGTGATGGCGGCTTACCTCCACGCCGTTGAACATGAATACCGTTTTTTCAGTTATGGCGATGCCATGTTGATCCTGCCTGAGGCAGCGGCACTGGCGGAGAGAGAGATTCCAGATGAAGTTTGAACTACACAAAACCGATGGCGTCGCCCGCCGTGGCACCCTGACCTTTGACCGCGGCACGGTGCAGACGCCGGCCTTCATGCCGGTCGGCACCTACGGCACGGTGAAGGCGATGACACCCGAAGAGCTGCGGGGTACGGGTGCCGAGATCATCCTCGGCAATACCTTTCACCTGATGTTGCGCCCCGGTACCGAGGTGGTGCAGCTGCATGGCGACCTGCATGACTTCATGCACTGGGATGGCCCGATCCTTACCGACTCCGGCGGCTTTCAGGTCTTTAGTCTGGGCGATATGCGCAAGATCACCGAAGAGGGGGTCACCTTCCGTTCGCCAGTGAACGGCGACAAGGTCTTCCTCGATCCCGAACGCTCCATGCAGGTGCAGCGTGAACTGGGGGCGGACATCGTCATGGTCTTTGACGAGTGCACCCCATACCCGGCCACGGAAGAGCGCGCGAGCAGCTCGATGCAGATGTCATTACGTTGGGCCAAACGTAGTAAAGCGGCACATGAGGGTAACGATTCGGCGCTGTTTGGTATTGTTCAGGGTGGTATGTATCCAGAACTGCGTACCACCTCTTTGAATGGTCTGGCCGAGATCGGTTTTGATGGTTACGCCATCGGCGGTCTATCTGTCGGCGAGACTGAAGAGGAGCGCACGATGATCCTTGACCATCTGCAACCGCAGATGCCGCAGGACAAACCACGTTACCTGATGGGCGTGGGGCGACCGGAGGATATCGTCGAGGCGGTACGGCGTGGCATCGACATGTTCGACTGTGTGATGCCGACCCGCAACGCCCGCAACGGTCACCTCTTTACCCGGTTTGGTGATATCCGTATTCGTAATGCCAAACATGAAAAGAATACCCGACCACTGGATGAGAGCTGCGGCTGTTACACCTGCCGCAACTATAGTCGTGCCTACCTGAAGCACCTCGACAAGTGTCAGGAGATTCTCGGCGCACGGCTTAATACCATTCATAACCTCTACTACTACCAGGAGCTGATGCAGGGGTTGCGCGCCGCCATTGCTGAGCAGCGGCTGGCGGCATTCGTGACGGAGTTTTATGCCCGGCGCGCGCAAAACGGAGAAGCTGTGTCATAATGAGCGCCGTTTGCGCACGGTGCCTGTAGATGGGTGGTTTTGCGCGTTATTGACCCGCGATTTTTTAAATTGCATTTACATTAATTAGGGATGGATGTTATGAGCTTTTTTATTACTGATGCGATGGCCCAACAGGCCCCTGCTGCCGCAGGCGGTGAAACGGGTATAGCCAATTTTATTTTCCTGATAGTGCTGTTTGTAATCTTCTATTTTATGTTGTTGCGTCCTCAGCTCAAGCGTGCCAAAGAGCACAAAAAAATGACCGCCGGCATCGCTAAAAATGATGAAGTGGTGACCACCGGTGGACTGGCTGGCCGTATCACCAAGCTGGATGATACCTTTATCACCCTGCAGATCGCCGCAGGTGTTGAGGTACAGGTGCAAAAAAATGCCATCGGTTCACTTCTGCCCAAGGGCAGTCTGAAGATTTAACCCACGATATATTCAAGAAACAACGGACGTTCCGGGTACTCTAAAAATATGATCAATCAATACCCCTGGTGGAAAAACCTGCTGATCGTTGCTGCTATGGCGATCGGTGCTCTTTATGCGTTGCCAAATCTTTATGGTGAGGATCCGGCGGTGCAGATCTCATCCATACGAGGCGCCGAAGTTAATCAGGCGACCATCGATGACGTGCGCGCCCAGTTGGGCCGCCTGGAGATCGATGTGAAGGCGATGGATCTACAGGCTCAGGGGTTGATTGTTCGTTTCAATAATACCGAGGAGCAGCTTAAGGCTCGCGACGGCCTGAAGACGGCGCTTCAGGATGACGGGTATGTAATTGCCCTCAACCTGGCCTCCTCGACCCCCGATTGGCTGCGCTCCCTGGGGGCCTTGCCGATGTATCTCGGCCTCGACCTGCGTGGTGGTGTGCACTTTTTGATGGAGGTCGATACCGATGCTGCCGTTGAGATGGCCGAAGATCGTTATGTCGGTGATCTGCGTAGTCTGATGCGTGAGGACAAACTCCGTTACCTCACCATTGGCCGTGTCTCCAGCGGTGGCCTGCAGATTAAGTTTCGCAGTGTTGAAGATCGCGCCACGGCTGAGAGCCTGATTCACAAGGAGTTCCGTGACCTGCTGCTGTCGGATACAGAGAAGGGTGACGCCATTTTTATGAGTGTCAATCTCTCTGAGCAGGAGAAACGTGAGACCCGCAAACTGGCCGTGCAACAGAACGTCACAACCTTGCGTAACCGTATTAATGAGCTGGGCGTGGCCGAGCCGCTGATCCAGCAGCAGGGTGAAAACCGTATCGTAGTACAGTTGCCAGGGGTGCAGGATACCGCCCGTGCCAAGGAGATTCTTGGCGCCACAGCAACTCTCGATTTTCGGATGGCGGATGAGACCGGCAATGTTCAAGATGCGCTTGATGGGCGTGTGCCCGTTGGCTCCCGTCTCTTCAATGAGCGTGCAACCGGCAAGCCGGTATTGCTGCAAAAGAATATTATCATCACGGGTGACTCTATCGTTGGTGCAAAAGCCACCATCGATCAGGGTGATGCCAGTCCGGCGGTCTCTATCTCCCTGGATAGCAAGGGTGGCAGCAAGATGCATGACATCACCAAGGAGAATGTTGGCAAGCTGATGGCGGTGGTCTATGTCGAGAGCAAGAGCGAGATCAAGATCGTTAATGGTGTTGAAGAGCGGGTGAAATCTAAAGTTGAGGATGTGATCAGCCTGGCGAATATCCGTGAACCTTTTGGCAATAGCTTCCAGATCACCGGCCTTGAGAGCAAAGAGGCTAGCTATCTGGCGCTGCTGCTGCGTGCCGGTGCTTTGTCTGCGCCGCTTGAGATCATCGAAGAGCGTACCGTTGGACCGAGCCTGGGTCAGGACAACATCGAAATGGGTATGAAGTCGATGGTGGTCGGTTTTGTAATAGTGATGATCTTCATGGCGCTCTACTACCGTGCCTTTGGCATGATTGCCAACGTTACGCTGGTGATGAATCTGGTGCTGCTTACTGCGTTGCTGTCGATGTTGCAAGCGACACTAACCCTGCCGGGTATCGCCGGTATCGTCTTGACCATCGGTATGGCGGTGGATGCTAACGTTCTGATCTATGAGCGTATCCGTGAAGAGCTGCGCAATGGAAACTCGCCGCAGGCCAGTATTCACGCAGGTTTTGAGCGGGCGGCCGCGACTATTGCTGACTCCAATATCACTACGTTGATTGCCGGGATCACGCTCTTCTGGTTGGGGTCAGGTCCGGTCAAGGGCTTTGCCGTGGTGCTCTGCCTGGGCATTCTTACTTCAATGTTTACTGCCATCCTCGGTACTCGTGCGCTGGTCAATCTGGCATACGGCGGCCGCCGCGTGAATAAGCTGTCGATCTAAGGAGAGGGATGATGGAATTTTTTAATGTAAAAAACACGGTCGACTTTATGGGCACGCGCAAAATCGGCCTGCTGATCTCGCTGCTGCTGGTAATTATCGCCCTTGGCTCAGTGGCCACCCGTGGCCTGAATCTGGGGATCGACTTTACCGGTGGTACCCTGGTTGAGGTGGGCTATGAGCAGTCGGCCGACCTCCAGGCTGTGCGTGGTGCACTGGCCAAGGGTGGTTTTGAACGGGCTGTAGTGCAGCATTTTGGTACCTCACAGGATGTTCTGATCCGTCTGGCGCCCAGTGAATCAGCGCAGGCCGAGATCAGCAATAAGGTACTGGCGGCGCTGAATGATGATGGCCACAAGGTAGAGTTGCGCCGCATTGAGTTTGTTGGTCCGCAGGTCGGTAAGGAGCTGACCGAAGATGGTGGTCTGGCGATTCTGGCGGCACTGTTTGGTATCCTGATCTATGTCTACTTCCGGTTTGAGGCCCGTTTTGCAGTGGGTGCAGTGCTCGCCACCCTGCATGACGTCATTATTACCATCGGGCTTTTTTCCATCTTTCAGTGGGAGTTCGATCTGACGGTATTGGCGGCAATATTGGCGGTGATCGGTTACTCCCTCAATGACACCATCGTGGTTTACGATCGTATTCGCGAAACCTTCCGCAAGGTGCGCAAGGTGAGTCCGATTGAGATCATCAACCAGTCCGTCACCCAGACATTGTCACGTACCATCATGACCTCCGGCACTACCAGCCTGGTGGTGATTTCACTGCTTCTTTTTGGCGGTGAGGCGATCCACGGCTTTGCCCTGGCACTGATTATCGGTATTGCGGTAGGTACTTACTCATCTATCTATATTGCCAGTAGCCTGATTGTCCTGATGGGGGTGAGCAAGGCTGACTTGATGCAGGTTGAAAAGGAGGGGGCAGAGGTTGACTCTACGCCGTAGCGGCTAGCTGCTGGCGATAAAATAAAAAGGCCCGCTGAAGCGGGCCTTTTTTGTTTCAGTTATTCAGTCACGTTGCCTGGAGTTTCTGTTTGGTCCCCATGGTGTGTACTTCAATGCGGTTGCGACCTGAATGTTTGGCGCGATACATCGCGGTATCGGCACGTTTAATTAACTCTTCCGGGCTTTCACCAGGATTGTAAAGGGCGACTCCAGCGGAAAAGGTGGGGGCGGTGATCTCGACGCCGTCGTCCAGGCGGCAGAGCGAGCCAGCCACTTCGCTCTGGATCTTTTTCAGGGTGCAGAGCGCACCCTCAATCTCGGTATTGGGCATCAGCACTGCAAACTCTTCGCCACCATAGCGGGCGACAGTGTCGTGATGGCGCAGCACCGTTAGCGCGGTCTCGGCAAAATAGCGTAGCACTTGATCACCAGCGTTGTGGCCAAAGGTGTCGTTGATCGGTTTGAATTCATCCAGATCGATGATGGCCAGCGCTAGCGGTGAGCCGTAGCGTTGCACACGCGCCATTTCGTTATCGAGTCGCTGGATGAAGGCGCGGCGATTCGGGAGCTGGGTCAGCTCATCCGTCACGCTCAACATGTGGACTCGGGTAAGCTCATCGTCCAGCTGCTGGCTCTCATTTTCAAAGGCATTAAGCTGTTGCTGGATGGTGCTGAATTTAGTGGTAAGGTCCTGGTGCTCCTTGAATAGCTTGATGTAGTGCTGTAGGTGGGTGATGCGCATTTCGTCGACATCCTGTTTGGCATCTACTACTCGGATTGCCTCCATCGACGCTTTGATCAGGTGGGCTAGTTCGTTGTTATATGCGACGGCTTGTTCTATCTGTCTGTCGAGCTTGCCCTTGATGCTCTGGAGATTGCTGCGTGTCTCCTGTAGCGACTGGTCGAAATGGCCAGGTGCCGTTGTGCTGTTTCTGTTTTGCCTCTCAAGGTCGTACCCGGTGGTAACAGTGGCAGCGGTTTGGCCGCTCCGTGGGATAACACTGTGGTTGGGTGATGATGGTTCGAAGCTATCTTGCTGCTGAAGCTGGGCTATCAATTGTTTTGCATCTGTCTTTAGACGCCGCAGTTCATGTGGTAGCAGCGGTGGAATCAAAGTGGTACGCAGGATATGGCCGGAGGTATAGAGAGGGGAGTCTTGGCCGAGCGAGTGGGTAAGGGCGTCAAGCAGCAGCTCAAGCAGCTCTATATATTGGGTCTCGCTCTCTAGCTGGGTTGATTCGAGCTCAAGGAAACAGCGCTCAATGTGGTGGTAGATCGTGGAGCCACTGCTGGTGGAGCCAAGTGTCTCCAGTAATCGCAGAACCCTGCGTAATGTTGCTGAAGAGGATGAAAAACTATGTATCGCCACTGCCTATGCCTCATGACGTGGCCTGACTGAACAATAGTTAGCAATGGTCTTGCTGGTCCGCTATCTCCAGGAATTTTCCTGGGGGTCTCCTACCCGTTTCAGGCCGCAGCTCTGAAAAATTTGAATTGTCGGGTTTAACCCTGAGGTGGTGAATATAACATGAATAGCAGTGTGCTTTAAGTCCCGCTTAACATTCTGTGGTTCTTGGCTGTTGTCCTGGCGTCACATCTCCATAACAATGCAGAATCGGCCCGAATCGGGTATCCTAGTGACCCTTTCAAATTTCTCTTTTCAGCTTAGCCGGAGATATGTAACGCCATGTTTACCAAGGATATGACCATTGCTGGATATGATGCAGAACTCTGGGCTGCGATGGAACACGAGCGTGAGCGTCAGGAGGTTCATATTGAATTGATCGCCTCCGAGAACTACGCCAGCCCACGGGTGATGGAGGCGCAAGGCTCCGTTCTCACCAATAAATATGCCGAAGGCTATCCGGGCAAACGTTATTACGGCGGTTGCGAGTTTGTTGATATCGCCGAGCAGCTGGCGATTGATCGTGTCAAGGAGCTGTTTGGCGCTGATTATGCCAATGTGCAGCCGCACTCCGGTTCCCAGGCCAACGCCGCCGTCTACATGGCGCTGCTGCAACCGGGTGATACCGTGCTGGGCATGAGTCTGGCCCATGGCGGCCACTTGACCCACGGCGCCAAGGTCAGTTTTTCTGGCAAGATCTATAACGCCATTCAATACGGTTTGGATGAGGCGACGGGTGAGATCGATTACGCACAGGTTGACGCGCTGGCTAAAGAGCACAAACCCAAGATGATCATCGCCGGTTTCAGCGCCTACTCCCGAGTAGTGGATTGGCAGCGTTTCCGTGACATCGCCGATAGTGTTGGCGCCTATCTGTTTGTCGATATGGCCCACGTCGCGGGGCTGATTGCCGCCGGTGTCTACCCCAACCCGGTGAACATTGCTGACGTTACTACCTCAACCACTCACAAGACTCTGCGCGGTCCACGCGGCGGCATCATTCTCGCCAAGGCCAATCCCGAAATCGAGAAGAAGCTCAACTCCATTGTCTTCCCGGGTATTCAGGGTGGTCCGTTGATGCATGTGATTGCTGCCAAGGCTGTTGCCTTCAAGGAGGCGCTGGAACCTGGTTTCAAAACCTATCAGCAGCAGGTAGTTAAAAACGCCCGCGTGATGGCGGAGGTCTTTACCAAACGTGGTTTTGAGATTGTCTCTGGTGGCACCGATAACCATTTGATGTTGGTGAGCTTTATTAAACAGGGACTGACTGGCAAAGAGATCGATGCGTGGCTGGGCAACGCCCACATCACCATCAACAAAAATAGTGTGCCTAATGATCCGCAGTCACCTTTTGTCACCTCCGGCATCCGTATCGGCACACCCGCCATCACCACCCGTGGTTTTGGCGAGGGCGAGTGTCGCGATCTGACCGGTTGGATCTGCGACATCATCGATGCAAGGGGCGATCAGGCTGTCATCGATGCCGTGCGCGAGAAGGTTGCGGTGGTTTGCAAACGGCTGCCGGTCTACGGTAGCTGATACAGTCGACGGCCAGAGTTCAGCCAAGGAATAGAGCGCAATGCGTTGCCCCTTTTGTGGTGCCGAAGAGACCAAGGTGATCGACTCACGCCTCGCCAACGAAGGCGACAGCGTGCGGCGGCGGCGTGAGTGCCTCACCTGCGCCGAGCGTTTTACCACCTTTGAGACCGCCGAGTTGGCGCTGCCACGTATCGTCAAGCAGGATGGTATCCGCGAACCGTTTGACGAAGAGAAGCTGCGTCGTGGTATGCAGCGCTCGTTGGAGAAGCGGCCGGTGGCCACCGAGCGGATCGAGGATGCGATCAGCCGTATCAAAAATCAGCTGCGCGCCACCGGTGATCGGGAAGTGCCGTCGCGCCGTCTCGGTGAGTGGGTGATGGCGGCGCTGGCCCAGCTCGACCAGGTGGCCTATATCCGTTTTGCCTCGGTCTATCGCAGTTTTCAGGATGTTAGCGCCTTTCGCGAGGCGATCGACCGGCTTGAAAACGAAGCGCCGGCCGAACTCACGGCCCAGCAGATCTCGTTGCTGCCCAGCAGTGATCAGAAAAAGACCAAGAAGGGCAATGAATAGTTGCTGCCTTGCTGATCTGCACACCAGGTAATCTCCTTCATGTTTACAGCAGCTGATTACACCCACATGGCCCAGGCGCTACGTCTGGCCGAACGTGGTTTATGGACCACTGATCCCAATCCGCGGGTCGGTTGTCTCATCGTGCGGGATGATGAGGTGGTGGGAGAGGGGTGGCATGAGTGTGCCGGTGAGCCACATGCCGAGATCAACGCGCTGCGCCAGGCGGGTGATCGGGCGCGGGCGGCGACCGTCTATGTGACATTGGAGCCGTGCAGCCATCATGGTCGTACCCCGCCGTGTGCTGAGGCGCTGCTGAACGCCGGTGTGGCACGAGTGGTGGCGGCGATGGTTGACCCAAACCCCAAGGTGTCGGGAGAGGGGTTGGCGCTGCTGGAGCAGGCCGGTATCGAGACCAGCGTAGGACTGCTTGAGGCAGAGGCGCGCCAGCTCAACCCCGGTTTTATCTCCCGCTTCACCCGTGGCCGTCCCTATGTGCGTTGCAAGCTGGCGATGAGTCTGGATGGCCGCACCGCGCTTGCCAGTGGTGAGAGTAAATGGATCACTGGTGAGGCGGCACGTGACGATGTGCAGCGGCTGCGGGCGCGCAGCTCGGTGATTGTCACCGGTATCAACACCGTGTTGGCCGATGATGCCCGTCTTAGCGCCCGGGTTGAGGGCGCGGTGAAGCAGCCGGATCGGGTGGTGCTCGATAGCACCCTGCGCATTGCCCCTACCGCCCAGCTTTTGCAGCAAGTGGGGCAGAGCTGGATCGCCACAGCCTCGCACGACATTGTTAAGCGCCAGGCGTTGCAGCAGGTGGGCGCAAAGTTGCTGGATCTGCCGGTTGTTAATGATGAGCTGGATCTACATGCGCTGCTGCAACAGCTCAACGAGCTGCAATACAATGAGGTGCTGATCGAGGCTGGTCCGACCCTGAGTGGCGCCTTTCTGGAGGCCGGGTTGATTGATGAGCTGGTGATCTATATGGCGCCACATCTGCTTGGCGATAGCGCCCATGGCCTTATCCATCTGCCGCTGCTGGAGAAGATGGAGCAGCGGGTGGCGCTGGAGTTGAAGGATATGCGGCAGGTAGGGGACGATATTCGTTTGATCTTCAAACCGCAACGGACATAAATTTACAGATATGTTTACTGGAATCATCGAAGCACGTGGCCAGATCAGGGCGCTTGAGGTAAAGGGCGATGACCGCCGTTTGTCGATTGCGGCGGGCGATCTTGATATGAGCGATGTGCAGTTGGGCGACAGCATCGCCATTGATGGCATCTGCCTTACCGTGGTGCAGTTTAGCGCCGCTGGTTTTGTGATGGATGCCTCCGCTGAAACGCTGGATAAAACCACCATGGCGGATTTTAGTGTCGGTCGCGCCGTAAACCTGGAGAAGGCGTTGACCCCCACCACACGCCTCGGTGGCCATCTGGTGAGTGGTCATGTTGATGGCGTGGGGGTGATCGAATCACGTGAGCAGGTGGGTGAGTCGCTGCGCTTCCGGGTGCGGGTGCCGGATGGCCTGGCCAAGTATGTGGCGGTGAAGGGTTCGGTCTGTATCGATGGTGTCAGTCTTACCGTGAATAACATCGACGGTGCACTGTTTGAGATCAACGTCATTCCTCATACGACTGTTGTGACCACAATCAATGAATATAAAGTTGGGCGACGCGTTAATATCGAGGTCGATCTGCTGGCCCGTTATCTGGAGCGGTTGCTGCTCGGTGACAAGGCGGCGCAGAGCAATGGTACAGGGGTGACACTTGAGCTTCTGGCTGAACACGGTTTTTTGAAAGGTTGATGGAGCGCATGGCACTCAATAGCATTGAAGAGATTATTGAAGATATCCGCCAGGGCAAGATGGTGGTGTTGATGGATGACGAGGATCGCGAGAACGAGGGCGATCTGATCATGGCGGCGCAGTGTGTGCAGGCCAAGGATATCAATTTCATGGCTCGTTATGCCCGTGGCCTGGTCTGTCTGACCCTGACCCGTGAGCGCTGCGAGCAGCTCCAGTTACCGCTGATGGTGGCCAATACCCATGCCAAACACGCGACCAATTTTACGGTTTCGATTGAGGCTGCCGAGGGGGTGACGACCGGTATCTCTGCGGCTGATCGTGCTGCGACGGTGCAGGCGGCGGTCAAGGCAGGGGCGGGGCCAGAGGATATCAATCAACCCGGCCATATCTTCCCACTCATGGCCCAGCCCGGTGGGGTGTTGAGTCGTGCCGGTCACACCGAGGCGGGGTGTGATCTGGCGCGGCTGGCGCGGCTTGAACCTGCCAGTGTCATCGTTGAGATCCTGAATGATGACGGCACCATGGCGCGTCGCCCGGAGCTGGAGGTTTTTGCCCAAGAGCACGGCCTTAAGATCGGCACCGTCGCCGACCTGATCAGCTATCGCCTGCAACACGAAAAGAGCGTGGAGCGGGTGGCGGAGTGCCAGTTGCCCACGGAGTATGGCCAGTTCCGGCTGATGGCCTATCAGGACTATGTCGACAAGGGGCTGCACCTGGTGCTGGTGAAGGGCGAGATCCTGCCCGATGTGCCGATCCTGGTACGGGTCCATCTGGCCGATACCTTTACCGATCTGCTGGCGGTGCAGCGTGGTGACGGTGGCATGCCACTGCGGGCTGCGATGCAGCGGGTCGCTGATGAGGCGTCGGCCGTAATCCTGTTGCTCCAGCATGAGGAGAGGCCCGCCGATCTGGTTAAACGGATCCGCGATTATCAGCTCCAGGACCGGGGCATCAACCTGCCACGGCCAGAACCGAGTTCGGACCTGCGCGGTTATGGTGCCGGCGCGCAGATCCTTGCCGACATCGGGGTCCGCAAGATGCGGATTATTGGCGCGCCCAAAAAGCTCCATGGCCTGGCCGGTTTTGGTCTTGAAGTGGTGGAGTATGTTTAGCAGGCGGCTGAGTGGTGGTCGGCATGCCTGCCGCCATCGTCTATATCCGACAGGCTCTTGGGGCGGTTACAATAGGCCGCTAACGCATGCACAGGCCCTGGTGCCTACTGTCTAAGGAAAACAGATGAAAGACGTGAATCTAATCGAGGGTGATTTCAGCGCCGCTGGTCACCGGTTTGCCATTGTGGCGGGCCGTTTTAACAGTTTTGTGGTGGACCATCTGGTTGCTGGCGCTATTGATTGCATCAAGCGCCACGGCGGCAAGGTCGAGAATATCGATCTGATCTACGCCCCCGGCGCCTATGAGTTGCCGTTGCTGGCGCAGCGAGTGGCGGCCAAGAAAAAACATGACGCCATCATCGCCGTAGGTGCGGTCATCCGGGGTGGCACGCCGCACTTTGAGTACGTGGCGGGTGAGTGTTCCAAAGGGCTGGCGATGGTTGCCATGCAACATGATCTGCCGGTCGCCTTTGGTGTATTGACCGTAGATAGCATCGAACAGGCGATTGAACGTTCCGGCGCCAAGGCGGGCAATAAAGGCGTTGAAGCCGCCATGTCGGCGATTGAGATGATCAACCTGCTCAAGGGCGTTGATAAGCTGTAGTAGAAATTCCCCGTTACTTTACTACGAAGTGCATCCAGTCCCCTCGCCCCCTTGGGGGAGAGGGTTAGGGTGAGGGGGGATAAATTAAGGAGCAATACAATTTGAGCAATGCCCGTTCTAAGGCGCGTCGCAGTGCAGTGCAGGCACTCTATCAGTGGCAGATGGCTGGTGAGAATATCGCCGAGATTCACGACCAATTTCTGGTCGAGCGCGAGATGGCCAAGGTCGATCTTGAGTACTTCAAGGAGCTGCTGCATGGGGTGGCTGGCCACCTAGAAGCGCTGGATCTGCAGATCAAACCCTTTCTCGACCGTGATATTAATAGTGTTGATCCGGTTGAACGGGCCATTTTGCGTATGGGCGCTTTTGAGCTGATGTTCCGTCCCGACGTACCCTACCGGGTTGTGATCAATGAGGCGCTGGAGTCGGCCAAGATGTTTGGCGCCGATCAGGGGCACAAGTATGTCAACGGGGTGCTGGACAAGGTTGCGCAGCAGACCCGCCAGCTGGAAATCAAGCGCGTCGCCAAATAACCTTGACCTGACGCCAACCGAAAACGTCATGGGTATATCCGAGTTTGCTCTTATCAAACGCTACTTCAGCGATGGCATGGCGGCCCGCAGTGATGTTCTGCTGGGGGTCGGTGACGATGCCGCCCTGCTGCTGCCGGCCGCCGGAGAGAGTCTGGCGCTGAGCCTCGATACCCTGGTGGCCGGTGTGCACTTTCCTGCAACCACCTCGGCTGAAAATATCGGTTACAAAACCCTGGCGGTAAACCTCAGCGACATGGCTGCCATGGGTGCGGAACCGGCCTGGATGTTGTTGGGGCTGACGCTGCCAACGGTGGACGAACTCTGGTTGCAGGGTTTCTGCCACGGCCTGAGCCAGCTGGCGGCCGAACATCAGGTGGCGCTGGTGGGGGGTGATACCACTCGTGGGCCGTTGACGATCAGTCTTCAGATCTGTGGTTTTGTGCCTGCATCCCAGGCGTTGCGCCGGGATGGCGCCCAAGCGGGGGATCTGATCTATGTCACGGGCCAGCTGGGTGATGCCGGGTTGGGATTGCAGTTGGCGTTGGCGAGATGCGAACTGATACTTGAGCCAACTCGTCGCGACTACTTTATCTCACGCCTGGAGCGTCCCACGCCACGTGTCGTCGTCGGCCTGGCGCTGCGCGGTGTGGCAACAGCGGCCATCGACATCTCTGATGGTCTGGCCGGGGATCTCGGACACATCCTCACGGCCAGCGGCGTTGGGGCGACACTGAATGTTGATGCCTTGCCGGTGGCGGCGGAGGTGAAGGCGCTGAGCCGTGAGTGGTGGAATTTGCCGCTTACGGCTGGGGATGATTATGAGCTCTGCTTTACTGTGCCTGTGGGGCGTGAGCAAGCGCTCGAACGTGCGCTACGCCAGAGCGGTTGTGCCGTTACCTGCATCGGCCAGATTGAAACAGCGCCGGGTCTGAGACTTCAGCATGACAGTGGTGAGGTGATAGTGAATCGGGTTGAGGGGTACCGACATTTTGTCTAAGCAAACAGGCGCTCTGCCCAAATTAAATTGGCGCAATCCGATCCATCTGCTGGCCTTTGGTTTTGGTAGTGGCGCGATGCCCAAGGCGCCGGGTACCTGGGGTACTCTGGCTGCGGTGCCGCTCTACCTGCTGATGCAGCCGCTATCTCTACCGCTCTATCTGCTGCTGTTGCTGTTATTGACCTTGCTGGGAATCTGGCTCTGCCACCGCACTGCCAGTGATATGGGGGTGCATGATCATCCGGGTATCGTTTGGGATGAGTTTGTTGGTTTTTTCATTACCATGATTGCCGCCCCTGCCGGGTGGGTCTGGATCGTGGTGGGTTTTATCCTGTTTCGTTTTTTCGACATCCTCAAACCCTGGCCGATCCGCTGGGTCGATACCCATGTACATGGCGGTTTTGGCATCATGTTTGATGATGTCTTGGCAGGGCTGATGGCGTTGGCATGTTTGCAGCTGCTGGGGTACTGGTTTTAGTCATCCCCAACACTTCGTTTTATATCTTCGCTTTTAAACCATCTCCGGCTCAGGCCGTGCGCTGCGTGGCCTAGTTTCGGTGTGCCACTCGGTATTGTTTCTCAGCCATTGAGAGAGCTCTTTGCCATTGAGCGGTTTGCAGATAAAAAAGCCCTGGGCGCGATCGCAGCCCATCTCGGCAAGCAAGGTAAGCGTCTCCTGGCTGTTAACCCCTTCGGCAATGACACGGTGGCCCATGTTGAAGGCGAGGTCGACGGTGGAGCGCACGATGACACGATCTTCGTTGTTGCTGACCATCTCTTCGACAAAGGAGCGGTCGATCTTGATTTCGTGCACCGGCAGCTGTTTGAGGTAGGCCAGGGATGAGTAACCGGTGCCAAAGTCGTCGATAGAGAGCTTGATGCCCATGGCGTAGAGGCGCGACAGGGTGCTCATGGCGCGCGGTGGATCTTCCATGATGGCGCTTTCGGTGATGTCCAGCTGGAGCTGCTCAGGCAACACCTGCCAGCGGTTGAGCAGCTCGTCAATCTGTCTGACCAGATCAGGATCGTTGAGGTTGCGCGACGAAAGGTTGATAGCCATGCGCAGCTGCAATCCGCTTGCCTGCCATTGATGCAGCTGTTGTAGCGCTTCATTCAGGACAAAGATGGTAAGCCCTTTGATGAGGCCGGTCTGTTCCGCCAGTGGAATGAATTCATTCGGTTGCAGTACGCCGCGGGTTGGGTGCTGCCAGCGCAGCAGCGCCTCGACTCCCACAACCTGTTTCTGTTTGATATCAACAGTGGGCTGGTAATGCACAATCAGCTGTTTCTGTTCCAGCGCGCGGCGCAGCTCGCCGACCAGCGCCAGGCGGCTGGCGCTGTGCTGATCCTGTTCGGGATTGTAGAAGGCATAACTGCTTTGCGCCCGCTTGGCGACATACATGGCGACATCGGCACGCCGCATCAGGTGGTTGGAGTTATCGCCATCTTTGGGGTAGATGGCGATGCCGATGCTGATGCCCACATGGAAGTTTTGGTTTTCAAGGATGAAGGGGGCTTCCATGGCCTTGGCGATTTTGACGGCGGCCTGTGCTGCCTGCTCTTCATTCTGGATGGTGGGTAGCAATACCGCAAACTCATCGCCGCCTAATCGGGCAACGGTATCGGAGTCACGCAAGGCGCTGCGTACCCGCCCCGCCACCTGTTGCAAAAGCAGGTCGCCATAGTGGTGACCAAGGGTGTCATTGATCTCCTTGAAGCGGTCGAGATCGGTAATCATCAGCGCCAGACAGTGATTCTCACGTTTGGCGGCGCGGGTGGCCTGCTCCAGCCGGTCTTGCATCAGCACCCGGTTGGGCAGGCTGGTGAGGGCGTCATGCAACGCCTGATGTTGCAGCTCTTTATTAACCGATGCCAGCTCCAGGGTGCGTTTAACGACCCGTTGCTCCAGATCATCCTTGAGTGATTTGATCTCCAGCTCAGCCTGTTTCTGTGCGCTGATGTCGCGACAGATGACGATAGAGATGCAGCCGGCGAGCTCACAAATCTCACTGATGGCGGCCTCCATGTGGAAGGTGCTGTTATCCTTGCGCCGCCCGAGCGTTTCATAAGGAGCGTGCTGTTCGATGGTGATACGGGATTCGCCGTTATCCGGGTTGCGCGAGACCAGCGGTGCAGCAAACAGGGCGTTGACAGAGCTGCCTATCATCTCTTTGGCGTTGTGGCCAAAGATGCGCTCCGCCGCCAGATTGAAAGATTGGATCTGCCCCAGCTCGTTGATGGTGACAAGGGCGTCGGCAATGTTGTCCATAACGGCACTGATGCGTGCCTCACGCATCGCCAGATCCTCGCGCTGGGCGACCAGTTTGCTGCGCATCCGTTCCAGACCGGTAGCAAGATCCTTTACCTCGGTGATGTCGGTATCGGTATTGATCTGCTCCATAGGTTGGCCGGCAGCGATGTTTAAGGCGGTCTGGCGCAACCGTTGTAAGGGGCGCGTCAGCTGCGGCCCTAGCAGTGCGGTGCTCAATACTGCCAGCAGTACGTAGCCGATCGCCAAGTAGATGCCAAACTGGAAGGCGTTGCTAATTCGCAGCTCAGTGGCGCTCTTGTCGTAGTCCAGCTCTAATTGGTAACGCTCTCCCGCCAGTGACAGCGGCACCACTATTTGGTAGCGGTGGTTGTCACTACTGTCAAACCTTTGCCCCTGTCCAAAATCCAAACGGCTATTTGTTGCAGGAACAAGGCGCGCGCTTACGATGTCGCCTTGGCCAACGATAGATTCAATGTGATAGGGCGGTGCGCTATTTTCCAGTAACGTTGCGATACGGGCTGAGGTTTGCTGGGCCTGCTGGATGAATTGGTCCTGGTATTCCTGTTTGAGCAGAGGCAGGACGAGGAAAAAGAGGGATGAAATTAATAAGGCATGCACAATCAGCTCGCTCAGAAGCATGCGGCTGGTAAAATTATTAAAGAAGCTCTTCATCTGGTTACCCTTTTTACCCAGATGCCCCAAAAATTCGTTTGAGCGGTGATAAAAAACCGCTACTGCAACGGAGTCTAAAGCATTGGATGGCTATTTTATTAGCTGGGTCAGTGAGTTATGCATCGACACTACCTGATGCAGTTGCACTGGTGAGTGGGTAGCAGCGAGATGCGCCTGTGCCCCCGGCATTTTCTGGGTCAAACTGTACTCTGATACCGGGGGCGAAACAAGGCGGCTGTAGGGTGGGATCTGGATTTTTTATTTTAGCTTTTTATTATGTTCCACCAGGGCGTAGGCGGAGTGGTTGTGGATCGATTCAAAGTTTTCAGACTCTACTGTGTAGGCATCGATGCGGTCATCGGCATTTAGGCGTGCCGCGACATCGCGCACCATATCCTCAACAAACTTTGGGTTGTCGTAGGCGCGTTCAGTAACATATTTTTCGTCCGGACGTTTCAGCAGGCCAAAGAGTTCGCATGAGGCCTCGCCTTCAACCAGGTCGATGATGTCTTCGATCCAGACAAAGTTATTGGTATGTACTGTCACGGTGACATGTGAGCGCTGGTTGTGGGCGCCGTAGGCCGAGATCTCTTTGGAGCAGGGGCAGAGACTGGTGACAGGTACCACTACCTTGATGGCGACGGAAGGGTTGCCGTTTTTGATCTCGCCCAGCAGGGTGACGTCGTAATCCATCAGGCTTTTTACCTTGGATACCGGCGCCGGTTTTTCGACAAAGTAGGGGAAGGACATCTCAACGTGCCCCTCTTCTGACTCCAGACGTTCGGCCATCTCCACCATCATCTTGTCGAAATTTTCTACCGAAAACTCACGTTCGTAACTGTTGAGGATCTCAACAAAACGGGACATGTGAGTGCCCTTAAAGTTATGCGGCAGATGTACATACATATTGAAGTTGGCGATAGTGTGCTGCTCCCCCTGGCTGCGATCTTTGACACGCACGGGGTGGCGGATGTCTTTAATGCCAACTTTATTAATGGGGATACGACGAATATCGACGCTGTTCTGAACATCGGTCATGGGGGTGTTGTCAGTCATTACTCTTGGTTCTCCGTGTAGCGGATACAAGCCCGCTCTGTTTCCCAGATGGTGATGGCGCTGATCTTTGCCTCAGGGGTGTTGAGGCGCTGATCAAGTTCGCGATAGATGTAGGCGGCGATGTTTTCGGCAGTTGGATTGATGGTGTCGAAGGGCGGAAGCTCGTTGAGATACTCATGATCGAGATAGTCACAGACCAGCTTGGCCTCCTTGCGGATCTGTTTGAAGTCCATGCCAATGCCGACGTCGTTGAGAGCGGTGGCGGTCACTTCAACCTCAACCTTCCAGTTGTGACCATGCAGCTTGGCGCAATCGCCCGGGTAGTTGCGCAGGGAGTGTGCTGCTGCAAAGTCGGTGAGCACTTTTAGTGTGTAACGTGGGGACATAATGGTTCGAGTATTTCCTGACTAAAACGTTCGGGTATTTTACCTAGGCGGCGCTGCCGTGGCCAGCCATGTTTTCAGCGCTGTTTTCAAAATGGAGGTTGATGCGCTCGATGATGCCCTGGCTGTCGAGTCCGCAGCCGGCCAGCAGGGCAGTACGTTCACCATGTTCGATGAAGTGGTCGGGCAGCCCCAGTTGAATCAGCTGTGGCGGGGTATCCAGGGTGTTGAGCAGTGTTGCGACCAGACTGCCGGCGCCGCCAATGATGGCGTTCTCTTCGATGGTCACCAGCAGCTCGTGCTCGCGGGCCAGCTTTAGCACCTTGGCTTCGTCCAGCGGTTTGACAAAACGCATGTTGACCAGAGTGGCATCCAGCTGCTCGGCGGCGGCACTGGCCGCACCCAGCATGCTGCCGTAGGCGAGCAGGGCGACCCGTTTGCCCTTGCGACGCAGCTCGGCCTTGCCCAGTGGCAGGGCGGTCATCTCTTTTTCAACAGCCACGCCCGGGCCGGCGCCGCGTGGGTAGCGCACGGCACAGGGCCCAGTGTGCTGGAAACCGGTGTAGAGCATCTGACGACACTCATTTTCATCGGCCGGCGCCATCACCACCATATTGGGGATGCAGTTGAGAAAGCTCAGGTCAAAGCTGCCCGCATGGGTCGGGCCGTCAGGTCCGACCAGCCCGGCCCGGTCGATGGCAAACAGCACCGGCAGATTCTGGATCGCAACGTCGTGGATCAGCTGGTCGTAGGCGCGTTGCAGGAAGGTGGAGTAGATCGCCACCACCGGCTTCATGCCGTCGCAGGCCATGCCTGCTGCCAGCGTGACGGCGTGCTGCTCGGCGATGCCCACATCAAAATATTGGTCCGGGTGTTGCTGTGAAAATTCCACCATGCCAGACCCCTCGCGCATCGCCGGGGTGATGCCCACCAGCCGTTTGTCGGCCACGGCCATATCGCAGAGCCACTGGCCAAAGACCTGGGTATAGGTGGTGGCGCCGGCGCTGGCGAGCAGCTCGCCGTTGTCCGGGTCGAACTTGCCAACACCGTGATAGGTGCAGGGGTTCTCTTCGGCGGGGGTGAAACCCTTGCCCTTTTTGGTCACAACATGCAGAAACTGCGGGCCTTCAAAGTCGCGCATGTTGCGCAGGGTGCTGACCAGCGTTGGCAGGTCGTGGCCGTCGATCGGACCGATGTAGTTGAATCCCAACTCTTCAAACAGGGTGCCGGGCACTACCATGCCTTTCATGTGCTCTTCGGCACGGCGTGCCAGCTCCCAGACAGTAGGCATCTTGCCCAACACCTTTTTGCTGCTTTCGCGAACACTGGAGTAGAACTTGCCGGAGAGCACCCGTGCCAGATAGTTGGCCATGCCACCGACATTGGGGGAGATCGACATCTCGTTGTCGTTGAGGATCACCAGCAGGTTGGCATCCAGGTCACCGGCGTGGTTGAGCGCCTCAAAGGCCATGCCCGCCGTCATCGCGCCATCACCAATCACTGCTGCCACCTTGCGGGTTAACCCCTGGGCCTTGGCCGCCAGCGCCATGCCCAGCGCGGCACTGATGGAGGTGCTGGAGTGACCCACACCAAAGGTGTCGTAGGGACTCTCTTCGCGCTTGGGAAACCCCGCCATTCCGCCACGCTGGCGGAGGGATGGCATCAGTTCGCGACGCCCGGTCAGGATTTTGTGGGGATAGCTCTGATGGCCAACATCCCAGACCAAGCGGTCATCCGGGGTGTTAAATACATAGTGTAGGGCGATAGTCAGTTCGATTGTGCCCAGCCCCGCCGAGAGGTGGCCACCGGTATGGCTGATCGACTGGATCAGGAAACGGCGCAGCTCATCTGCCAGTATCACCAGCTGCTCCTGCGGCAGTTGCCGCAGCTCGTCTGGGGTGGGGATGCTTTCTAATAGTGGGTAGTGGTGGCTGGTCATGCTCTCAGAGTAGCGTAAAAACAACCAATTATGAGGGGGCGGCCAGTTTGGCGCAAGTTTAGACGCTGTTCACCAATCGATGAGAGGCGCATGGATTCCAATCAATGCCTTATGGTGGTCGTGGCGATTTGCTGCGGCGCCAGAAATGTTCCAGCAGCGGCTTGACGCTGGTGCCATGCAGTAGAATTGAGAGTGTCACAACAATGAGTGTCATTTGAATCAATTCCAGCGCCAGCGGTTCGGGCAGGCCATGTTGTATGGCGTACATCAGGTAATAGAGCGAACCAATGCCGCGCACACCAAACCAGCTGGCCAGACCTTGTAGTCGCCATGGTGTATGGGTCCCTATCAGGCCGATGAAGACACTGATGGGGCGCGCTACCATAAATAAAAACAGCGCCAGGCCGACGGCTCTCCAGCTCCAGGAGTCCAGAAACAGGGTGCCGCCAATCAGCAGGATCAGTACTACCTCCGATAATCTTTCAAGGTGCTCTTTGAAGACCAGTGCCCCTTCGCTGACCAGGGATGGCGATTCGAGATCCGGGCATGCCTTTGTATCAATGTCGGTTGTTGTCAGGGATTTGCAGCTGTCTATGAGGTGTTGGTCAGCCTTGGCCAGTTTTAATTCAGTTTGGCGCAGGGCGACGGCGGCGAAGAACACGGCGAGAAAGCCCCAGGCGTGAAACAGTACGGTGAGGCCGTAGACAATGCCAATCAGCCCCAGGCCAAGGAAGTCATTCATTAGAATATGTCTGTCTGGTTTGCGCCGCAGCTTCCAGCCCAGTTGCGCCAGTGCCATGCCAGCAACAATACCAATGGCGATGCTGGCCGCCGTTGCCCATAACACATCTACCAGCACCCAGTTGATGCCAAAGCTGCCTAGCTCATGCAGCCCTAACAATCCAAGTCCCAACATCACAAATGGAAAGGCGCTGCCGTCGTTCATGCCGGCTTCGCAGGTGAGGGTGAAACGTAGTTGGTCGTTATCGCCGGGGTGGCGAATCTGGACGTCGGTTGCGAGTACGGGGTCGGTGGGGGCGAGGATGGCGCCCAGTAAGATACCTGCGCCCAGTGGTAGTCCCAGTACGTAGTAGGCAAAGGCTGCGACCATTGCGACGGTCAGTGTCATGGAGACGATGGCCAGCCGTAGTGGCGCGCGCCAGCGCGTCAAATTGAACGGCACCGGCATTTTAACGCCGGCAGAAAACAGTGAGATCAGTACAGCTACTTCAGTCAATACCTCGAGTAACGCGGACTCTTTGAGCGGATTGAAATGAAATAGATTGAGTACGGTCGGCCCGACTAACAATCCTACGGCCAGATAGATAATGGCGGAGGTGACGGGCGAGCGCTTGAGGATGGAGGCGGTGAGTCCCATAAAAAGCAGCAGTCCACCTACAAGCAGGAACCATTGTGCATTATTCATGGGTGCACTCTAGATGAGTAACTAAACGTTGGGATTTGGTTGCGTGAGGCGAAAGTTATATCACAATCGGATGGATAAAATAGAGCTGTTCTGTTGCGCTGGTTATGCCATCCACAGGTTTTTGAGGTGAGTGCCAGGATTAACTGTTTACTGCGCTACAAATATATTTTTTGCGGTGACAGATTGAAAGTTAGTATTGCACTGCGAGAGCTTTGCGCTTGTCACTTGAGTGGCGGCGTGGTGATATTGACAGCGCTATAGTAGTCGAGGTGGGGAGGGTGTGTTTATGATAAAGGTCGATGGTCAATTGGATTGGTTGGCGGGGGACGTGCGGCGGTTACCCTCACCTAATTGTGATGACCGGGCGGTGGGTGAGGTGGTGGGTCTGTTGGTGGTGCATGGTATCAGTCTGCCACCGGGGGAGTTTGGCGGGCCGTACATCGATGCGCTGTTTACCAATAGCCTGGATGAAAACGCTCACCCCTATTTTAAGCAGATTGCCGGGGTGCAGGTGTCGGCCCATGTACTGATTCGCCGCGACGGTGAAGTGGTGCAGTATGTGCCGTTTACCCAGCGGGCGTGGCATGCGGGCGCCTCCTGTTTTGCCGGGCGTGAACGTTGTAATGATTTTTCTATCGGTATTGAGCTGGAGGGGTGTGATGAGCTGCCTTATGAGCCGGTGCAGTATCAGCGTCTGGCGCAGCTAGCCAGGTTATTGATGGTTGCGTTTCCTGCCATCACGCCGGAGCGGATTGCGGGCCATTGTGAGATTGCGCCGGGCCGCAAGAGTGATCCCGGCGCCTGTTTTGACTGGCCGCATTTTCGTTCGTTATTGGCGTAAGGAGGTTGCATGCGTATTGGTATTGATCTCGGCGGTTCTAAAATTGAGGCGATTGCCCTGGCAGGTGATGGGCGTGAGTTGCTGCGTGAGCGTATTGTCAGTCCACGTGGCTGTTATGAGACTACGTTGCAGACGCTGGTGGAGCTGATTGGTCAGGTTGAAGGCAGGACGGGGGAGACCGGCAGTGTCGGCATCGCTACACCCGGGGCGATTTCGCCAGCGACAGGTTTACTGAAAAACGCTAACTCTGTCTGGCTGAATGATAAGCCATTGCAGCGGGACCTTGAGGCACTGCTGGGACGCCCCATCCATATCGCCAACGATGCTGACTGTTTTGCTTTGTCAGAGGCGGTGGATGGTGCGGCGGCGGGCGCGGCCTCGGTATTTGGTGTGATCCTGGGCACGGGTGTCGGCGGGGGCATTGTTATTAATGGCCGGTTGTTGCGTGGACCCAACGCCATCGCCGGGGAGTGGGGCCACAATCCGATGCCGTGGCCACGATGGGATGAGGTTCCTGGTCCCCCCTGTTATTGCGGCAAACATGGCTGCATTGAGACCTTTCTCAGTGGCCCGGGCCTGAGTCGCGACCATTATGATCTGACACGTAAACGGCTGCCCGCCAACGAGCTGGCGGCCCAGTGTGACGGTGCTCACCATTTGGCGGAGGAGACGCTGTCGCGTTATGAGGAGCGTCTGGCGCGGGCGCTGGCGAGTGTGATCAACATTCTCGATCCGGAGGTGATTGTGTTGGGCGGTGGTGTCTCCAATATCCGCAGCCTCTACCAGCGGGTGCCAAAGCTGTGGGGCAAACATGTCTTTTCCGATGTGGTGAATACCCACCTGTTGCCTGCCCGGCACGGGGATTCCAGCGGCGTGCGTGGTGCGGCCTGGTTGTGGCCGGTGAGCTCTTGATGACACAGGGGATTGCTGCACGTCAGCCGTTGCGCTGGTTTGGCTGGTGGTGCGGGTTGGGTTGGCTGTTTGTGGTGTGGGTGGTTTATGAGTCGTTGACGCCCAATCCTATTCAAACACCGGGCATTGAGTTTGGCGATAAGATTGGCCATTTCGGTGCTTATTTCATCATGATGGGCTGGTTTGCGCAGCTCTACCACCGTTCGCGACAGTGGCTGTTTTTGGTAGTGTTTATTGCACTGGGTGTGGCGTTGGAGTTTGTGCAGGGGCAGACCGGTTATCGCGCCTTTGAGTATGCCGACATGGTCGCTGACACGCTGGGGGCCGGTTTTGCCTGGCTCTTGGCGCGTGGGTCATTCGCTTCGCTGCTACTGCATATTGAACGGCGTCTCTCTTTTATCCCACGTTAAAAATCGAGTTTCTGCGGTAGCGGCGGTAAAACATCATTGTTGATATTGCGATTAGCACCATTAACAGAGTGATAAACGGATAGAGCACGCCATAGACGATGGGCGTTAGCAATACCCGCGTGATCCCGCGCAGCAGTGTGCTGTCGCTGATGAAGTTGGCAATGGGCGGTGAGTAGCGGTAGTAGAGAGTGACCAATTCACGCCCCAGCGGATTGGTGAGCAGCTGTCTGTCGCGGAAGGCGCGTAGCGCTGTGACGTGTGGATCGAGGAATGAACCGTAGGCGGCGGTGGCGATAAAACATTTGTCGATAGTGACAGTATTGCCTGATGAGGTGGTGTTGTTGTCGCTATTGCTGTCGAATTCGTTACCTATAACGCGGGCGACATTATGGATCTGAACATCGCGGTAGGGCGATTCCATGGAGATGGTGACATAGACCGTCTCTTTTGACCTGATGGCGCCCAGCTCGCAGCGAATGATGTTTTCTGGACGCTTTTCGCAAAAGCCGGGATTGGTCGTTCTGGTGTTGACGCTGGTGGAGACGACGCGGAATATGATATCGGGCGGTAGCCAGTCGATCAGTTTGGCGCCGGTTTCGGTATCTGGGCCGAGGTTGGTAATGGCGATGCGGTAGTTGAAGGGCACACCCTGTTTGATGATGGCAGGTTGTGTGGTTTGCGAGACTGCCAGGTCGACCGTGGAGGTCCCGGTAACCGGGGTAAGCAGGTAGCCGTATTTACCTAGGTTAACCCCGGAGTCATTGTAGTGGTAACCCCAACCAATGATCTGCCCACTATTGTTGACGTCGACGGCATCTGGCAGATCCCAGTTTTTTTGCACCGTGAGAGGCTGGAGGAGGTTGTTGAGATTCTCCATACGAGCATTCGTGGTGGTAATGCCCTCGTTGCGCGGCTGCCAGGTATTGCCGAGGTTGGTGCTTACCTGAATGCCATTGGCTTCCATTCCGGCGTAGATATGGTTGGCGTTGTTGGGGTCAAAACGGACGGTTATGACACTGTTGCCCTCTAGGAATATGGTTCCATCCCAATTGCAGCCAGGAGTGGGAGGAGTGGTAGTGGTGTTAATGGTGCAGGTGAGTTTATACAACCCTTTGGTGGTGGCGGCCAGCAGGCTATCGGGCGTAAATGGATCCTCGGCGAGATCAAATAGGGGCAGTACTGTAGCGCCATTTCCATCACTCCAGGTTTGGCCGTTACTGCTACTGATGAAAAGTCCGCTGGAGAGACTGCCGGCCAGCAGCATGCCGTTTTGGGCCTTTTGCAGAGTGACGATCTCGCTGTTTTTGAGGCTGTCATTATTGCCATTGATGGCGACCCAGAAACGGCCATAGTCACTGCTGCGGTAGACCCCCTGTTTGGTGCCGGCATATAACAGTGCTGGCGTTACCCCGGTATCAAGTAGAAGGCTGTAGACCGGTGAGTTGTTGAGGCCCAAATTAGCGCTGCTCCAGCGGCGGCCGCCATCTTCACTGCGGTAGACGCCGTCCATGGTGGCGGCAAATACGGTAGGTGTGGTGGGGGTAGTATCAACGGCTAAGGCGGAGATGTTGCGGTTGTTAAGTCCTTCATTGGTGAATGTCCAGTTATCGCCATTGTCAGTGGAGATGAGCACCCCCTGGTCCGATGAACCGGCCCACAGTGTATATGGAGTGGTGCGGTTGTCGTAGGCGATGGTCGTCAGCTTCATGCCGCTGGCGCCACTGGTGGGGGTGGTCCAGCTGGTGGAGTCACCGGGGGTTTTGTAACTGAGTTTAAAAAATCCGTTATTGGCCCCTGCCAGAATCTGCGTCTGGCTGTTGGTGTCGCTGCTATCTTTGCTGATGGTAGCGAGTGTGTAGATGTCTGCCAATGAGACACCGTTGGTAATGGCTTTCCAGTTGGTGGCCAGTAACAATGTGCTGTTGGAACCAGTGATGGAGCGGAAGACGTCGCCATCAAAAGTGCTGGCATAGAGCGTTGTGTCGATGCCGTCGCTGCCTAGTGCCAGTGAATAGGTGCCACGGTCGATACCAAAATTGCTGGCGGAAGCCCAGCTGGACCTGCCCACCTCACGTTGATAAAGCCCGCCGGTGGAGCCGGCAAAGAGCGTGCTGACGCCTCCATTGTTGTAAAACAGCAGCGTGTAGATGTTTAGATTGCTCAGGTTGCTGTCATTAAATGATGTCCATTGCAAGGAGCCCGCAGCAATATCGGCCCTGAAAACTCCGCCTCCGATGGTGCCAGCATAAAGAATGTTACTGTTGATGGGGTCAATGGCAATGGCTGAGACGCGTTGGCTTAGCAGCTGGGTAGTCCCTTGGCCATTCTGGCGACTCCAGAATTGACCGCGATCACCGGATGAGTAGACTCCACGGTTGGTGGCTGCGTAGATAGCGTCTGGTCGGGTTATGTGGTGGGTGAAATTGAAAGTGCTATAGCCGGTGGAGCCGCTGGCGAGTGTCCAGTTTTCACCGCTGTCATCAGAGTAGTAGATGCCACCATTAGTGCCCGCATAGAGGCGTTCACTCAGGCCGTTGCTATCAAAGCTGATATAGAGGGCGCTGAGCGCCAGATTGTCGAGTTTACCCGCGAGAAATCTCCAGTTGCCGCCGCCATCAACGCTTTTAAAGACGCCGGCGTTGGTGCCTGCGTAGAGCGTCTGTCTGTTGTTGGGGTGGATGATTAGCGCATTGACATTTAGGTTGGTTAGTCCGCGGTTACTGGTCTGCCAGTGATCACCCCGGTCGGTGCTTTTTATAATGCCGGTACCGGTGGTGCTGTGCGCGTAGACAGTGTTTGGATCGATCGGATCGGTGACTACAATTACTATGTCGGCGCTGGCAGTGTTGAAGACAAAGGGCTGACCATTGTTGTCGGCGCGAATCGACTGGCCGATGATGGCGCCGTGGTTGTTGATGGATCTGGCAACGCTGTCGGTATCATTGTTAAGGGTGCCGAGGTTGGTAACGCTGCCGGCAATAGTATTGTAAAAGGCGCGTTTGCCCGCTTGATTGAGAGTGCTGTTGTAGACCCAGCCGACAACGCTCTCATCGTCATTTATTCTCCACCCTTCACTGTGTTGGTACCCCGCCATTGGATTAATAGCGGCCAGGGTGGGACTCTGGCTGTTATAACGAAAGGCGCGGCTGTTACCGTTTTTGTCTACTGAGCTGCCTACCAGATAACCGTTATCGTTGATGTCATTGGCCCACCCCTCTGCACCACCGAGTGTGCCGAGTGTGGTCAGTCGACCGCTGAAAATGTCGTAGTGAAATGGGCGCCGGTAGCTGCTGCTGCTGTCGAGGCGGGTACCGGCAATTTCGTTGAAGCCGTTGATGGCGGTGGCTTTGAGGAGATTGCTGAAACGGGTCAGTTCTAAAGACAGGATGCTCTTTTCCCACAGCGTGGCAACGGTTGGAACTGTTTTGGTGTAGCCGACGATAACGTTGCTGTCATTGATCTGGGTGGCTTCGTTTGTTGCCCCAAGGTTGGCCGTAGTGGTGCCGGAGTTGGCCGTATTTTGGGTGGTAATGGTGCCGTCAACACCATTTTTGCCAACAATCAAACCGGCGTTGCTGATGCTAATGGGGATGAAGTCCTTACCCAGGCTCTGAATGGTGTAGTTGTCAGCGTGGGATTGGGATAGCAGTAGTTGGCCCATCACGATAAGGCCAATCATGAGTCTGTGTATGAGTGGGCCGGGATGGTGTTGCAACTGCATTAAAGGACTCTCTTTGGTACGTATGGCCATGTTACACGATGTTAGACAGAGACGGTCAATAGCGGTTCGTTGTTGATTGTATTGCTTTTACGGTTGGCTGGCGGCGATTCTTTTTAGTGTCGGCACGGCCAGATTGGCAGCGCCGGCCTGGTCGAGGGCGCGTGCTAGCCGTGCCGGGGCTGAACGACCCATGCACTGGTGGTCGGGGTCGCCAGTAAACGCTTCCAGCATCCCTTCAATCAGACGCGGTCGGGGCAGATCAACCCCTGCAAGCCATTGTTGAATATCCAGCACTTCATTGGCAACCTCAAGGGCCAGTGACTCATGCTGACTCCACAGCTCGGAAACAGTGCCGCCTGCCGCCAGTCCGGCGATGTTGGTGGTGACGATATAGAGATTTTTGCGCACCAGTTCAAAGAGCATCTCCGGCGCGGTGGTGACGATGCGGTTGGCGATGTTGAGACTCTCCAAGGCGTCCGATAAACACTGGGCATGAGGGCCGTGGATCGGGGAGGCGATCAGTACCTTGGCATCCTGGCCGCGTTTTTTCTCAAACCAGACTGAGATGACCGTGGGTTGATCAATGCCGTGACTCTGCCACGCCTGGGGCAGCAGTTCGTTTTGTAACAGCGCCAGACGGTTGCGCCAGGTGGCGGGGATCTGGGTCAGGGTTTGATCGAGATCTTTTTCCCCGACCGCTACCAGCACCAGCTCTGGCTCGGGCAGTTGTTGCGCTACCGCTGTCATGTTCACGTCCCGGGTAACGGGGTAAACAGGGTGGCCACAACGCAGCAAGCCCCGGGCAAATACACCCGCCATCTCACCGATACCGATAATCACCACTGGTCTGCGCATTCTTAATGAAATCCTTAGGTTAGGTCTGTTGCGTATCGATAGTTACAGGATTATACCGTGGTGTGGCAGCTGCGGTAGCCTATTGCTGCGTGTTGGTCGGGCTGCTGAGTTTGTTGATTGTGCCGACAGCTTATGATGGACCGGGTAGCAGTTATTATCAGACTTTGTTCATTGTCAGAGTGATATCTGTGGTTAGTGGCTTGAAAAGCCTCAAAAATGAGGTGTCGAAGTTCTTTACATTCAAGTTATTTTGGTGCTTTTAAGACCCAGGCCAGAGGCTAAAAAAAATCATCATTACAAGGCGTTGGCAGATTCGGGTGCGATTCTTGCATTAATACGCGTATATATTAATTAGTCCAATCCGCTGTCGAGGCAGACACGACAGGCTACGGGTTGGTATAATTCCCATATTCGGGGCGGCTGTTGTGCCCCTGCATAGAGTTTGGTTAGGAGATTACGAATGAATGACGACCGTGGACCCAGTCAGGATGACGCTGAGAGCAAGAGTGTTAGCAACGTGACGGATGAAGGCCAAACGGTTAATCAGTCACGCCGTAAACTCACCACCGCTGGCTTGATCGCTGTGCCGCTCATTATGACGCTGAGCAGCAAATCAGCCCTGGGCATGAATTATCGCTGTACTGTCTCAGGCATGCTCTCTGGCAACCTGTCTCACCCCGGTGAGATCGGCGATTGTATGGGGCGGACACCAGGATTCTGGTCTGGCGGAAACTTTTTTTCTGGCGGCAATCCCAAGACCTACACCGGTGGCTGGCCCGCTCCACTATTGCCAACAACCCCGTTTCATACCAGTTTCGGCGGGGTATTTGAGGGCAATACATTCATACACTTCGTAAATAACCAGTCTACAAGCTATACCTTGGAAGAGGTGATGCGCTTGAATGGAACGCATGATCATTATCAGCTTGGCGCTCATACAGTGGCGGCGTTGCTGAACGCTAAAGCCGCTGAATTGGGGGTGAATCCGTTTGGTGGTGGGCGTGAATTTGGTCTGACGCCTAATCAGGTGATCACACTTTACAATACCTATTCCGCCAGCAAGCCGATTGAATTGAAGACGCTTTTTGAGATTTGGAATCAGGTTAACGCTACCACAAGATTGAGTTATCAGACTGCGATTTCACAGTTCGGTATTACCATCCCTAATCCATAGTGCTTTACCCACCTGTTGTTTATCAACCATTGCTAGCCGGAGGGTGACAGGGATGTCCCCCTCCGGTTGGTGTTTGGCGTCGGGCTTTGACCCTCTATACAAGGGGTGGGATGGCGAGACACTGTTGTATGATCAGTTCTCCGGCGATACCCACGTGGTGGATGATCTCTGCATGGCGATTATTGAACTGCTGGCAAAAGGGTGTCTCTCTGAAGAGCAGATCCTGAAAAAGATTGTGCAATACATTGATGTTGATCCAGGGATTGATTTTGACCCTGTCGTGCAGCAGCGACTGGCGGCGCTGGTAAAGTTGAATATCCTGCAATGCCCCACGTAACCCCTCTGAACTCTTTATCCTTTGCCCGTTTTTCCTCCCAGCTTGCTGGTGCCGGGGTGGCATTTAGTGTCGGTCCGTTTGTGGTCTCTCTGAAGTCATCGATAACCAGCGTGGCCGAGGGTGTCTATCAGTTATATGGTGAATATCCGCTGATTGCCGGGGGGGCGGACCGCTTTGTGGATTACTACCTCGCCCTGGAGCAGAGTCAGGGGCTAAGGCGTTGGCATCGGCCGCAAGTCAAGTTCTCATACGATGGCCTGCACCCCTTTAAACCGCTGCCGTTAAACCAAGCGCTGCCACTGTTTGAGTGGGGGTTGAACTGGTGTGTGGCGAGCCAGATGCATAGCTATCTGTTGATTCATGCCGCCGTGATAGAGCGTAATGGCGTGGCGATTATCCTGCCTGCGCCACCTGGCTCGGGTAAAAGTACCTTGTGTGCTGGCTTGGTGAGTCGCGGTTGGCGGCTTTTTTCTGATGAGATGGCGATCATCTCCATGGCGGATGGCCAAGTGGTGCCCTGCCCCAGACCGATCGGGCTGAAAAATGAGTCGATTCAGATTATGCGTGACTATGAGCCTCAAGCGGTGATCAGCCGGGCGTCACTCGATACCATTAAAGGCACGGTGGCGCTCATGAAGGCCCCCTCTGATAGTATCAGGCGTGCGGCTGAGACAGCACGAGTGGGGGGTATTATATTTCCGCGCTATCAGACGAATGCCGAGGCCCTGATGACAGTCCGCTCCAAGGCGCAGACGGGGCTTTACCTGGCAGATAACTCATTTAACTACAGCGTCACGGGAGCACGCGGTTTTAACATGCTTGCTGAGGTGGTGGATGGCGCCGCCTGTCTTGAGTTTACCTACAGCCGACTCGACGATGCGGTGCGGATTTTTGATGCGCTGGAGTGGTCAGCATGATGGCGCGGCCGTTGCTGTCTGAGGTGCTGATCAATCCCGATCGGGTCACAGGGTTGAGTCTGCAACAGTGGGATCTGTTGATCCGGCAGGCGCGCCATGCTGACCTGCTGGCGCGGCTCGCCTATCTGCTGGCAGGCCACAACGATCTGCCGGAACCGGCACAGAGCCATCTCGATTCGGCATGGGCATTTGCCCAGCGTCAGGCCCAGTCGGTACGTTACGAAGTTGCCAACATAAAAAAAGCGCTGAGTGATCTGGATATTCCCGTGGTATTGCTCAAGGGGGCGGCCTACGTCATGGCTGGATTGCCAGCCGCACCGGGACGGTTGCTCTCTGATATCGATATCCTGGTGCCAAAGCAGCGCATGGAGGCCGTCGAGAATGCGCTACTGCTCTACGGTTGGCGCACTACCCACCACGATGAGTACGACCAAAAATATTATCGTCAGTGGATGCATGAGATCCCGCCGATGAAACATGGGGTGCGTGGGGCGGTGATTGACGTACACCATGCCATCCTGCCGCCGACGGCGCGGTTGAAGCCTGATTCATCTAAAATGCTGGCTACCGCAGTGGCGCTGGCGGGGCAGATGGAAATTTGCACCTTCACACCGGTGGATATGATTCTCCACAGTGCTACACATCTCTTTCATGAGGGTGAATTGGAACATGGTCTGCGTGATCTGGTGGATCTGGATGCGCTGTTGCGTCACTTCGGTACGCAAAATGGATTTTGGGAGCAGCTGATAGAGCGTGCTGTAACGCTTGATTTGACTCGGCCGCTCTACTACGCATTACGCTACACGGCGCAGATGGTAGCAACGCCGATTCCATCATTTGCAGTCAAGGCGGTTGCCAGATTGGGCCGTCCGCCTGCGGCGCTGTTGTGGTTGATGGATTTTTTGTTTGAGCGAGCCTTACGCCCTGATCATGTCAGCTGTGATGATCGTTACACTGCATTGGCGCGGTGGATGTTATACATTCGTTCACACTATCTGCGCATGCCGTTCCATCTGCTGTTTCCACATCTGATTCGCAAGGCGTTCAAAAGCCATAAGGGTTCCACTTCACTTGCAGAGCCAACGGTGGCAAAAGAGTAGCTTGCTTGTTAGAGTGCCCCTTTTTTGGAGGCATGTGCTGTGAAAGAGCTGATTCTTGGTGGTGTCCGTTCCGGTAAAAGCGCCCTGGCGCAGCAGCGTGCCCTGGCGTCGGGGTTGCACCTCACCTTTATTGCTACTGCCACTGCTGAGGATGAGGCGATGGCGGTACGCATCCAGCGCCATCGCCTTGAACGTACCGATGCGTGGACGTTGATCGAAGAGCCCGTTGCGTTAGCCGATGTGTTGCGGCAGAGTGCTGCCACTGATCGCTGTCTGTTGGTCGATTGCCTTACCCTGTGGCTCAGCAACCTGCTCGGCTCTGCCTCTGAATCGGTATTTCAATATGAGCGCCAGGCACTGCTTGAGCTACTGCCACAACTGCCAGGTCACATCATCCTGGTGAGCAACGAGGTCAACATGGGGGTGGTGCCGATGGGGGAGTTGAGTCGTCGTTTCTGTGATGAGGCCGGCTGGCTGCATCAGGCACTGGCCCAACAGTGTCAGCGTGTCACACTCAGCGTTGCGGGTTTGCCGTTGCTTCTTAAAGGAGAGTCTCTGTAATGTTGGATTGGCTGCATCAGCCTGTTAAACCGATCGCAACGGCGGCCTATCAGCACGCCCTTGATCGGCAACTGCGGTTGGCCAAATCACCGGGTTCACTGGGGGTGATGGAGCAGATTGCCGTGCGCCTGTGTGGCATGCAGAACAGCAACAAACCGCATCTGACAGAGATCCAAATCTCCATCTTTGCTGCCGATCATGGCATTGCTGAAGAGGAGGGCACAGCTTTTCCTCATGCTGTTACTCAAGGGACGATACGTAGCATTACTAATGGTGGCGCTGCGATTGCGGTGCTTGCCAAATATCTAGGGGCCGAACTCGAAGTGGTGGACGTGGGTGTTGGTCATAACCTTAACGGAAACCAGGGCGTGGTGCGTGCCCGAGTTGCTCATGGTACCGCCAATTTTAGATATGCTCCGGCCATGACAGCGGCGCAGCTTGCCGCGGCCTTGTTGGTTGGGCAGCGGGCGGTGGTGCGAGCGCTGGATCGTGGCGCGCAGCTGTTTATTGCCGGTGATGTAGGTGTTGCCAACGTGATGTCGGCCACAGCCATGGCCTGTGCCTTGCTGGGCAAATCGGCGCGGGATATCGAAGGCTTTGGCACCGGAATTGATCGTGCCGATAGCGTGTATAAGGCGGCGGTGATTCAGTGTGCCCTTGACCTACATTTGCCCGACATCAATTCGACGTTGGATCTGTTGCAGCGTCTCGGTGGTTTTGAGATTGCCGCCATGGTGGGGGCCTACATCGCCGCCGCGCAGCGAGGATTGCCGGTGCTGGTTGATGGTTTTATCTCTAGTGTCGCCGCACTCCTGGCAAGTCGTATTCACACTAGCGCCAGTACGTGGTGGTTCTATGGCCACACCTCTACCGAACCGGGTCAGCACCACGTGCTTCATGCGCTCAACGCCAAGCCGTTGCTCGATCTTGGTATGCGGTTGGGGGAGGGTAGTGGCGCGGCCATTGCTGTGCCTCTGCTACGCCAAGCCTGCATCTTGCATGCGGAGATGGCGACACTTGATCAGGCTGAGGCCGCCACTTAATGGTCGAGATGTTGAGTTAAATGTGCTTCTTTGAACAAAATTATATGCGGGGTGTTGAATGCCAGAACCAGTCACCACAATTGACCTGATCCGTCACGGCGAACCAGTGGGCGGTAGTGGCCGTTATCGCGGCAAGATCGATGATCCTCTTAGCGACAAAGGTTGGCGGCAGATGCGCGAAGCGGTTGCCGACCACTGCCCATGGCAGGCGATTGTCAGTTCGCCGTTGTCACGCTGCGCTGCCTTTGCCAGCGAACTGGCGCAGCGCCACCAGTTGCCACTTGCCTTTGATGAGCGGTTTATGGAGATCGGTTTTGGTGAGTGGGAGGGGTTAACCAAAGAGCAGATCGTGGCAAAAGATCCAGACGCGCTCCAGCGCTTCTATAATGACCCGATAATCCACCGACCCGCGGGGGCAGAGACCCTCGCCGAGTTCCAGGCGCGTGTCGTTGCCGCCTGGAATCAGCTACTGGCAGAGTATGTCGGACAGCAGCTACTGTTAGTGGGGCACGCTGGTGTGATTCGTATGGTGGTGCGCCATCTGCTTGATACACCGTTGGAGCGCATGTTTTGCATCAACGTGCCCAATGCCGGTATCACCCGGATTCGTGTTGATGGTCAGGGCCAGCAGGCCATGGCCAGTTTAATGTTTCATGCAGGGAGTCTTTGATCGTGCGGCCATTCTGGATTGCCTTACAGTTTCTTACCCGTCTGCCGGTGCCCAGTCAGGGGCATATCTCGCCTGATGAACAGGGGCGTTCGGTACTCTTTTATCCGCTGGTTGGCGCGCTCATCGGCATGGCATTGGTGTTCACTGCGTGGTTGGCGCAGTCACAACCCAACATCCTGACGGCGGCGTTGATCCTGGCGGTTTGGGTCGCCATCAGCGGTGCGCTGCACCTGGATGGATTGGCCGATACGATAGATGGCTGGATTGGCGGCCAGGGTGACCACGAAGCCACCATGCGTATCATGAAAGACCCCTTCTGCGGCCCGATGGGACTGACAGCCATTGTGGTGGTATTGCTGGTTAAACTGGCCGCTTTACACGTATTGCTGGATCACGGCCAGTGGTCCTGGCTGCTGATTGCGCCGCTGCTGGCCCGCGCCGCTGTGATTGCACTGTTCCGCTGGACACCTTATGTGCGTGCCCAGGGGTTGGGCAGCGAGCAAGCTGATAATCTACCCCACGACAGTGTCGCCTGGGTGTTGGGCGCTTGTGCGCTCTTTGCGCTGGTTGTTGTTGGCTGGGGCGCGCTTGCGGTATTGCTGGTTGCGGCACTGCTCTTTGTCTGGCTGCGTAGCCGCATGGTTCAACGTCTGGGGGGTGCCACCGGCGATACTGCTGGGGCGATGGTTGAAGTTATGGAGGTGGCGTTGCTGGTGGTGTTGGTTTGGTAGTAGGTGTCAGTTTTGCGCCAGTAGGCCATGTTGCTGCTGACGAAAATGACTTGACCCTTTGACAAGTTTTTAAGCGGGAAGAGGTTAAGGCTTACAGTCGTCATTGGAACCGGTACGTACTTCGGTGCGGATACGTCCTAGGTTGGTGAATATCACTGCTCGGCTGTTGTCATCCTGGTAACTGTTGCGGAAGCAGAATCGGCCATTCTCATTGGTGCGGCCATTGGGTAGGAACTTAATAAAATTACCATCCCTAAATACAAAACTCAGGCTTGGATCTGGGGCGGCCTGAACACGAATAATCTGCTCACCATCATTTTTCTTGCCATCGCCATTGGCGTCGTTAAAAAGTAGCCAGCCATCACCCCAGCTTCCTGTTGTATCACAGTCGATATTTTTGCATAGCAGGGTGTCCCGGCCGCTACGCACCGCCTCGCTCTTGGCTAGGTTGAGCGCCGTCACCATCTCATTGCTGGCGCTGGTGACGCGGTTGCTGGCAATCATGCTTATAAAGGAGGGGACTGCGGCGGTGGCAAGAATGGCTGCCACCGCCAGCGTGATCATCAGCTCCACCAGGGTAAAACCAACATTGTGTTGTTTTGACTCTATTCTGTGGTGCGGCATGATCATTTCCTTAGAGAAATTTGCTTAGCTGCTGCCAAGCACTTTTTTGATGCGCTGGATGGCGGTCTGGAGATTTTCCATCGAGGTGGCGTAAGAGAGTCTCACATAGCCTGGGGCGCCAAAGGCGGAGCCGGGCACCAGAGCCACTTCAGCCTCGTTGAGCAGAAAATCGCTTAAGGCAACATCATCTTCGGCCTCGGGATGGCTGTTGATCACTCCGTGCATTGAGGGGAAGGCGTAAAAGGTTCCCTGTGATTCGATGCATCTCACGTCGTGGATACTGTTCAGCGCGGCTACCAGATAATCGTGGCGCTCTTTGAATGCCTTAAGCATGTGGCTGATACAGGATTGATCGCCAGACAGTGCTGCCTGGGCGGCCACCTGTGAAATGGAGGTGGGGTTGGAGGTGCTCTGCGATTGGATCTTGGTCATCGCCTTGAGCAGTGGCAGTGGACCGGCCGCATAGCCGATACGCCAGCCGGTCATGGAGTAGGCCTTGGATACGCCGTTGAGCACGATGGTGCGGTCGTAGAGATCGGGGCAGACGTTGAGGATGTTGCTGAAGGGTTCGTCAGCCCAGACAATGTGTTCATACATGTCATCGGTGGCGATGACCACTTGTGGATAGCGGCGCAATACCTCGCCCAGTGCCGCAAGCTCGGCACGGGTGTAGGCGACACCGGTGGGATTGGAGGGGCTGTTGAGCACAAACAGGCGGGTCTGTGGTGTGATTGCCTCTTCCAGTTGATCAGCGTTGATTTTAAATCCCTGGTCAATACCGGCCTCGATGATCACCGGGGTGGCATCGGCCAGCAGCACCATGTCGGGGTAGGAGACCCAGTAGGGTGCCGGGATGATCACCTCGTCACCGGCGTTGAGCATCGCTTGGGCCAGGTTGAAAAAGCTCTGCTTGCCGCCACAGGAGACCAGCACCTGCTCAGGGGCGTAATGGAGACCATTGTCGCGCTCGAACTTGGTGATGATGGCTTGTTTTAGACCGGGGGTGCCGTCAACAGCCGTGTATTTGGTAAAGCCATCACGGATCGCCTTGATGGCTGCCTCCTTGATGTGCTCGGGGGTATCGAAGTCTGGCTCACCCGCCCCTAGCTCAATGATATCTTTGCCAGCCGCCTTTAGTGCCTTGGCTTTGGCGCTGATGGCCAGTGTTGGGGACGGTTTGATCCGTTGCACCCGGTCGGAAAGTCGAATATTTAAGCTCATAGGGCCTCAATAGTGCTCTGGTAAAATGCTTTGGCAGGATTTAGGGTGTTAATATTACTCGATTAACAAGCATTGCAGAATCCCCATGAGTAAGCTGTTTTCGATTAGTTCTCCATTCAAGCCCGCTGGTGACCAGCCTGCCGCCATCAAAGGGTTGGTGGAGGGGCTTAATGATGGCCTCGCCCACCAGGTATTGCTGGGGGTGACCGGCTCTGGCAAGACCTTCACCATTGCCAACGTCATCCAGCAGGTGCAGCGCCCCGCCATCATCCTTGCCCCCAATAAAACGCTGGCGGCGCAGCTCTATGGCGAGATGAAACAATTTTTCCCTGAAAGCGCGGTTGAGTATTTTGTCTCCTATTACGACTACTATCAGCCGGAGGCCTATGTGCCGTCGTCGGACACCTTTATTGAGAAGGACTCCGCCGTTAACGAACATATCGAGCAGATGCGCCTGTCGGCCACCAAGGCGATCATGGAGCGTAAGGACACCATCATCGTCGCCAGTGTCTCGGCGATTTATGGTCTGGGTGATCCGCAGGCCTATCTGAGCATGGTGCTGCACCTGGTGCGTGGCGATACCATTGGCCAGCGCGAGATCCTGCAGCGACTGGCGGAGTTGCAGTACACCCGTAATGATGTCGAGCTGAGTCGTGCCACCTACCGGGTGCGGGGTGATGTGATTGACATCTATCCGGCCGAGTCGGACCGCGACGCAGTACGTGTTGAACTCTTTGATGATGAGATCGAATCGCTGGCCTTTTTTGATCCACTCACGGGCGAGGTGCTCAAACGTGTGCAGCGTCTCACCATCTACCCCAAGAGCCACTATGTCACACCGCGCCAGACACTGTTGGATGCCGTTGATCGGATCAAGGATGAGCTGCGTGAACGACTCGCTTATCTGCGTGACAACAACAAACTGGTGGAGGCGCAGCGACTGGAGCAGCGCACCATTTTTGATATCGAAATGATTGTTGAACTGGGCTATTGCTCTGGTATCGAAAACTACTCGCGTTATCTCTCCGGGCGTAACCCGGGTGAGGCGCCACCGACACTGTTTGATTATCTGCCCAAGGACGCCATCGTTGTTATCGATGAGAGCCATGTCACCGTGCCGCAGTTGGGGGCGATGTATAAAGGTGACCGCTCCCGCAAAGAGACACTGGTGGAGTATGGCTTCCGCCTGCCCTCGGCGCTCGATAACCGGCCGATGCGGTTTGATGAGTTTGAGCGCATCGCGACGCAGTCAATCTATGTCTCGGCTACCCCCGGTAATTACGAGCTGGAACATGGCGACAACACCGTTGAGCAAGTGGTCCGACCCACCGGCCTGATTGATCCTGCGATTGAGATCCGCCCTGTGGGCACGCAGGTGGATGACCTGTGGTCGGAAGCCAATAAACGGGCCAAGGCCGGCGAGCGGGTGCTGGTCACCACACTGACCAAACGCATGGCGGAAGATTTGACTGATTACCTTACTGAACATGGTGTGCGGGTACGTTATCTGCACTCTGACATAGATACTGTTGAACGGGTTGAGATCATCCGCGACCTGCGGCTGGGCCTGTTTGATGTATTGGTGGGCATCAACCTGCTGCGTGAAGGTTTGGATATTCCTGAGGTTTCACTGGTAGCGATTCTTGATGCAGACAAGGAAGGGTTTCTGCGCTCCGAAAGATCGTTGATCCAGACCATTGGTCGTGCCGCCCGCAATCTGCACGGCCGGGCGATCCTTTATGCCGACAGGATCACCGGCTCGATGCAGCGCGCTATCGACGAGACGGACCGTCGCCGTGCCAAACAGGTGGCCCACAACCTGGAACATGGCATCACCCCCAAAAGCATTGAGCGTAAGGTGGCCGATATCATGGAGGGAGCTTACTCCGGTGTGCCGGGTGATCCGCGTCGTTATGCCAAGGTGGCGGAAGAGGTGGTTCAGTACGGCGCCATGTCAGCAGCCGAACTCAACAAAAAAATCAAACAGCTCGAACAGAAGATGCACAAACATGCCCAGAATCTGGAGTTCGAAGAGGCGGCGCAGGCACGTGATGAGATTAAACGGGTTCAGGAGGCAGGCATGGGGTTGGTGCAGGGTGGTGTGGTGTGATTTGAAGTCAGGGCGTTAATGCATAGCTTACATGCCGCCCATCATGCCTCCGCCTCCGCCCATCATGCCACCACCGGTGTTAAAGACGCATTGGTGATCTGGGTTTTGGCTGGAGGCGCAATAAGAGAGCCAGTTGACACCGTAGACGTTAAAATTGCCGCCTGCGTAATTGTAGGTACCAAAACTGCCACTAAAACTGGCACCTGGCGTATACCTGAAGCGGCCTGCATTAATAGTGGCGGTGGGTGCAGTGGCAGCATTGAAACTACCAACGCCAGTCACATTGGTGGTATTTGTGTAACTGACTGGGCTGCTAAATGCGGTGTAATTACCGTTACTCATGTCTAGATTAAAAGTGGAACTCATGGCTGTGCCGCCATTCACGTTTTGGCTTATGCGTGGTTTATTGGTCTCAGTGGCCTTTACAAACTCCTGAGTTATGTTGGCGTCATTGTTGATCTGACGCATATAGACTCGGCTCGGATTGCCGCTGCCATTTCCAGCTTTTGGATCATTTGATAGCGGTGCATTTTCGTTAAATCTTCGAAATTGAAAATTATTGCTAATATCACCATAACTGGAAGAGAATGGTGCATTACCGCCCCCCCCCATGCCACCACCAGTGAACCAATTGCCAGCACTGGTACGCATGTAATATTCGAGCGCAAAACCGTCTGCTGGGGTGCCGATAATCACATGATAAAACTGGACTCCGTTGTCATTAACAACCTGTTGCAGGAAGTAGCCGCTGCCACAACCCGCCCCCCCCATGCCGCCACCCCCCATGCCGCCACCGCCCATCATGCCGCCACCGGTTCCGGCGTTGCAACTTTGGTTGGCTATGCTGTTTACTACGTTAGTATTGGGCAGGAAGTTGAGTGCAAACTCGCCGCGCGCTGGGCTGGTGGGAAACAGGGCGGCCAGAAGCAGTGTAATGATTGATTTTGGTACGGTGTTATCACGCACTATATCTCTCCATTCACTATCGCTACTGAGCCAGTTAGGATTACTTCCACTGTTCGCGTTTAATTCTCGATAAAGTACCATAATATCATTAAGCGATTATTAAGCTCGCAAAGAGGGGGCGGAAGGGGGTAGATTGATTTTTTGCATTTATCTGCGCATGGTTCATTAAAAAATTATCTATTGACAATGTCTTGATTTGTTGAGGGTGCATGTTTTTATTTGTGGGTATGAAAGTTTCCAGTGGCATGAAAAACGTTACCCTTCTTAATGAAATTAAAGAGCCTGCTCATAAGGGGGACCGGCAATGTGGTGGTGTGTATGATGTTGTTATGGAGTCCAATAGAATTTTGTGAAAATATCGGGGTTTGCAGCATTGTAAATGCCATGCAGTACAGAGGGTGGAATGTATGGTGGTGGGTTCCATAGTGTATGTAATACGTTGTGGAATAATGTTGACTGTTTTGATGACTATATAATAAGAGAGTGATATGCGAATCTTGCTAGTGGAAGATGATCCTGTGTTGGGGAGTGGTATCCGGTCTGGGCTTGAAAGCAACGGCTTTACAGTGGATTGGATGATGGATGGTGGCGGTGCCTTGCAGGCGCTGCTTTCAGAATCATTCGATCTGATGGTATTGGATATTGGTTTGCCAAAACTGGATGGGTTGAGCTTGTTAAAAAAATTGCGAGATGAGGGCAACAAACTGCCAGTACTCATCCTTTCAGCGCGGGATACGGTGCTGGACAGAATTTCCGGGCTAGACCATGGCGCGGATGATTACCTGATCAAACCTTTTGATGTTAATGAACTCTACGCCCGGATTCGGGCCCTGTTACGCCGTAAGGCTGACCGCGCTTCACCGCTGGTCAAATATGGTGAGCTGATACTCGACCCCGCTACCAGAGTTGTTACCTTCGAAGGTGAGACAGTTGTTCTTCCTACTAAAGAGTTTGTTTTGCTCCACTTCTTGCTCGATAACACCGGTCGGCTTTTGTCGCGCGAGAAGATTGAAGAGCGGCTTTACGGTTGGCGTTTGACGGTTGAAAGTAATACAACCGAAGTTCACATTCACCACTTACGTAAAAAGTTTGGTAAGGAACTTATTGTGACGGTGCGTGGTGCTGGATATATGGTTCCTAAAATACCATGAGTGGTTTTGCCAAAGCGGATGGTTATGAGTCGACCTCTGAAGATAGGAATGCCCGGTAGATGCACCACGAACCCTCTCAGCAGCAGACGTCGGATCCGGTTGTATTGGAGCAGTTGAGAAAAACTCTCGCTACTATTGCTCATGATCTTAAAACACCGCTGACGGCGGTGAAGTTGTATGCCGATATTCTGCTGAGTCAGACAGGTGAGGCCGATGCAGAGAGCCGTGCCAGGTATCTGGCTATTATCAGTTCAGAAGCGGATCGCATGAGCCGCATGATTGCCAATATTATCGACCATCAAAATATTATCAGTAACATGGCGGAGTGGCACGATCAAGAGATCGATGTTGTCAGCCTAGTTGTAGTGTCTGTGAAGCCAGTGCAGCGGTGGTGCGCCGCCAAGGGTATCGATTTCAGCTGCACCATCGACATCGATAGCTTGGTGATTTCCATTGATGCCGATAGATTTTCGCGACTGCTCTCAGTGCTGCTAATGAATGCCTTACGTTTTACGGAGAGCGGTAGCATTGAACTGAAACTGCAAAGCGATGGCTCACGGCTCATTTTGACGGTGAGCGATAGCGGTCCAGGCATCTCGGTTGAACGATTGCAGCAACTGTTTCAACCGCGTGTGAGATTGATGGCTTTAGGTAAAGAGGTGGGTTTGGCCTTTGTTCTTTCTGTTGTCGACCATTATCAGGGGCGTATCTGGGCGGAGAGTATTGTGGGTAATGGGGCTGTTTTTTATGTAGAGCTGCCGCTGTTGCATGAAGCTCTTGGAACGTAGTGTTAGCACAATAGCGATGTTAAAAAAGAGAATAATAATGTTGCGTGCTCTTGCTTGTCTGGGTTTGATGCTGATCTGTTTTGGATTGTCTGTTAGCCAGGCAGCATCGTTACAAAATAATGAAATTCGTTTCGGTTCTGTGGCCATGGATACACCGGCAGTGATGCACCATCGCCTGACACCATTGACCGAGTATCTGAGCCATGAGCTGGGACGGCCTGTGGTGCTGAGTTTGTCAGTAGATATGAAAGAGGCAATTAACGCGGTTGTGAAGGGTGATGTCGATCTGGCTTATCTTACCCCGGTGGCCTATCTGCGTGCGCATGCACTGGGTAATAGTCAGCTTGTGGTCAAGACTGTCACCCAGGGCAAGGGTTCATTTCAACTGATGATTGTGGTGCGTCAGGATAGTCCGATCCAGCGTGTTGATCAATTAGCGGGAAAATCATTTGCATTTGGTGACCCGGCGGCTCTACTCCAGAGAGCTGTGGTAGTCGGTGCTGGCATGCCGTTGGAAAAAATGGGTAAACAGGCGTTTATCGGCCACTACGATAATATTGCCCGTGCGGTTGCGCGCGGTTTTTATGATGCGGGGATTCTCAAGGACGGCACAGCTCTTAAGTGGCAGGGACAGGGGCTGCGTATTCTTTATACCTCACCGCCGTTGCCCCCATACAATATTACGGCAAGTTCAAAAGTTGATAAGCCCCTGCTGGAAAAAATGCGCATGGCCTTTCTGAAGCTTGATATTAATAATCCCGAACACCGTGCCGTTATTAATGCACTGGAGAGTGAGTACGATGGCTTTGTGGCCACGAGCGATGCCGAGTACGACATTATCAGGAAGCTGACTGCGCCTTTCGAAAAAAATTAATTGATGTTGTTTAAAAATATGCCTGACAGGATGGTGTGGATATGACGAGGCAACAACTGCTGCAAAGGTTGTTGCCTCGACGTCTTGATCGTCAGGTGATACTGTTTGCTACTCTGTTATTGTGTTTAATAGTCCCCATTTCCGCTCTTTATGAAGCAAGAGAGAGTGCTGAGCGGGTGGTCAACTCCGCCACTCTTCAGGCCAGGGCTCTGGCCGAAAACATCGCTGTTACCAGCATTTCTCATATCGTTACCCTCGACTTTTCCTCATCGGAGCAGCTGCTGCTCAGAGCGGCACGCTTTCCTGGTGTTATAGAGATTCAGGTGGTTGATCTCGACGGAAAAATAATTACAGATGTCATTAATAAAACGGGCGATAAACCGCAGTTACGTTATGAATTAATGGAGTTGCAGCCACCGATTAAACCGATGTTGCAGTCAATAGAAACGCTGGGACTGCTGACAATATGGGAGCCGGTGATCGGTGCCAGCCTGGTTGGCTGGGTACGGCTCACATACAGCTTGGCTGAAGCGGAGACTATTGCTCAACAGTATCTCTACGACTATCTGTTTGATGGCGCCATTATGGCCTTTATGTTGATGATGCTGATATTGCTGGTGATGCGTCGTCCGCTCCGTCTGCTGCGTGAGGCGGCCACCTTTGCTACGGAGTTGAAAAATAAGAGTGGCATGCAAATCTCAATTGACAGCCGTGCAATTGAGATTGAACAGCGCGGTTTGGCACTGAATGAGGCCGCCACTCATCTGTTCGAGCAGGAGCGGACTATCAAGCGGGTATTAAAGGCGCTCAATACCCAGAAGTTAGCCTTGGATGAACACTCCATTGTCAGTATTACCGATGTCGACGGTAATATCACCTACGCCAATCAGAAGTTTATTGACGCTACGGGTTTTAGTAGCGAAGAGCTGCTGGGGAAAAAACATAATATCGTCAAGTCTGGGCTTCATCCAGGGGCGTTTTTCCGTGAGCTGTGGAATACAATTGCAGCAGGAAAGGTTTGGCATGGTGAGATGTTGAACCGTTGCAAAGATGGGCGCGCGCTGTGGGTGAATACCACTGTTGTGCCCTTTATGGATGAGTCGGGCAAACCTTACGAATATGTTGCCATCAGGACTGATATTACCGGACAGAAACAGATTGAGCGGGAGTTGGAGGAGAAGGCAGCTACGCTTAAACAGATGTCTGACCATCTGGAGGAGCTGGTCAAACAGCGCACTGCAGAGCTGGAAGCGGCCAACAGCCAGCTACTGCAACTCAACAGGATAAAATCGGATTTTGTCTCGGTGGTATCACATGAGTTACGCACGCCACTTACCTCTATCAAGTCGTTTGCCGAGATTCTCAAAGATGATGTTGAGACTCTCGACATCAACACTCAGAGACGTTTTCTCTCTATCATCAATGACGAGAGTGATCGTCTCGGGCGTTTGATAAATGACCTGCTCGATTTGCAGAAGATGGACGCCGGCAAGACAGTGTGGAAGGAGGGGCCAATCAATCTGGCAGAGGTATTGAGAAAATCGGTGGAACTCTTTACTCCACTCTATCGTGGCAAAGGCCTGTTACTGGAGTTGAGTCTGGAGTGGGATGAGTCTCTGATTGTTCTGGATGTCGACCGCATCAGGCAGCTCATTGCCAATCTTCTCTCTAATGCGCTCAAATTTACCGAACGCGGTAGTGTTGTTGTGGCCATGATAACTACTGCTGCCGAGATTACTGTCAGTGTTACTGATAGGGGTATTGGTATTCCCCCAGATGAGATAGATAAAATATTTGAGGGCTTTCATCAGGTTGATAGTTCAGAGACACGAAAGATTGGTGGTAGTGGTTTGGGGTTGACCATCTGCAAGGAGATTGTAGAGCACTATGGTGGACGTATAGGTGTGGTCAGCAGGTTGGGTGAAGGGAGTTGCTTCAGCTTTGTTTTGCCACTGATTAAACCACAGGAATGCTTCAGTTGAATGGTAGTCGTAAACCGATAGTATTGATCTGTGAAGATGAACTACATATCCGCGAGTCGATCCGTTATGTAGTGGAAAAAGCGGGCTTTAACTGCGCACAGGCGGGCAATGGCAATGAGGCCTATGAAAAAGCCCATGCTATAAATCCTGACCTGATAATCCTTGATGTTGGTATGCCAGGAATGACTGGATTTGAGGTGTGTGAACGGCTCCGTTCCGAGCCTGCCTTTACGGCGACTAAAATTATTGTTCTCAGCGCCTTCGGGCAGGCTGTGGATGAACAGAAGGCGCGTGAGGTCGGCGCCGACCGATTTATAGTCAAACCGTTCAGTCCGCGTATTTTGATGGAGACGTTGAGCGAGCTGTTGTCTTGATGAGATGTTGAGGTGGAAAAATGCTGAAGATATTGATAGCAGAGGATGATGCCAACATTGCGCTGGCTTTAACCGTTCTCTTGCGCCGGGCAATCAGTGACGTTGTCATTACCACGGTAAGTGATGGCCAGCAGGCGATGCAGTGTCTGTGTGATGATAGTTATGCACTGATGATCTCCGACTGGAACATGCCTTGTATCACAGGTCTGGAGCTGCTCTCCTTTGTCCGCACGACTCTACAGACGCAACGATTGCCATTTTTGATGTTGACGGCACGCATCGATGTGGCTGGTTTTAGTGAACTTTCCAATGATGATATCACTAGCCATATCGGCAAGCCTTTTGATACTGATGAGTTTATTGGAAAGGTTAAACAGTTGCTGAGGATGGCGCCGGGCACACTTTAAATGTGTAGAAGAAAAATTATGGTGGCCACTATCCCGTTTTAATGGGCTACTGCTTGGCTTGTACTAATACCAATGACAGCGCGGGCCAGTAGGTGATGATCAGCAGCGCAATGAGCAAAATGAAGAAGAAAGGCAGTGTGGCGGCATAGAGTTGCGCTACTGGTTTTTTGAACCGATAACTGGCAATAAAAAGATTCATCCCCACGGGTGGGGTGAAGTAGCCGATCTGCATGTTGGCGAGAAAGATGATGCCAAGATGGATCGGGTGAATGTTGTAACCGAGAGCCACCGGTAGCAGGATAGGCGTCATGATGACAATGGCGGAGAAGATGTCGAGCATGGTGCCGAGGATCAGCAGAAATACGTTTAGTGCCAACAGAAAGGTGAGCGGGTTTTTGATGTATTCGCGAATAGTATCGAAGATCTTGGTGGGCACCTGGGCATCGATCAGGTAGTTGGTGGAGGCGAGCGAAAGACCAAGGATCACCAGGATCGCACCCACCAGTACCATCGATTCGCGCATCACCCCAGGCAGTGCCTTGAGGCTGATCTCGCGCATGATCACCACCTCCACAATCAATACGTAAATGGCTGTTACCGCCGCCGCTTCTGAGACGGCAAAGTAGCCGCTATAGATTCCGCCCAGCACAATGAAAGGCAGCGGCAGTTCCCATTTTGATTCGATCACGGCGCTGCGTAGCTCCGCCCATGCAAAGGGGGTGGTGGGCAGGCGCCGCCCTTGCCAGAAACTCCAGCTACTGAGCAGTAGAATCATTAGTAGTCCCGGCAGCACCCCTGCCAGAAACAGATCGTCGATGCTGAAAGGTTCACCAATTCCCATCTGTTGCGAGACGATGCCATAGAGGATCAGCGGCAGTGACGGGGCGAAGAGCACGCCGAGGCTGCCAGCGCTGGTGATCAGGCCGAGATTGAAGTTGTCGCGATAACCGGCCTCTTTGAGTGCCGGATAGAGCAGCGCACCGAGCGCCACGATTGTTACGCCGGATGCACCCGTGAATGCGGTGAAGAGGGCGCAGGCGCTGATCGCAACAATGGCCAGGCCACCGGGCATCCAGCCGAGTAGTGCCTGGGTGAGGCGCACCAGGCGATGTGGGGCTTTACTTTCGCTCAGCAGATAACCGGCGAAGGTAAAGAGCGGGATGGCGAGCAGGATTGGCATCTCGGCCAGGCGGTAGAACTCGATAGCCACCACTGAAAGGTCGATGTCGGCGCTATAAAAACCAGCCAATGCCGAGGCGGCGATAACGACAAAAAGTGGTGTGCCGATCAGTGCCAGCAAGATCAAAACCAGCGCAATGATCACTCGATACTCCGCGGTGGCGAAGTGAACAGCTGAGTGAAAGCGTCTGTTAGGAATCGCAATGCCATTAAACCAAAGCCGATCGGGATGATGATTTCACAGAGCCACGCGGGTACGGCGGCAAAGGCAATGGCGCCGTCTGCGTGTTCCATGATGACAAAACGTGCCGCGTGATAACAGACAATGGCGCAGATGGTGGCGCTGACAAAGTTGGTGAAGGGGGTAAGAAAACGTGTCGCTGTAGCCGGCAGCAGTTTCGAGAGCAGGTCGATCTTGATGTGGTTGCCGTCACGGGTTGCCGCCATGGCCCCCAACAGACCGAGC
>CAMTXZ010000003.1:0-35014 GCA_947085765.1 uncultured Chromatiaceae bacterium | reverse complement strand
TGGTGCAGATACGGCAGCAGAATTTTGCCTTCTCCCGTGCTGAAACCGAACTCATCGATACCGACAATAAACATGTGCTTGGTTACTTCCGTCGCCACGAAGAGCAGAGCGTATTGGTATTGGCTAACTTCAGCGAATTTGCTCAGGATATCTCTGCCAAACGGTTACGCCTGCTCGGCCTGCGTCGTGCTATCACCGACATTGTTGCCGGTCGTACTGTGGTTGCAACACAGACGTTGACGATGGAGCCGTATCAGATGATGGTCCTGGTTGGGGTGAGGTAACAAGCCTCTACCGTTCACATTAAGTTACTCTGTGTGCCTGGTGGTATGTCAGAGCACCCAAATCAAAGGAGCATTATGAAACTGGTATTGATTACGTTTGGTACTGCTATTGTTTTGCTGTTCATCTGGTTTCTGTTTTTAGCCTATCAATCCAAAACCGCGCCTAAGCTTGGTCTGGTCAATGGTCAGCTTGCCGTCTGCATACAGTCGAGTAACTGTGTTAATAGTGCGGAGGCTGGTCTGGAACCTATTGCCTTTACGGATGCGCCTGCTCGCGCTTGGATAAATATGCGTCAGACCCTTGATGTTCTTGGCGCCACAGTTGAGCAACACACTGACAACTACCTCTGGGCCACTTTTAGTTCACCGCTGTTTGGTTATGTGGATGATGTTGAGTTGTTGATGGAGCCTGACCAGCAACGTTTTCAGATTCGCTCTGCGTCGCGAGTGGGGCGTTCAGATTTTAATGCCAATCGCAACAGAGTGGCGGCGATCAGGGCCCATTTTGCCCGGACCTCTTCCGGCAGTGGCAGTTAGGCGCGGGAGGCGCTGAGGATATTAATGATTAACTGTTTGACCTGAGCGGCCTCAAACGGTTTGTCACAGATGGCCGAGACGCCGGACTGTTTTATGCCGGCCAGATGGCTGTGGTTGGCTTCACTGGTGACCATCAGGATAGGGATGGAGCGTTGTGAGCTACGCTCGCGGACGTGTTTGGCAAGCTCTCTGCCGTCCATCTCCGGCATGTTGTAGTCGGTGATGATGAGGTCAAAAAACCGTTCCTTAAGTATCTCTACCGCTTCGCGGCCGTTGGTGGCCAGGGTGATCTTCTCGATGCCGATGTTGCTGATGACACGGCTGATATGTTTACGGGCGGTCGAGCTGTCATCCACAATCAGAACTTCGAGCTCTTCCAGATGAATCTCTTCCAACCCCTCTAGGTCCGGTTTAATGAACTCCAGTGTGGAGTAGAGCGCCCGCTTTAGGTCTCCGAGGTTGAATGGTTTGGGCAGGATCGCGATAACCCCCGCCTGACGTATCGGCTCCAGATAGTAATCAGAGGCTTCACTGGAGATGAGCATGAACGGAATCGCCTCCAATTCGGTGTCATTGCGCATGGTGTGAACCAGCTCTGAGCCGGTCATATCAGACAGGTGCATGGCGCTGATCACCAGGTCAGGTTGAAACTGGCGCATATCATCCAGTGCCTCTTGGCCGGTTTTGAAACAGTCTGCACTGGTCACTCCAATCTCCTCCAGCTGTTTCTGGATGAAGCGCCACTGTGTCGAGGAGGGTTCGACTATGGTGATGGCAAGATCGGTAATGGAGAGTTGCCTGGTCATAGACCTAACGTCCTTATGAGTAGTCGGTAGTTCCCTATCGGTAATTCAACCAGTAATGTTTAATGCAGGGTGTTGTTAAATAACGTTGAAGCCCTGGTTTTGCAACATGTCGATCAGTCGGATCAGCGGCAGGCCGATCAGGGTGTTGGGATCATCACCTTCGAGCCGCTTAAACAGGGCAATGCCAAGGGCTTCGGATTTAAAGGAGCCGGCGCAGTTGTAAGGCTGCTCTTTGCGTAGATAATTTTCGATCTCGCGGCTGCTGAGGTTGCGGAAATGGACGGTGAAGGGCACAACTTCCAGCTGTAATTGGCCATTGTGGCTATTAAGCAGTGCTAGTGAGGTAAGAAAAAGTACCGGCTGACCCGATGCGGCGCTGAGTTGTTTGATGGCGCTGGCATGGTTGCCGGGTTTGCCCAGTATCTGGCCGTTAAGTACTGCCACCTGGTCGGAGGCGATGATCAAGGCGGCGTCATGGTGGCGGGCGATGGCCAGTGCCTTCTCTCTGGCCAGTCGTGCCACCAACGCCTCGGGTGGCTCGCCGGGCGTGGGGCTTTCATCGATATCGGGCGACTGCCAGGTGAACGTCAACCCCAATTTGGCCAGCAGCTCGCGCCGGTAAGGGGAGGAGGAGGCGAGAATGAGCGGTGGATTCATCTATTCGATTTCGATTAGCGTCTCGTCTGGGTTGACGGTGTCGCCCTTTTTGATGTGTACCGCTTTGATGGTGCCGGAGATGGGGGCTTGCACTTCGGTCTCCATCTTCATCGCCTCGGTGACGAGCAGGGCGGCACCCTCTTTGACCTTATCACCCTCTTTGACTAGTACATCAACAATGGTGCCGGGCATGGAGGTGGTGACGTCACCTGGAAGTTTGGCGAGCGGGCGTCTGCTGCCCTTGGTTTTGGAGGGGACCTTGTCGCCGCCGTTGTCGTCGATGCCGATCTCTTCGAGTGTCTCCACCATAATCTCTTCGGGCACACCATCAACAGAGACAAAGAAGGGGCGGCTGGTATCGCCCTTGTGACCGGTGCCAATGACCTTGATGTGATAGCTCTCGCCGTGCATGGTGACATTGAACTCTACCGGTGTTGCTGCCGGGCGTTCATTGTTGATGGTGGATATCTCCAGTGATTCGGGCACCAGGGTGCCAGCGGCACGCTCTTCGAGGAAGGTGCGGCCGACGTCGGGGAACATGGCGTAGGTGAGGACATCCTCCTCACTCTGGGCGAGTGCACCGATCTCGTCGCGTAGCCGTCCCATTTCGGCACTGAGCAGATCGGCGGGACGGCAGTTGATCACATCCTCGTTGCCGATAGCCTGCTGACGCACCGCCTCATTAACGCTGCCCGGCGCCTTGCCGTAACGCCCCTGAAGATAGAGTTTCACCTCGTTGCTGATGTTTTTGTAACGGCTGCCCGTCATCACATTCAGCACTGCCTGGGTGCCGACGATCTGTGAGGTTGGGGTGACCAGTGGTGGGTAGCCGAGGTCTTTGCGGACCCGTGGTATTTCGGCCATCACCTCATTCATGCGGTTGAGGGCCCCTTGCTCCTTGAGCTGGTGGGCGAGGTTGGAGATCATACCGCCAGGGATCTGGTTGACCTGGACGCGGGTATCGACACCAGTGAATTCGCTTTCAAAGCGGGCATATTTTTTCCGCACACCATAGAAATAGAGTCCTATCTCCTGCAGCAGCGGCAGATCAAGCCCGCTGTCGTATGGCGTGCCCTTGAATGCCGCCACCATGCTCTCAGTGGCCGGGTGGCTGGTCCCCCCGGCAAAGGTGGAAATGGCGGTATCGATGTGCAGACAGCCGTGTTCGACCGCCTTGAGCTGACACATCGAGGCGAGCCCTGCTGTAGCGTGGCAGTGCAGGTGGAGGGGAATGGTGATCACCTGTTGCAACGCATCTACCAGCTCGGCGGTGACCATGGGGGTCAGCAGGCCAGCCATATCCTTGATGGCGATACTGTCACAACCCAGCGCCTGTAGCTCTTTGGCCATCACCACAAACTGAGGGATGTTGTGCACCGGGCTGGTGGTGTAGCAGAGGGTCCCCTGGGCGTGTTTGCCGGCTACTTTGACCGCCTCAATGGCGACCCGCAGGTTGCGGACATCATTAAGGGCGTCGAAGATACGGAAGACGTCGATGCCATTGCTGGCTGCCTGGCGCACAAAGGCGTTGACCACATCATCCGAATAGTGGCGGTAGCCAAGCAGATTCTGGCCGCGCAGTAACATCTGCAGACGGGTATTGGGCAGGGCCTGGCGCAGCTTGCGCAGCCGCTCCCAGGGGTCCTCCTTGAGAAAACGGATACAGGCATCGAAGGTGGCACCGCCCCACATCTCCAGCGACCAGTAGCCCACCTTGTCCAGTTTGTCGCAGATGGGCAGCATATCTTCGGTACGCATACGCGTGGCGATCAGCGACTGGTGCGCGTCGCGCAGGATGGTATCGGTTATCTGTACTTTGGCCATGTCTACTCTTCGAATTAGCTGAGGGTTAGCTGTGGTTGTAACGGTTTAACGCCCCAGATGGGCGGCAATGGCAACACCAATGGCGGCGGCCAGCTCACGCGGCGGGCGGCGCACCGAGTAATTTACCAACTCGGGGTGGTTCTCGACAAAGCTGGTATCGAAACTGCCGCTCTGGAACTCTGGGGATTTAAGGATCTCCAGGTAGTAGGGGATGGTGGTCTTGATCCCATATACCCCCATGTCATTGAGGGCGCGGACGGATCGGTCCAACAGTTCATCCCAGGTCAGCGCCCAGACGGTGAGCTTGGCGCAGAGCGAGTCGTAGTGGGGTGGAATTACATAACCGGTGTAGATGGCGGCATCGGTGCGCACTCCGGGACCGCCGGGCGCAAGGTAGCGGGTGATGCGGCCAAAGCTCGGCAAGAAGCCATTTTTTGGGTCTTCGGCGTTGATGCGGAACTCCATGGCGTAACCGCGGCGTTGTATATCCTCCTGCTGGTAACGCAGTTTCAGGCCGGCGGCAATGCGGATCTGCTCCTGGACAATGTCGATACCGGTGATGGTCTCGGAGATGGGATGTTCCACCTGCAAGCGGGTATTCATCTCCATAAAGTAGAAGTTGTTCTCCTGATCGAGCAGGAATTCCACTGTGCCGGCATTTTCGTAACCCACTGCACGGGCGGCGGTGACGGCCAGATCACCAATATACTTACGTTGTTCATCGTTGAGCTGCGGCGAGGGGGCGATTTCGATCAGCTTCTGGTGGCGGCGCTGGATCGAGCAGTCGCGCTCAAAGAGATGGATCACATTGCCGTGGCTGTCGGCGAGGATCTGCACCTCAATATGGCGCGGATTGACCACGCACTTTTCGATGAACAGGTCAGATTTGCCAAAGGCCTTGGTCGCCTCGGAGATGACACGATCATAATTGCGGCGCAGATCATCCTCGCTTTCACAGCGACGAATGCCGCGTCCACCACCACCGGCAGTGGCCTTGAGCATAATGGGGTAACCGATGTTATTGGCGATAGTCACCCCCTCTTCAAGGGATTCAACATTGCCATCGCTGCCTGGCGTGACAGGGATGCCCGCCTTGATCATGGCGTGACGGGCCTCGATCTTGTCGCCCATGCTGTGAATGACCTCGGCGCTGGGGCCGATGAAACGGACGCCACGACGACGGCAGATATCGGCCAGCTGAGGATTTTCGGAGAGAAAGCCGTAGCCCGGGTGGAGTGCGTCACACCCCGCCGCGACCGCCAGGTTGACGATGCGGTGGGCATTCAGATAGCCTGCGACCGAATCCGGCCCCAGGTTATAAGCCTCATCGGCCTTTTTGACATGCAGGGAGTGGCGGTCGGCATCAGTGTAGATGGCGACCGATTTGATGCCCATCTCGGCGCAGGCGCGCACAATGCGGACAGCAATTTCACCACGATTAGCAATCAGAACTTTTTTTATCATATTGATTTTATCAATGTAATTATTGTGTTGCCGGAAGCGCCTGGCATTATAAGAGGGCGCCGTATGTGCTTCTCAGACCGTTGCTGGTTCGGCTGTGTAATATCAGGGTTCTACGAGAATCGTCCTGTGAAGTCAAGTTTCTGCTGTGATAACAGGGTGAAAAATAACAATTTTCTTTGACAGAGGCGGGGCTTGGCTTTATCATTCCGCGCCTATGTTACCCCAGCGGTTACCAGAACAGATTATACCCTTCAAGTTGGCACGCCAGCGCAGGTTACTGCAAGGTGTGCTGAAGCTTGATACTATGGCGCGTTTGACGGGGCTGTTGGCTGACAATGGTGGTGATGTCGATGTTGATTTACAGTTTGACATCGATGTGCAGGGTATCAGCCATATGCGTGGCCATCTCAGTGCTCAGGTGAGCTTGGTCTGCCAGCGTTGTATGGAGCCGGTGACAGTCTCACTGGAGGCGGACATTGCGGTGGGCTTTGCGACCAGCGAAGCACGCGGACTTGCCATGCCGGACTCCTATGAGGCCCATGTGTTGGCGGAGGAGACGGTTGTTCTCAGTGAGTTGATAGAGGATGAGTTGATCCTGGCAGTCCCGATCGTAGCGGTTCATCCGCAACAGTCCTGCCAACCCTGGCTTGAAAAACAACAAGAGGAACTCTCTGGCATTGAAGAGGTGACGGAGAAGAAGAACCCATTTGCAGTTTTGGCGTCCCTGAAACGGGACAGTTAGCAACAACGAATTGAAGTTTGCGTTAAATATTAGGAGTTTATTCCATGGCCGTACAACAGAACAAAAAGAGTACCTCCAGACGTGGTATGCGTCGTTCACACGATGCACTGACTACTGGAGCACTCTCCGTTGATTCAACCACAGGTGAGACTCACCTGCGTCATCATGTAACACCAGATGGTTTTTACCGTGGTCGCAAGGTGATTGCTGACAAGGAATAGTCGACTTGAGTCAAACTATCGCCCTTGATGCGATGGGCGGTGATCACGGCCCCTGTGTGGTTGTGCCTGCCGCCCTTAGTGTTATTAAGGAGAACCCGACTCTCAAGTTGATTCTGGTAGGGGACTATGATGTCCTGGTGGCTGAGCTGCGCAAGCATGGCGCCGAGGTTGGTCCCCGCATCCTTATTCATCACGCCTCGCAGCGGGTGGAGATGACTGAACTCCCCTCTACTGCCTTGCGCACCAAGAAGGACTCATCCATGCGGGTGGCCATCAATCTGGTGCACGAAGGGGTGGCGGATGCCTGTGTCAGCGCGGGTAATACCGGCGCCCTGATGGCGACAGCCCGCTTCGTTCTAAAGACCCTGCCAGGCATCGACCGCCCTGCTATTATTTCCACTCTGCCAACCATGAAAGGGCACACCCGTGTGCTTGATCTGGGAGCCAATGTCGACTCCAGTGCCGATGTGCTGCTGCAATTTGCCGTGATGGGTTCGGTCCTGACTCAGGCGGTTGATAACATCCCTAATCCTACGGTGGGGCTGCTCAATATCGGTGAAGAGGAGATGAAGGGCAACGAACGTGTCAAAGAGGCTTCTCGCCTGTTGGCAGCCAGCCCTATCAACTACGTCGGTTATGTCGAGGGCGATGATATCTTTAAAGGGACTGTCGATGTGGTGGTGTGTGACGGTTTTGTTGGTAACGTTGCGCTTAAAACCACCGAGGGTGTGGCGAAGATGATCGCCCATTTCATGCGTGAAGCCTTCTCCAAAAATATCTTCACCAAATGCGCTGCCCTGATTGCATCGCCGATCCTGAAGGCGATCAAGATGAAGATCGATCCTCGCCGTTACAACGGCGCCAGTTTTGTCGGTCTCAATGGCATTGTTATCAAGAGCCACGGCAGCGCCGATATCTTCGCCTTTGCCAACGCCATTAACGAGGCGGTGCACGAGGTGAACAAGGCGGTACCGGAAAAGATTAGCCAGCAGCTGGAGCGGCTGTTGATAAAGCAGGCAGGGTAAGTTTTGATCTATTCAAGAATAGCCGGTACAGGCAGCTACTTGCCGGAAAACGTGCTTACCAACGCTGATTTGGAAAAGATGGTGGAGACCTCTGATCAGTGGATCAGGGAGCGTACCGGTATCAATAAACGCCACATTGCAGTGGCTGGCCAGACCACCTGTGACCTTGCCGAGCAGGCGGCCATCAATGCGATAGCCGCTGCCGGCATTACCGCTGCTGATATCGACCTGATCATTGTTGCCACCACCACCGCTGACAAAATCTTCCCCAGTACCGCCTGTCTATTACAGAAGCGCCTGGGCATTCACGGTTCGCCAGCCTTTGATGTACAGGCGGTCTGCTCCGGATTTGTCTATGCGCTCAGCATTGCAGATAAATTCATCCGCACCGGTAGCGCCAAACGGGCGCTGGTGGTGGGCGCCGAGACGCTGTCACGCATTACCAACTGGAAAGACAGGGCCACCTGCGTACTGTTCGGTGATGGTGCGGGTGCCGTCGTGCTGGAGGCCAGTGCTGAACCCGGTATTCTCTCTACCCACCTGCATGCCGATGGCGAATACGATGAACTGCTGCATGTGCCGGGTGGTATTTCCCGTGGCGACGAAGGCGGGCGCCTGTTTATGGAGATGCAGGGCAATGAGGTCTTTAAGATTGCGGTCCGCACCCTGGGGCGCATCGTCGATGAGACCCTTGAAGCCAATAATTTAAAAAAGAGCGATATTGACTGGCTGGTGCCTCATCAAGCCAATATCCGCATCATCACCGCGACCGCCAAAAAGCTCGATATGCCGATGGATAAGGTGGTGGTAACGGTGCATGAACATGGTAATACTTCAGCCGCTTCAATTCCGCTGGCACTTGATGTGGCGGTGCGCGATGGCCGTATCAAGCGTAATCAGACTGTCTTACTGGAGGCCTTTGGTGGCGGTTTTACCTGGGGCTCCGTGCTGCTTAAGTTTTAATATATAGGCAGTGAATTTAGTTCTGCTAGAAAGGGTTGTTTATGTCATTTGCGATGGTCTTTCCCGGTCAGGGTTCACAGTCAGTGGGTATGTTGGCCGCTCTGGCAACAGAGTGGAGTCAGGTAGGCGAGACCTTTGCTGAGGCCAGCGCAGTCCTTGATTATGATCTGTGGAAGCTGGTTCAGGATGGTCCTGAGGCGGATCTCAGCCAGACCGACAAGACCCAACCCGCCATGCTTGCCTCAGGCATCGCATGCTGGCGTGTCTGGCTGGCCGCCGGTGGCGCCACCCCGCGCTACATGGCAGGCCATAGCCTCGGTGAATACACGGCGCTGGTAGCGGCGGGCGCGCTCGATTTTGCTACCGCTGTCAGACTGGTGGAAAAGCGTGGTCAGTTGATGCAGGCCGCCGTGCCCGCAGGGCAGGGCGCCATGGCGGCGATCCTCGGGTTGAGTGATGAGGCGGTGATCGAGGTATGTGCTGCGGCCGCCCAGGGGGCCGTGGTGCAGGCGGTTAACTTCAACGCGCCGGGACAGGTGGTAGTCGCCGGTTCAGCGGCGGCGGTGGAGCGGGCATTGCTGCTGGCCAAAGAGGCGGGCGCCAAGCGTGCATTGCTGTTACCGGTGAGTGTCCCCTCTCATTGCAGCTTGATGCAACCCGCTGCAGATGCGTTGACCAAGGTGTTGGCGACCACCGAAGTGAAGGCGCCGCTGATAGATGTGCTGCATAACGTCGATGTGGCGGCGCATCGTGATGCTGATACTATTCGCTCCCTGCTGGCACAGCAGCTCCACCAGCCAGTGCGTTGGGTAGAGACCATACAGGCATTGGGCAAGGCGGGTGTAACTACGATAGTGGAGTGTGGTCCGGGCAAGGTGCTGGCAGGCCTTAATAAGCGTATTGACCGTGACATAAACACACTGCCGGTATTTGATGCCGCCACACTGCAGACGGCGCTGGATGCCGTTAACGGCTCGTAAAGATAAAAGGGTATTGTCATTATGAAACTGGAAAATGAGATTGCGCTGATTAGCGGCGCCAGTCGTGGCATCGGCAAGGCGATTGCACTTGAGTTGGGTAAGGATGGTGCTGTGGTAATCGGCACGGCCACTTCAGAGGGCGGTGCTGAGGCAATCAGTAAGTATCTGAATGAACATAATATCAAGGGCAAGGGGTTGGTTCTGAATGTAACCTCTCAAGAGTCTATCGATGCGTTAATCGAACAGATCAGCAACGAGTTCGGTACGGTCTCAATCCTGATCAATAACGCTGGCATCACGCGTGACAATCTGTTGATGCGCATGAAAGAGCAGGAGTGGGACGATATTATCAACACCAACCTTGGCTCTGTTTTTCGCATGAGCAAGGCCTGTCTGCGGGGTATGATGAAGGCGCGTAAAGGGCGTGTTATCAGCGTTGCGTCTGTTGTTGGTGAGACGGGCAATGCCGGTCAGACCAATTATGCCGCCGCCAAGGCGGGCATCTTCGGTTTTACCAAGTCCATGGCCCGTGAAGTGGCCTCTCGTAACATTACTGTGAATGCCGTCGCGCCGGGCTTTATCGATACCGATATGACCCGAGTATTACCCGATGAGCAAAAAGAGGCTCTGCTGAACCAAATCCCCCTTAATCGTCTGGGTAAGGCGGAGGAGATTGCCGCTGCCGTAGCCTTCCTGGCTTCACCGGGTGCGGGCTATATCACTGGTTTTACACTAGATGTTAATGGTGGCATGTACATGGGATAGGCTTCGATCCTGCTATCCTGATTTGAGTAGTTTATGAATTCCCTTATAGTTTTACCGAAAAATCCCAGGTTATTTGCCGCGATCTTGCTTGCAACATCTGGATTTCAGGATAAAATACCGACCGCAGCGTGATCTGCATTAAAATTTTTGGAGGAACCATTTGTCATGAGCACTATCGAAGAACGCGTCAAAAAGATTGTCATTGAACAGTTAGGCGTCAAGGAAGAGGAAGTGACTACCGAAGCTTCTTTTGTTGATGATCTCGGCGCAGATTCGCTCGACACAGTGGAATTGGTTATGGCACTGGAAGAAGAGTTCGAATGCGAAATTCCAGATGAAGAGGCCGAGAAGATCACTACTGTTCAGCAGGCTATCGACTACATTAACTCTACATTGAGCTAATTGTTACGAATCCAGTAAAGGCCGCGGTGCCGCATGTGCAGCCTGCGGCCTTTTGCTTTTTGCGGCACGCCGGATGGGTTGTCAGCATTCACTTTCAGAGGTTATTCAAATCGTGAGTAAGCAGCGTCGAGTTGTTGTCACTGGTCTAGGCATGGTTGGCCCGGTGGGTCTTACTGTTAAGGAATCATGGGCGAATATTCTTGCTGGTAAGAGTGGCATAGGTCCGATTACCCATTTTGATACCACTGACTTTAGTGTGCGGTTTGGCGGTTCTGTCTGGAACTTTGACGCTACTAATTATATGTCAGCAAAAGATGCCCGTCGTATGGACCCCTTTATTCATTACGGGATTGCCGCTGCCAAGGAGGCGTTTGAGGACTCTGGTCTGACCGTCACCGATGAAAACGCTGAGCGTATTGGTGTGATGATTGGCTCTGGCATTGGCGGTCTGCCGGGCATCGAAAGTGGCCATGAGACCTTCCGCACCTCAGGGCCACGCAAGCTCTCACCCTTCTTTGTGCCGAGTAATATCATCAACATGATCTCCGGCAACTTCTCCATTATGTATGGCATGAAGGGGCCGAATCTGGCGATTGTCACCGCCTGTGCAACCGGCACCCATAACATCGGTGAAGCGGCGCGTATCATCGCCCGTGGTGATGCCGATGCGATGGTGGCGGGTGGTGCCGAGATGGCTACCTCACCCACCGGTCTGGGCGGATTTGCGGCGGCGCGGGCACTCTCCACCCGCAATGATGATCCCGCTACTGCCAGTCGGCCCTGGGACAAGGACCGTGACGGCTTTGTCTTGAGTGATGGCGCCGGTGTTGTAGTGCTGGAGGAGTACGAATCTGCCAAAAAACGCGGCGCCAACATCTATGCCGAAGTCTGTGGCTCTGGCATGAATGGTGATGCCTACCACATGACGACCCCAAGTGAGGGTGGTGAAGGTGCCAAGCGCTGTATGGCGCTGGCCCTGAAACATGCCGGCATCAACCCTGACCAGGTCGACTACATCAACGCCCACGGCACCTCTACACCTGCTGGTGACCGGGCTGAGACGATGGCGACCAAGGCGATGTTTGGCGACCACGCCTACAAGCTGGCCATGAGCTCCACCAAGTCCATGACTGGCCATCTGCTTGGCGCTGCCGGTGGTATCGAGGCGATCTTTGTTGCCCTGGCGATCCGTGACCAGGTGGCGCCGCCAACCATCAACTACACCACGCCGGACCCTGAGTGTGATCTTGACTACGTGCCCAATGAGGCGCGGCCGATGAAGATCGATGTTGCCATCTCCAACTCCTTCGGTTTTGGCGGCACCAATGGCACGCTGGTCTTTAGCAAGATATAGGTGAAAACCTCCGGTTGCTTCAACCCCAGCAGCGACCGGATGGTATCTGACCCCTCGATGGCAGCCAATCAAATCTCCCAGGCCTGTCAGCAGCTGCTGGACGATGAGTTTGATCTGCTGCGTCTGCATAGCCTCAACCCAGAGCGTTACCCCTATCTGCTGGAGAGTGTTGTTCATGGCACTGCCCAGTCACGTTACGACATTCTGTTTGCCTTTCCTGGCCAGACGCTTACGGCGACCGGAGCGGATTTTCTTGGCCAGCTTGATGAGCAGTGGCAACGTCGGCGCCAGCCGGATGGTGTGACCGAGCTGCCCTTTTGTGGCGGCTGGTTCATTTATCTCGGTTATGAGCTGGCGGCGCAGATCGAACCGCGGCTCCACGGGCTGACGGCTGACGCAGCCTTGCCAGCCGCCTTTGCCACCCACATCCCCGCCGCAGTGATCCGCGACCATCAGCGGCAGTGTTGTTATCTGGTCTGTGAGCCGGGTGCCGAGGGGCTGCTGGTCGAGATGGTCAACGATATCGCCCAACTACCTGATGCAGACACAACGACGACTCTGCCACCCACCATCACCGCTATCAGTGAAGAGGAGCCGCACCGTTTTCTCGCGGGGGTCGAACGCATTCGCGACTACATTCGAGAAGGGGATGTCTTTCAGGTCAACCTGTCGCGGGCCTGGCAACTGTCGCTTGCCGAGGGAGATGCGGTACAGCTCTACCGCCGTCTGCGTGACCATAATCCGGCGCCGTTTGCCGCGCTGGTCAATCATGCTGGCAAGAGCATCATCAGCTCATCGCCAGAGCGGCTGGTCAGTGTGCAGGGCTCCCAGGTCAGCGTTCGTCCGATCGCCGGAACCCGGCCGCGCAGTGATGATTTGGCCGCTGATGTTGCCCACGCCAAGACGCTGATGGCCCATCCCAAGGAGCGCGCCGAACATGTGATGCTGATCGATCTGGAGCGCAATGACCTGGGGCGTCTCTGTCTGCCCGGCACAGTGCAGGTGGATGAGATGATGGTATTGGAGTCCTACGCCCATGTGCACCACATCGTCTCCAATGTCTCTGGCGAGTTGCGTCCAGGCGCCACGCCTGCTGCGGTGATCCGTGCGGTATTTCCCGGTGGTACCATCACCGGTTGCCCCAAGATCCGCTGTATGGAGATCATTCATGAACTGGAGCAGCAGGCGCGGGGTCCCTATACCGGTTCGGTCGGTTATCTCAGCCACACGGGGCAGATGGATCTCAATATCCTGATTCGCACCATGGTGCTGGATGGCAAAAACCTCCATTTTCGTACCGGCGCCGGTATCGTCAACGATTCGATCCCAGAGGCCGAGCTGGCCGAGACCCGCGCCAAGGCGCTCGGCCTGTTGCGGGCGTTGGGTCTCGAGGCGTCGTGATGAGTGGTTTGATCAACGGTATCCTTGCCGAACATCTGGCGCTCAGTGATCGTGCCATCCACTACGGCGACGGTCTGTTTGAGACCATTGCCATCCGCGCTGGCAAGCTAGAATTTTGGCAGCGCCACATGCAGCGCCTGGCGCGGGGTTGTGACCGTCTCGGCATCACCATGCCCGATGCTGCACTGCTGTTGGCGGAGGCACGTACGCTGATTGTCAGCGATGATGCGGTGCTCAAGATCATCATCAGCCGTGGTCCTGGCGGGCGTGGTTATCGGCCACCGACAGCGGCGGAATCACAACCGACACGTATGCTCGCCACGCACCCCTGGCCCGACTATCCTGCCAGTCATTGGCAGCAAGGTATTGTGCTCAGATACTGCATTACACCGGCAACACTCAACCCGGCGCTGGCGGGTATTAAACATCTTAACCGCCTGGAGCAGGTGTTGGCGCGGGCGGAGTGGCACGACCCTGCGATTGCGGAAGGGGTGATGTCTGATATGAATGGTCAGGTTATCGAGGGGACCATGAGCAACCTGTTTTTTGTCCGTGATGGCGCGCTGCATACTCCCGATTTGTCAAACAGCGGTGTGGCTGGCATTATCCGCGAGGTGATTATGGATATAGCGGTTGCGCAAAACCTGCCCCTCTACTGTCGGCACTACTCACATGCTGAGCTTGAATCTGCCGATGAGATCTTTGTGACCAACTCGGTGATTGGCCTTTGGCCGGTGCGCCAGCTCGGAGAACGTTGTTATGAGCTGGGAAAAATGACACAACAACTGCTGGATGGCCTCAATGGCAAGCGACAACAGAAAGGTGAGTATGAGATCGTTTAAGGGACTGTTTGTTATTGCGCTGCTGGTGGCACTGTTGGGGGCGGCGCTGATCGCCTGGCAGTTTTACAGCTTTAAGACCAAACCGTTGGCCGTGACCACGCCGCAAATATTTGAGGTGAAAGCGGGCACCAGTCTTGGCCAGGTCGCCAATGCCCTCAAGGCGCGCGGCGTGATTGAGTATCCCCGTTATCTTGCCCTCTGGGGGCGCATCCAGGGCACGGCAGGAAAGCTGCACATGGGTGAATACCGCCTGGAGCCGGGTATGACGGCGCTGACGCTGCTCAATAACATGGTGACGGGGCAGGTGATCCAGTACTCCCTGACCGTGGTCGAGGGGTGGAGCTACAAACAGTTGATGCAGGCGATTCAGGCCAACGAAAAACTACTGCACACCCTTGACGGTCTCTCTGCCCGCGAGGTGATGGCCAAGCTGGGCGTGGCCGACGAACATCCCGAGGGGCGTTTCTACCCCGATACCTACAATTTTACGGCGGGCATGAGCGACGTCGATTTTCTCAAACGCGCCTACGATGCCATGTCGGTGCGTCTCGCAAAGGAGTGGTCAGAGAAGGCCCCCGGACTGCCCTATAAATCGCCTTATGAGGCGCTGATCATGGCCTCCATCATCGAACGTGAAACCGGGGTGGCGGCAGAGCGTGATGAGATTGCGGGTGTCTTTGTGCGACGTTTGCAGATAGGCATGAAGTTGCAGACCGACCCAACGGTGATCTACGGCATAGGCGACAGTTATGACGGCAACATTCGTCGTAGCGACCTGGTAACAGATACCCCCTACAACACCTATACCCGCTACGGTCTGCCGCCCACGCCGATTGCGATGCCGAGTGGCGCTGCAATCCACGCGGCGCTACACCCGCTGGCCGGCACATCACTCTATTTTGTTGCCAAGGGTGATGGCGCACACTACTTTTCCGCTACGCTGCCAGAGCACGAAGCGGCTGTCAGACGCTACCAACTTAAACAGTAACAACCGAGAGAGTCAGTGATGAAACGTGGTCTGTTTATCACCATGGAGGGGATTGAAGGGGTCGGTAAAACGACCAATCTCGAATTTGTGCAGCAATGCCTCCGCGCTAGTCACATAGACGTGGTCGTCACCCGCGAGCCGGGCGGCACCGCATTGGGCGAGAAGATTCGCACCCTGCTGCTCGACCATCGCAACCAGACGATGGCTGACGATACCGAGCTGCTGCTGATGTTTGCCGCCCGCGCCCAGCACATCGCCGAGGTGATCGAACCCGCTTTGGCCGAGGGCAAGTGGGTGCTGTGTGACCGCTTTACCGACGCCACCTACGCCTACCAGGGTGGTGGCCGTGGGATTGACGTGGGTCGCATCGCGCAACTGGAGCAGTGGGTGCAAGGTCCGCTGCGTCCCGACATCACCCTGTTGCTGGATGCCCCGGTTGAGGTGGGGCTGGCCCGCGCCGCCAAACGCAAACAGGAGGCCGACCGCTTTGAACGGGAAAAACAGGCCTTCTTTGAGCGGATTCGCAGCGCCTATCTGGCGCTGGCGGCACAGCACCCCGGCCGTTATCGTGTGATTGATGCAGCGCAGAGTCTCGATCAGGTTAAGATGCAGCTCGAGAAGCTACTGGCAGCCGTGATCAAATCGATATGAGCCTCTACCCCTGGCAAGCGTCACAGTGGCAAAAGCTGCAAACATCACGGCAGCAGGGGCGTTTGCCACATGCAATCCTGCTGACAGGGCCACAAGGGTTGGGCAAGAGCGAGTTTGCCCGTTACTTTGCCCAGTCGCTGCTCTGTGAACGGAACAGCGCTGCGGGTGAGCCGTGTGGCCAGTGTCGCGGCTGTCTGCTCTATCAGGCCGGCAACCATCCAGACATGACGCTGCTTACGCCGCTGGAGGGGAAGAAAAATATCGGTGTTGATCAGGTGCGGGAGATCGGCCAATACCTGACACTCAAGGCGCAGTACTCCGGTTACCGGATAGTGGTATTGACGCCAGCCGAGACCATGAACGTCAACTCCGCCAACAGTCTGCTCAAAACCCTGGAAGAGCCGTCACCAGGCACGGTGCTGATACTGGTGACGCATCGCCCAGCGCAGCTGCCGGCGACCATCCGCTCGCGTTGCCAGGAGATCCGTTTTGGTACGGTGACACCAGAGGTGGGTGTGGCGTGGCTCGAGAGGCGCGGCATCACGGCCGATAGTGCGCTGTTGTTGGCGCTGGCCGATGGTGCGCCATTAAAGGCAGTAAGCTTTGCGGACGACAATATGATTCAAACCCGTCTGGAGTGGTTTGAGGCACTGGAAGTTTTGGCAAAACAAGGCGTTGACCCGATCGAAATAGCAGCTAAACAGATCAAGGCTGGCCCGGCAAACAGCATCCACTGGCTCTATGCCTGGAGCGTCGATATGGTGCGGCTGAAATCTTCTCAGCACCCCCCCCATCTGGCCAATCGTGACATCGAGCCACGTTTGCTAAATCTGGTGGATCGGGTATCTTTGAAAAATCTAATGTTGTGGCTGGATCGGGTACAGACGGCGTTGCGTGAGGTGGAAGGCAACTTTAACGCCACCCTGGTGCTGGAAGCACTGTTGATCCAGTGGCAGAAGCTGTTTGTACAGCGGCTTTAAGGAACTAGCAAAATCATGTCTGAAGACCAAGCCATTCCGCCAGCACAGGTTCGTAGCCAGGGGATTCTGTCGCTCACCATCAAGGACAAGGGGGCGCTCTATGCCGCCTATATGCCGTTTGTGAAAAATGGCGGCCTCTTTATCCCTACCAATAAAGAGTACAAACTTGGTGATGAGGTCTTTTTGCTGCTCAAGCTGATGGAAGAGACCGAGAAGCTACCGGTGGTGGGCACCGTGATCTGGGTCACACCCAAAGGGGCGCAGGGCAATCGTGTTGCTGGTATCGGGGTACAATTTGCGGCGGACCAGGATGGCGGTAATGCCCGCAAGAAAATCGAAAGTTACCTGGGTGGCGCCATGAAATCAGATCGTCCAACCCACACCATGTGATCCAGCCTGACTCCTACTCTTATGCTAGCAACTGAAAAAACAAAACCACTATGATTCAACTTGTCGACTCCCACTGTCACCTCGATCGCCTGGACCATGAAAAACTGGGCATTGATATCGAGCAGGTCTACGCCCAGGCGCGCCAGCTGGGTGTCAACCATATGCTCTGTGTCTCTATCAATATGGAGTTGTGGCCCGGCATGATGGCGCTGGTGGAGAAGGCCGATCACGTTTACGCCTCTGTTGGCGTTCATCCTACCGAACAGGATGGGCATGATCCAAGTGTCGAGGAGCTGATCAAGCTGGCGGCCCATCCCAAGGTGATCGCCATCGGTGAGACCGGTCTGGACTATTTTCATTGCAAAGATGATCTGGAGTGGCAGCGTGACCGTCTCCGCCGTCACATCGCCGCTGCTAAGGCCACCGGCAAACCGCTGATTGTGCATAGCCGCGATGCCCAACCCGACACCCTGAATATATTGGAAGAGGAGGGGGCCGACACGGTAGGTGGTGTGATGCACTGTTTTGTCGATGACTGGGAGAGCGCCCAGCGCGCCATAGCGCTGAATTTTTATATCTCCTTCTCCGGTATTGTCACGTTTAAATCCGCCATTGAGTTGCAAGAGGTGGCGCAGAAGGTGCCATTGGAGTGGATGCTGGTGGAGACCGACTCACCCTATCTCACCCCTATGCCCCATCGTGGCAAAAGCAACCAACCCGGTTATACCCGCCATGTCGCCGAATATATTGCGCAGTTGCGTGGTGACTCTTTGGAGCGAATAGCGCAAGTGACCACAGAGAATTTTTTCAGGCTCTTCAAACCAAATGTAAAATAACCTTCAAGCAGAAGTGTTCACTTAATAAAGAAAAATAATAGATTACTCTTCCTGTAATACGTTCGGTGAAGCAGCGGAGCACAACCATGAATATAATATGTCGCATCAATTCAATATTTCATTCCAGTTACGTTATGAAGCTAAAAGTTTCAGCAGTAGCACTGTTGCTCATAGTGGCGGGTGGTGCGGTGCAGGCAGAGATCTATAAATGGACTGACAAGCAGGGTGTGCAGCACTACTCAGAGCAACCGCCCGCCAGTAGCAAGTATGAAACGATCAAACCAAGCTACGCCCCGGCAGCCACCCCGCCCGCAGCGCAGCCGAAGGATCAGCCACAGAGTGATGCGAAAAAAGCAGATCTAGAGCGGGCGTTACAAGAACAGAAATACAAAGAAGAGGCGGCCAGGGTACGCCAGCAGAACTGCGAAACGGTACAACAACGTCTCGCCGATCTTGAATCATCACCGCGCATCACCATCAAGGATACAGATGGCACTCTAAAGCGGCTCTCTGACGATGAGCGCGAAGTCAAAATCACTGATGCACAAGAGTTGATCAAAAAATATTGTGATTGATGGTCAGCATCATCTCTTTCATAGGCTCGGCGCATTGGTTTCTGGGGTGTCAGCCCAACACGATGAAGCAAATCACCCACTGCCGTCAGGCCAAGTTCAATGTTAAACCGCTCCTTGATTAAGTCGGATACGATTTGCCGTGTCCATAAACCAAAATCAAAACCATATTGGCGAGGATCACCACTGAGTATCCAACGCTTTACTTCTTCAGCCACAAAGTCGCTTAATGTCCTTCCCCGGCCAGGTCTGGGCTTGGGAGCCAAGGCATCAAGACCTTGTTCCTTTCCAATTTTCAACCATTTGAAAATCGTCTTCTCGCCCAGCCCATAACTTTGCGTCACTGTACTAGGTGACTCACTATTAAAGACTCGTTGAACTGCCAGACGACGCAGCAGCGCTTGTTCTTGTGTCGGTAATTGTCTTGCATCATATTCCATGGATGCATTATCGCATTTCAATAACAGTTAGTATTGTTTATTGCCGACTTATTAGTAAGTATGTTTTTTTGAACAGCGTTGAGCCTGTCGAAAAATATTACATATTAGAGAATAAGCCATTTACCAGTGTGGTTTTTAGTGGCCACCCCTGACTCAACGACAAAAGTGTGTCGTATGCAAAGCTAATCAGTCGTGGCATGGGAGTAGTGCGGCAACTGTTGTAACAACCGCTGACATTGCCGCACACTCAGCACAATATTGTAGCAACATGCAAGGTGATTGCTCAGCAGGTTTCCGTCCCAGCTCTTCTGGCCATACCCGAATACGGACGGATTATTAGCAACATCATCGGTTAGCTGAATAAGCTGATCATCACGAATTTTGGTCGTTCGTCCTGTTTTCTGTTCATCTCTCAGTCCCTTAATACCAAATGCATTAAAGTATCCAACCCAACGTTCCACAGTGCGTGGGTGCTCAGAAAACCATTCTGCCACTTGATAACAACTATTCCCCCGGCCCACCAGTTGCACACAATGCAAACGGTGCAGCAGGCGTGATTCATGAGAGCGGCCGCTCTCTTCTTTGACAGCTGTCTGAAGGATGTCAGGGTTAGTGATCTCTAGTCTGTGCATTTGCCAAATCCTATTGGTGATAAATATCAATATCGTTATCAATTGAGCACAACTGACTATAGATCAGCTCTAAAAAATGTACAGTATGCGGCGCGATATTTGTCGTTTTATGATGTTTTTTAGTTGGCGTAAATATTGCTTACAACGAGACTGGGTTATTTTCATACGATAATTTATAAACTACACGTCAGGAGGATTCCATGTGTCGTTCATGCCGATCAGTTTTGCTAGCTGCTTTTATGTTTGTTTCACTTTTTATTAATGTTCCTGCCTGGGCAACACTCGTTACTTTTGAAGGATTGCCCGATAACTTGTCACTGAGCAATGAGATTTCTGGTTTGTTTTTTAACGGCGCTACAGCTTTAACTGCCGGTGTATCGCTTAACGAATTCGATTTTCCACCAAAATCGGGTGATAACGTGGCGGCTGCCTTGACGGGGCTATTGGAAATCACGTTTGTTGATCTAATGGATACGGTAAGTGGCTATTTCAGTTATGCCGACTCTCTAACATTGTCCATCTATGATGCAAATGGCGGTCTATTGGCGAGTGCTCAATCAGCAGGGGCTGGAAACTTGGGTGGAAATGAGCTGATTACATTGGGTGGTCAGGGAATTGCTATGTTACAGGTTACCTCGAGTAGTGGTTTTACGCTTGATGATTTTTCTTATGACATCAACTCTATTCCGGAACCCGAAATAATCTTTCTTTTTATAATCGGAGCGATTGGAATGTGGGTGTTGAAATTTTTTCGTATTCGTTCAGACCCACGATAACATTTTATTTTATTGGCGTTATTGTTGATTCTGGTTGGTTATGTTGATTGATAAAGGAGAATATCATGGAGGTATTTAATATAAAATTTATTCTGGTTCTATTGGCATCACTGTTCTTTACTCAGCAACAGTGTTATGCAGGTTTTACCCTTTTCCAAGCACAACCGAGTTCCGTGTTTATCAATACGCCTACACAAGTTAATTTTGTAGTAGAAATTACCCAGAATCCAAATTTGATCAAGCAGAGTGTAAATCTACTTCGCCATACACCTGCCGGTTGGAAGGTGGTTGGCCCCTTGCGTGATGATGGACTGTTAGGTGATGCACTGGCTAATGATAATAAATTTACGCTTCAGGTAAGTTTGAATGAGGTGAGTGTTGCCCAATTAGGCTATCAAGTTTCGGCGGCATATAAAGGCGTGGCTCAACGGGATCAATCCGCCCCTATTTTCGTCGATATCGTGGCGGGAAATAGCTTGCAGATATCGGCCGGACAATCCGAGATGACCATCCCTCAAGGCCAATCCGCCAGCACGGCTTTCTCACTGGAAATCTTCAACCAGGGGGGCGCCCAAGTAAACCTGACGGCGCTTGAGAGCATCAATCCACCGTCGGGCTTAGGGTTGGTATCAGATTATCCGGGAGGCTGGTCGACCAATGCCACCAATAAAACCTTCCTGGTGCAAAACACCTTTACAGGTAATCAGGTCGGGGACTACGAAGTGACTCTGACCGGCACCCTTAACCTCAATGGCGGTATCCAGCAGACCGCGAAGATTCTGGTGCACGTGATCGATGGCTCTGGTAAAGGAAAGCTTTCATTGACAGCCTGGCCAGGTGGTTTACAAATGGGTGCGGCTCCTGAGGTGATGGAGTTTTCCTCTGAATATTATGGTGGCGAGAAAATACCCAAATTCATTGTTCTTGATGAGGTCGATGCGCTCGGGAAAAAAATTGCCGAGCTTGGTAATATGAATGACGATGGAAGCGACCCAGACCTTTCTCCAGGTGACCAGAACTATGGACGGTCTAGCGTATTAAGTCCGGGGACACAGCCAGCGATACGTTATTTTCGCGCAACGGCGTTTTTTGATGATTTATCGACCGTTCGGTCAAAAGTATTTGAACTTCCTATTGTCCCATATGCAATTGGCTTCATCAGCCCCAACCCACTTAACTTGGTAGAGGACGTAGCATCAGGCCAAAAATTCGTTTGTGACCAAGTGATGGTTGCATTTAAAGAAGGTGTGTCAATTACAAATATTGAATCTTTAGTAAATTCTATAAATGGAGACATCGTCGGGTTTTTGCCTTTGAGTCGAACTTACCAAGTTAAGATTCCATGCAATGGTATGCAAGGCGTGTTATCGGCTGTAGCTACATTAAAGAAAAGTTCATTGGTAAGCTCCGCGTCTCCGAATTTTTTGGGAAGTGGGGCTGCTGTTTCACCTAATGATCCAGGGGTATCACAGCAGTGGTCGATTAATAAAGTCAGGGCTGACGAAGCATGGGTCATGGCCAGGGGAGGATCGTTGATTGCTGTGATAGATGCTGGCGTGGATTATAATCATGAGGATCTTGTCGGACGGGTTATTAAAGGGAAAGATTTTGTTAATAACGACAATGATCCCATGGATGATAACGGGCATGGTACTCATGTCGCGGGGATTGCTGCGGCCTCGGGCAATAATGGTAAAGGCATCGCTGGAATGTCGTGGAATAGTAACATTCTTGCAATAAAAGCACTAGATAACAATAACTCAGTTTTCTCGTCCAACGCAGCTAAAGGAATTGATTATGCGGTTGCCAAAGGTGCCAAGATATTGAATCTTAGTTTGGAATTTGCCACAAGCCCCACCGATCTTTCTAACTCCATTGCCAATGCGATCTCTCTCAATCGTTTGGTTGTAGCTGCAGCAGGCAATGGAGGTAAGCAACAGGTAGTGTATCCCTGTGGATATTCTGGCGTACTGTGTGTTGGAAATACAACTTCAACCGATGGCAGGGCAGGGAGTAGCAACTATGGTGCTCATGTAGATATAGCGGCTCCTGGCGAAAACATTTACTCCACTATTCCTGGCGCGTCATATGGAAACAAGAGCGGCACATCAATGGCTGCACCGCTGGTATCCGGAGTAGCTGCTCTAGTATGGCAACGTTATCCAACGTGGACGGCAGGGCAAGTCAGCGACCGTTTGATTAAAACCGGAGTTCCATTAGCAGGTTTACAAATTGGTCCTCGGGTCGATGCTTTCGAGGCGGTATTCAACGGCAGCTTTGAACATGACCTTTCAGGTTGGAAGACCAGCGGAACGGCGAGTGCACTGGCCAACCTCGGTCCCATCTCACCCACTGCCGGCAAGAAGATGGGAATGGCTTCGAGCGGACCGGATGCAACTGTTAGCCAGTCGGAGCTTTACCAAGAGTTCACGGTGCAATCGGGTGTCACGAGCGTTCCGATTCAATTCAACTACGCAATGATCACAGAAGAATATCCGGAGTGGGTTGACCGGGGGTTCAACGATGACATTGTCATCGAATTGATAACCCCGAATGGAACCAAACAACTTGTAATAGAAACAGTGGATGGTTCATCTTTCTCTCTCATAGGCGGTATTGACTTCCCCGGTGGTGATAGTACGGTTGGATGGACAGGATGGAAACCTATTAATATCACCGTGCCCGTGCCACTGGGTGGAGCCACATTCAAGCTCCGTGTTCGTGACCGAGGGGATGGCATATATGATACAAATGCCATTATTGATAACGTTCGTTTTAAGTAATTCGTTGAAATGGACTTCTCGTAGAGAAAGACCCTGGCAACAATAAGCTTGTTTTTACCTGATCTATTAAAAGAGGTTGGAGATAAGCAAGGTAGCTTGGATGGAAAATAATAAATTCCGAAGGTGTTTGCTTCGGATTCCATGATGTTTCATTCATGCTACCTGTTTACATGGCGTTGTAATTATCCATGTCGACATAGCTATTCTTGGTTTCATGTTCATTCAAAAATTTTTTGATCCTTTGTGCCGCCTCATCCAGTTGTACATGCTGTGTATAAAAGTGCGGTGAGAAACGAATTCCACCACCACGCTGGGCGCAGAAGATGTTGTTCTGTGTCAGGTGCTTGAATAACATATCAAGATCACCCTGCAGGGGTTTGAATGTGACAATGCCGCCGTAGCGTCCTTCATCCTGATTGTTTAGCAGTTCTACCTTTCCGGTTTTATTCAATTGCTCAAACAGATAGCGGCTGTTGCCAAGCAGCTGTTCTTCGACATGCTTCATACCGTACTCCAATAACAGTGCTGTGCTTGCCTCCAGGGCATGAATGCCGATCATGTTGGGGCTGCCGCATTCAAAACGTCGTGCGGTAGCGGCAACCTGCCAGTGGCGGGTGGTGTAGTCGCCGAGCGGATCGACCATATGCCAGCCGTACTGGGTCAGTTGCAGTTGGTCGCGGATTTCAGAACGGCAGTAGAAGAGTCCCAGCCCCTCTGGTCCCAACAGCCACTTGTGGCCGTCGGCCATGACAAAGTCGGCCTGAATTTTCTGCACATCAAACTGCAAGGCGCCGATGCTCTGAATCGCATCGACACAGAAGAGGATGTTGTTCTGGCGACAGAAGGTGCCGATGCGTTCCAGGTCCATACGCAGGCCGCTGGCGTATTGGATCGAGCTGATGGTGATAAGGCGGGTACGCGGATCGACCAGCGCCAGCAGTGCATCTTCCGGTGTTGGTCCGGCGCTCAAGTCGGCCTCGCGAAACTCAACGCCATGACGCCCGAGTGACTCCCAGACGATGCGGTTGGAGGGGAACTCCTGATTGCTGCTGATGATGTTGTCGCCGGAGTTCCATTGCAGGCCGTAGGCAACAAACGAGAGTGCCTCGGAGGTGTTTTTCACCAGCGCAATGTCATCAGCAGCGCGGGCGTTGATCAGTTGCGCCAGATTGCGTTTGAGTCGCTGTTCCACCAACAGCCATTTGGGATAGTGTTTGGAACCGAGCCGCATGTTCTCATCGGCAAAGCGGGCGGCGGCTTCGCAGCTGCGGCGTGGCCAGGGGGCGACGGCGGCGTGGTTGAGGTAGATCAGTTCGTTGAGGTGGGGAAATTCGTGGTGGAGTTTATCCATTGCAGTCCGGTTTCCTTTGCCATTATCGTGGTGATCAATGTAGTAAACTGCTGCCATTATAACAACCTGTGACCAGTGACAGGTGCAAATGGCGTTTAACTTAAGCCAAAAAACATATTGTGTGCTTCGCAGCACGCTTGGTGGGTTACGACAAAAAACGTCTAACCCCCCCTACATTTATAACAGCCTGCCATCATCGGCAGGTTCAAATTTTTGGGATGAGGATGATGGATCTTTTATTACCGCTGCTCTATCTGCTGCTGGGTATTGTGTTTGGTGCTGTTGTTGTGGCGCTCTGGTTAAGGGGGCGTAGCGAGACCCGGCAGGCGGCACTTGCGGCGCAGTTGCAGGGGCGTGATGAGCAGCTTGCTCGTCAGCTTGTTGAGTTTGATGCACTGAAGGCGGCGTTCCATACATTGCAGCAGCAGGGCAGTGAACAGAGCTCCAGCATCGCCCGGCTTGAAACACAGCTCAGTGAGGAGCGTAAACAGTCGGGTGAAAAGTTGGCGGTATTGAGCGATGCCCGGGCGCAACTCACCACTGAGTTTCAGAACCTTGCCAATAAAATCCTTGAAGAGAAGAGCAAAAAATTTACCGATCAGAACAGACTCAATCTGGAACAGGTGCTCAATCCTCTGCGTGATCAGCTGGGCGATTTTCGCCGCAAGGTCGAAGACGTGTATGAAAAGGAATCCAAGGATCGCATGTCGCTGTTCCATGAGATCAACAGTCTTAAGAGCCTGAATCAGCAGATCAGCAGCGACGCCATCAATCTTACCAACGCACTCAAGGGGCAGAGCAAGACCCAGGGGGCGTGGGGCGAGGTGATTCTGGAACGGGTATTGGAGGAGTCCGGTCTGCACAAGGGGCGTGAGTACGATACCCAGGGTAGTTTTACCACGGATGAAGGTAAACGGCTGCGCCCCGATGTGATTGTGCATTTGCCGGAGGGCAAGGACATCGTCATCGACTCCAAGGTGTCTCTGACCGGTTATGAACGTTACTGCTCCAGCGATGATGAGGTTGAACGGCAGTTGGCTCTGCGTGAACATGTCGCCTCGTTGCGCAACCACATCAAGGGGCTGAGTGTTAAAAATTACGAGGATCTGCCCGGCATCAACTCACTCGATTTTGTGTTGCTGTTTGTGCCGATTGAGGCCGCCTTTATCACGGCAGTGGAGAATGATCAGTCGCTCTTCCGTGAGGCGTTTGATAAAAATATTATTGTTGTCAGCCCCACCACCTTGCTAGCGACACTGCGCACCGTACACAACATTTGGCGTTACGAGTATCAGAACAAAAACGCACTGGAGATCGCGGAAAAGGCCGGGGGACTTTATGATCAGTTTGTCCGTTTTGGTGAATCGCTGCTTGATGTCGAAGATAAACTCAGCAAGGCTCAAACCTCGTTTCAGACCGCCAAGAGCCGCTTGATGGATGGGCGTGGCAATCTTGTCACTCGTACCCAACAGTTGCAAAAACTCGGTGCCAAGGCCAAAAAGAAGATGCCGGAGGCGCTGCTGAAGGGCGATGATGCGGAGCTGCTGGAGATGGACGGGGCCGATGAAGAGGAGCCAATAGCAGCGTTTGCGCCGCCATCCGCAACGGATTGATCGATGCCAGATAATAGTATTGATGGCGCCGTTTATAGGAATCACGATATTTTCAGTTAACAGATCACAGGAGTAAAAAATGGCGGTTAGAGAAGTATTACGTATGGGCCATCCGCTACTGCTGCAACGTGCACTGCCAGTATTAGAGTTTAATACCGCCGCACTGGATGCCTTGATAGATGACATGTTTGATACCATGGCCGCCCGCAACGGTGCTGGACTGGCCGCGCCACAGATCGGCGAAATGTTGCGTGTAGTGATCTTCAGTATTGAAAACAATCCGCGTTATCCAAACGTAGAACCAGTACCCAGCACCATCTTAATCAACCCCGAGATCGAAGTGCTTTCCAGCGAAGAGCAGCTGGGTTGGGAAGGGTGTCTCAGTGTTCCGGGTATGCGTGGCCAAGTGCCGCGCCATCAACATATTCGTTATCGTGGTTTCGACGCCAGCGGCACACCGTTCGAACGTGAGGTGAAAGGTTTTCACGCGCGTGTCGTGCAACACGAGTGCGACCATCTTGATGGTCTGCTCTATCCGCAGCGTATCCGTGACATGAGCGAGTTTGGCTTTAGCGAAGAGCTGGTAGCGCATGGGCGGGTGGGACAGGTGCAGGAGGAGTGATGTGTGGTTTTTGTAACTGAGAAGGTAAGAGTAAGTAATTTTATTATGGATCAATTTTTTACTACGAAGCCAAGGTAGGGTGCGCTGTGCGCACCAGAGTTATTTTCATCGCTGTCTGGTGCGCACGGCGCACCCTACACACTGATTGCAAATTCAGCAGAGCCGCCAGCCACTAATACCACAACGACATATAAACCTGCACCACATTGGCCGAGAAACCATAGCGGCTGGGTGTGGCGCTGCGCAGGTCGCTGAAGTTGTCGTAGTCATAACGCATGTGGTCGATGCTTAGGTTGAGTGTGCCTTTGTCGAGCATGCGCCACCCCTGTTGAATAAAATTGTAGCTGAGGTTCAGGCCGAAGGTCTGGCTGTTAAAGCTGCTTAACTCTTTATCGCGGGCCATATAGTTTTGTGGTGCAAACGGATCGAACAGGTCTTGATAGAAGTTGGCGTGGTTTTGTGAGTAGTGGCGATAATGGCCGCCGATGATCCAGCTGTCGCGGTAGGGGTGGGTGTAACCGATGTCGAAGGTATTGGCGTTGATGCCCCAGCTGTCGGCATAGAAACGGTAACTGCCGTGCAGCGCGGCGCGATAGGGCAGGTGGTAGTTGGCGCTCAGGGAGATGGCGTTGCTGGAGTGGGTGTTGGGATAGATCTCGCCCAGTGTTGAACCATCAGTGAAACGCACGGTGCGGTAGGGGTTGTTGAGATACCCTTTGTCGGTGATCAGTTCGTAATTGAGATTAGTGACCAGATCTTTGCTGATGATCTGGCTGATGCCGAGGCGGAATTTTTGGCGATCGGCATCTTCTGCAAAGGCGGGGTCGCGGTTGGTATTGCCAGCCGTCTTGAGTGTTTTGTAGATGTTGTCCCATCCCTTTGAGTAACCCATGTAGAGGGTGGTGAGGTCGCCATACATATCCTGGCTGATGTTGAAGTGGGTGCTCTTGGCGACAAAATCATTCTCTTCGCTGTTGCTGTAACTCAAGCTGAGTGTGCTCTTGTCGCGCAGATAGGTGGCGCTGATGGATTGCTCTTCGCGTTTTTCACTATATTTGCTGGCAGAGGTGACAACATCGATGGAGGCGCTGCTGATCGAGTCGACATAATATTTGGCGGAGAACAGCGTATTACTGCCAACCTGTTTGCTGGCTTGCAGCGCCGGACCTTGCACGGTGATGCCGCCGCCGTTGTAGTAGTGGAACAGCGCATCGAAACGCTCCGCTGGTAATACGGCGGCCGTCAGTGGCAGTGCGGCAATCATGGTGGTGATGCCGGCGATGATCCAAATGAGGCGGATACGCCCCTGGCCCGATTGGCTGGTGATGAAATTTATTAAACTGGCTGATTTTTTGTTCATGGTTCGACAGGCTCACCACGAACGGGGAATTTAATCAGTGCCTTCTTAGTTACAACCACAACCGCCCCCTTGGCCGCCATCGGCGCCACGTGCCCCTTCGCGCGCCTCATAGACGTGGTTGAGATAGCTTGATGAGATTGGATTGCGATCAAAGCTCATGATCGGATCGGCGAGCCTGGCGCGCTCGTAGGGTTTTACCCACGGTTGCAGCGTGCAGCCGCTGGCTGTCAGTAGCAGGCCGATTATCAATGGTGTGGTTCTGATCATTACTGTTATTACTCTTTCAACAGGGCGCGAACCTGTTGTTGATAGGTCTTCTCAATACCCGGTGTATAACCAAGATGGATGTAACGTATATTGCCATCACGGTCGATGATGACGGTGGTGGGCATGGCGCTGACGTGATAGCGCTCGGTGACTATATTTTCATTATCAAAGAGGATTGGGAAACTCACCTTCACCTCCTTGAGCCACTTGATGGCCGCGCTGCTATCCTCCTCGACATCCACGCCGAGCAGGGTAAAACCAAGCGGTTGATATTTTTTGTAGAGCTGTTCCAGCAATGGCATCTCTTGAAGACAGGGGCTGCACCATGAGGCCCAGAAGTTGACTATCACCACCTGACCCCGTAGCTCGCTGAGCTTTATGTTTTTGCCACTGTTGCTCTTGAGGGTGAAGTCTGGCGCCGGAATTTTACTGGCATCAACGGCGGCAGTGGCGTTGCTGCTAAAGCCAAGGGCGGCGCAGCAGAGCCAGGCGAGTATCAAGGTACGTTTGATTAACATGTGGTTCTCCCGTTAGAAAAAGAGCGTGAGCCCGGTGTGGAACTCCAGGTTGTGGCTGGTCTTCTGTGTGCCGAGCAGGTCGATATCAAAAATATGGTCGCGGGCATCGAGATGCAGCGCCAGCCAGTCATTCATAATCGCACGATAACCAAAACCGAAGTTGAGTGTGCGGCGGTCATCGTCGGCAAACCTGGTGCTGCCAATGCCACCAATCAGATAGAGATCGGTATGAAAGGCGTGGCCGCTGCCAACAAAGGCTTCACCCGGCAGCAGGTTAAAACCCAGCGCGAGGTTGTAGTAGCTGAGTTGCCGCTGTTCTTCGGTGAGCAGTGTGACTGAGCCGAGCAGCCGTTCATAGCTGGTCTGTTGCGTGGTGCTCCTGCCGTAGGCCACTTCAACAAAAATATCTTCGCTGGCGTGATAGGCAAGACGTACACCGCTGACGGCGTTGCTGCCAAAATCCTCGACACTCAGCAGACCGGTAAAGATGCCAAACTCAAAATTTTCGCTGTCAATCCTGGCCGGTTTGACCGGCTGCGGTTTAATTTGTGGTTGGATCAGTGGTTCGTTGTCATCACTCGCGGCTGCCGCTGCACCACTTGGCCAAAACAGCAAAGGTAGTGTGCAGAGCAGAGAGCTGCTGATCAATAGAAAAAGGCGAGACCGACTTTCCATTCTCTTAGATCCTCGTTGTAGTCGTCGCTGGAGAAGACGACGTATCGATTATATTCGGCACGCAACATGAAGTTACGCGTCAGGTAGCTGCGCAGACCAATACCAACGTGGGCCACACTGTCACTGCGATCCTGCGCCTGTGCCTGGGTGGCGCTGGCCTGACTTCTGAGATTGCCCACACCCATGGCAAAGAAGGGTGATAGGCGCCACTCGGGAATGGGTTGATGGATTAACCGTAGATTGATGAACTGTTTACTGGAGACAGTGCCGAGCGCTTGTGACAGTGCCACCTCGGTCGAAATATTACGCGTGAAGGCGTAGCCACCATAAAGGGTGATCACCTCCGAGCCACTGAATTTACCGCCGAGCACACCGGCCTCGGTACGGCGGTGCAGAAAATCTGCGCCGCTGGGGTCGTTGATCTGGGTACGTTCGCCTGCGGGTGTCAGGGTTAATAACAGCTGATCGTAATGGACCCAACCCTGCGTACCGTTTTTGATCTCAACCTTGAACCAGTCGGTCTTGCGTTTGATGATCTTGATCCACTGGTCACGCTCTGCAACATAGAAGATTGGAAAGCCACGGCCAGGGCCGCTGTGCAGTTCAATAAAGGGATCGGCGATTTTGGCTTGGCGATACTCATCAGCCGCTGTTGCTGTGGCGGTGAATAACAGCAGCAGGAGTGTTAGCAGAATAGCCGGCATCTTATTGCGGCACATCAAAGGGGTTGTTGTAATACTGGCCACCGGTGTCGATCCATTCAGCAATCAGGCGCAACTCGGCAGCGCTGAGTCGGCCGACATGGCTGCCGCCGCTATCAAACTTGCTGAAGAAGCTGCTGCCATTGGCGCCGTTGGCCGACAGCGCCGGGCCGTTGGCAGGCACCGCAATCATGATGGGAATCGGTTGGCCGTTGCTGTCGAGAATCTGATTGCCATTGGCATCGCTCTCAAAGCGCGGGTTGCCGTTGTTGTCGGTGTCCTGCACCAGCCGATCCTGCAAGATGTTGTTGACCACATCCAGCTCCACTTCATTGTCGGCAAAGAGCAGTTCGCGATAGCTATTGAAATTGGTGGGCACGTCACTGCTGGCACCGTCGCTGAGATCAAGCTGGGCGGCGGGTACCCGTGGCATGGCGTTGCTATCGACGCTGCTATGACAGTTGGCGCAGCTATTGGCGGCGCGGTCTTTGCTCCAAAGCGGGTGGATATGTGTTTCGTAGTTGATGATGGTGCGGCAGAGCGCATTCCAATTATTGATGCAGCTGCTGCTGACCGGTATGGCGGTGGTGAGATCGGTATAGCGGTAGACAAAACTGGCATCCTTGGCACGTATGTTGGGGTTGGTCCAAAGATCGTCAAAGATCAGATCCACACTTGGTATAAGGGCGGCACAGTTACTGGCGCAGCTGATACGGGCGCGAGTCTGAGCCATGGTCTCACCCATCTCGGCAATCAGGCTGGCATCGGTATTGGCAAATGGCAGACCGCTGGTGATGGCGCCACCGTTTACCGCAGCGGGTACATCGTTGCGGCCATGAGGCGTGCCGCTGCTGTGAGTGTGACAGCCGTTGCAACTTTTGCTCTCGCCGGGGCGCAGCTGTAACCAGTTTTGATGACGTGCGCTGATGCTGCGGCCATTTTTATCCAACACGTCGATGGTCAGTGGTACATTGGCCGGAACCTTCACCATCACTGAGCCATCAGGTTCGATGGCCGCGTAGCCGATGATCTCACGCATCGATTGGCCAACTAAACCAAAGGCGCTATTGGGAATTTGCAGTAGCTGGCGATTGGGCAGCGGCACCCCTTTGCTGATACGCAGAAAACGGGCTGGGCGATTATCGGCAGTGGTCAATGCCGGGTCGGCAAGGGTCTGTATGTTAGGGGTGGCGCTGTCGTTGCCATCAAAGTCGTAGACGCTGCGGATGTGGAGGATGGCGCTATTTTCACTGACCAGTGTTTGAGTGAAGCTGTTGCCGATCTGGTTGTCGAGAATCACATCGGGCAGTGGCCGCGCCTGGGCGATCACCGCCTCTGTCACGATGGTCCCTTCTACCGGAACTACTAATGGCGCATGAGTCTGTTTGTCTGGATCATAGATGTAGATGCTGTAGAGCGGTGGTGCTGCAACCACATCTGTTTGTGCCAACAGTTTTTTATTGCAGGTGACGATGCTCTTGCCACTCATCAGGCGGCAGGGACTCCAACTCACCAACAATCGTCCAGTGCCATCCCAGAGTGGGTAGGCGCTACGGTAGAGGCCGGCAGGTGAAACAGTGTTGGTAGCATCTATCTCGCCCTGCACAAGTGGAGTCTGCGCCGCTGTTGCAGAGAGCGCCTGAACATTATTGAGTGCACGATAATTATCACCATAATTTTTTACATTGATGGCAACCAGTGCGCCGCCGCCGTTGCTGCCACGGAACGGCAGCAGGGTGGTGACGAGGCGGCCATCGGGCAGTTCACGCGGCGCGATGAATTGAACAGCGATAGTATTGGTATCGCTGTTATGGCTGTGGCCGCCGTAGAGTATTTGTAGATTGGTGCCGTCGGGGTGCATCTTATAGAGGTTGATAACATCGCTGCTGCCCATGTTGTCCCAACGGCTAAAAACTACTTCACCGGAGGCAAGCACACTGGCATCAAAGTCATGGCTCTGATTAAACGAGACCTGATGGATGTCGCTGCCATCACTGTTCATCACATGCAGTGAGAAGGCGGGGCCGTTGCGGCCTTCATCTTCTGCGGTAAACTTTGGTTTCCCCTCATCAAGCAGAATGGCGCCACTCTGGCGCTGGCGTGTTGAGGAGTAGATGATGCGGCCATCGGGCAGATAGTGCGGCGCGATATCTTCTCCGGCCTCGGCAGTGATATCTGAACCAATGACGCGGCGCAGACTGTTTTGTGCAATGTTGTATTGCCAGATATTCCAGGTTGGCTGTTCGTCCTCATCGGCATCTTCGATCTCCGGTGCGCGCATGCTAAACAGCAGTGTTCCACCATCGTATGAGACCTCAACATCTTTAACATCGCCCATGCCCTGGGTGAATGTTGATGTGATATTTCGTTCCTGCGCACCCGCCGTAGAACGATCCTTAAGATAGAGATCAGCACCGACATGAAAACCATCGAGTTGCCGTATGTCGATATTGAGCGGCTGATTCTGGTTGTTAAGTGGAATGGGGCGTTTGATATAGGCGACGGGGAAATCGACAACAACCGGATCGCTGGTCTGCGTTTCTGAAAAACAGCCGCTGAGAAAAAGTGCCATGGCCAATAGCGTAATAGTGTTGCGAATCCAGTGTGTAGTGTGATTTTTAATTACATGCATAACTTCAACTCTGGGGTGTCGCAGAACAGAGACACTGATTTTTTCTTAAAAGTTATTATAAAGTATTGCCAGTAGTGGTGGTAAAAATAAAAACGGTTTTGAACTGGTTGTGGCTCACAAAAGATCCGTTACTGAAATGCTAAAACATAGATGCAGTGATTATTCAAGCGATAGTCAGGGTTAAATCAGTGGTTAATCTGGGTGGGTGGCAGCAAGGGCATGGTGAATAGTCGTTTCTCTCCATCATTGCTGTTATAGAATACGCGGCCCTGGGAGTTGCATTGAAATGGTTGTTATGAAAATGTCATTGCCGTGTTGTAAAAAAGTGTTGGGGCTGTTTGTGCATACGTGTCTGTTCGGTTGTTTGCTGCTGTCAGCTACGCTGGTTGAAGCGGGGCCACGTGAACAGGCCAAACGTATGCATGATCGCATCGCGGGTGTGCCCGCTGATGCGGCAACGCTGGATGCGATGGCGACGCTTATTGCTGCGGGTGATTACAACCAGGCGGCCCAAAAAGCGCTCGACAATCCAGCCTTTTATAATGTCACGCTGAAAAACTTTGTTACACCATGGACCAACGAGGAACAAACGGTGTTTGCGCCGCTTAACGACTACACCGCCACAGTGATTGGTGTGGTACGTGACGGGCTCGACTTTCGTCGCATCCTCTATGACGACATCCTTTATGTAGGCAAAAACAGTCTGGCGCTGCCGTCCTACTCGAACAATAATAATGGACACTATGAGGCGCTGGAGGAGCGTGGTATCGATCTCAAGAGTGGCCTGGTCAAGACAACGCAGTCTGCGGTTACGACGTTACCCACGGCCGCCACTGCCGGTGTGATCACCAGCCGTGCGGCTGCCAAAGCCTTTTTTATCGATGGCACCAACCGCGCCATGTTCCGTTTTACCCTGATGAACCATCTCTGTAACGACCTGGAACAGATCAAGGATGTAACCCGTTCGCCCGATCGTGTGCGGCAGGATGTATCACGCAGCCCCGGTGGTGATAGTCGCATCTTCCTCAACGCCTGCGTCGGTTGTCATGCGGGCATGGATCCGATGACCCAAGCATTTGCTTATTATGATTACGAATATGATCACGATGCCGACCCTGAGGCTGTTAATGGCAAGCTCTCTTATAACGGTGTGGGTGCTGTTGATCCCGACACCGGTACACGGGTGAAGAAAAAAAATCTGATCAACTCCGGCAACTTCAAGCAGGGTTACATCACAACCAATGATCGCTGGGACAACTACTGGCGCCACGGTCCTAATGCACTGCTCGGCTGGGATGCCCAGCACTCCTCACTGCCTGCCTCCGGCAGTGGCGCCAAGTCACTGGGAGTGGAGCTGGCCAATAGCGAGGCGTTTGCCCGTTGCCAGGTGAAAAAGGTATTTGCGGCAGTCTGTTTCCGTGAGCCGGGCAACAGCGCTGATCGCACCAAGATCGATACCATCACCGCTGCTTTCAAGGGCAGCAGTTACAACCTCAAGCAGGTGTTTGCCGACACTGCTGTCTACTGTAAGGGGGAGTGACGATGGGGCTGATCATCAGCAATATTAAGCAGTTTGTCGCTCGATCACTGCTGCTCCTGGCGGTGTTGATTGGCTTGAGTGGTTGCGACAAGGTCTCGACCGAGACCGTGCCCGGTGCGACGCCGCAGGTGCAGTCAACGGGCGTCAGCAGCTATGCCGGGGCTGCGCCAAGCTCGGCAGACGTGCGCGCCTTTCAGAATAATCTTTGGGGCAATCTGGTGGATAAGTGTGGCAGCTGCCATAACGCCACGGGTCAGTCGCCCAGCTTTGCCCGTGTTGATGACGTCAATCTTGCCTACAGTCAGGCGATTATGGTGGTGAACCTCAGTTCACCCGCCGATTCGCGTCTGGTGACCAAGGTTGCCAGTGGTCATAACTGCTGGGAGGTGAGCGCCAAGGCGTGTGGTGAGATCATGACCG
>CAMTXZ010000002.1:0-2799 GCA_947085765.1 uncultured Chromatiaceae bacterium | reverse complement strand
TTTATTGATCGGCCAGGATGAGATCAGCGAATAACTGAAGTCACTATTATTTTCCGCCGCTCGTTCAGCGCCAAAACGGAACATCTGTGCTGGCAGTGGCAATGCCTTGTCATCCTGCCAATGTTCACTGGCCTTGATCACTTTTTCCTCCTTCACTAGGCGGTTGATCACCAGTTTTGTGTAGACGGCACGGTCCGCCTCCATCACTGCATGCAGGGCATCGGCCATCTTTTGCGGTGAAATGCCTGTGGCCATTGCGGCTGGCTGTTTACTCGATTCTCCACACCCGGATAACAGGGCTGCACCGGCAATGCCCAGGACCAAAAATTTTTGATTGATACGCTTCATTACTATCTCCTCTACAGTTTGACTAACAACCCATTTACAACAAAAAATCTATTTTGCTCTGGCGCTTTTTTCCGCCTCACGCGTCAGTGCCATGCCGGTGCTCTTGATCGCCACAACGGGCGCAGCGGAAAAGTTGTTTTTGATTAGCTCGCTATCGGCAAGGGCGTTGATGGAAAACTCGTAACCGTGACAACTCATGCAGACGCCTCGCACCATCTTTTCGTTGGGGCGCAGGTTTAGGTTCTGGTTGTGCTGCACCGCGATACGCGACTCACCTTGCAACCGTTGAGTCTCTCGCTGCAGGTGACAAGTGGCGCAGGAGACACCACTGCCGGGCGCTCCCTTGCCCGCCAATTCCTGTTGCCAGAGCTGGGCGTGTGCTGAGTTTGGATAGTTCTTGCTGTGTTCATCGTTATGGCAGCTCAAACATGAATCGACTGCCGCCTGTTTGATATCACCACTGTGCGCACCATGGCAGCTGTTGCAGTCGAGGCCACGTTGGGTTGCGTCACCCTTCATCGGCAGGCGCGCCATGGCTGGTGTTATGGGTGACATGCCCTGCGCCAGCCGCATGCCATGTTTGCCTTTTGTAAATCCCTCTACCTCTTGGCCATGGCACGCCTCACACACCTTCACGCCCGGCTTGTCGATCCAGTTTTTATCCTTTTGCAGATGGCAGTCGGAACAGTTAACCCCGCCTTCGGCATGTGCCGAATTGACCCAGTGTTGAAACGCCTCAGGCTTAAGCTGTTTGTCAGCAGGTGCATCGGCATCACTCGCTTCAAGCGGCACTACTGGACGTTGTGCAACCATCAGTGACCACTGGTGCAGATTGCGTTGCGCTACAACCTGATTTTTTAGCTGCGCTGGCTCCGCGCCATGTTTGACAAGAAAATTTTCATAGAGCGCCTGGTTGTCGTGGTAGTTGTGACAACCGGCACTGGCACAACTATCGAAGGCCATGCCTTTATGACTCGGACGCTCCTTGGCTACATCCTGGTGACAGGTGAAGCAGAAATCGTCCGGCAACGTCACACCCATGGCATGAGTCACTTCAGGTTTGTGTTCGCGATGGCAGGTGACGCAGTAGCGGGCATCAAGTAGCGCCACACTGTCGGCATTGCGTGGGTCGGTGAATTTGCTGCGTGGGTGGGAATCACGCGCCGTCTTGAGTTCATCTGCGTGGCAGCGTACACACGCCGCCTGCAACGCCTCATCACCGCCAAAGGCGTCACCATGACAACTGTTGCAGGCCAGTTCGATCTGGTAGTGACCATGGCTGGTGATGCCCGGCAGTAATGGCGCTTTATCATCGCCAATAAATGCATAGCCGTAATAACCACCCAGCGCACTACTCAGCAGCAACCAGAGAATCCACCATTTGATATTTCTCGAGTTCATCTGCGCCACCTAAAAGTAGTAACTGCTAAGTACATGAAGAGCAAGCAGCACTGGCAGCGGCCAGAATAGGGCAATGTGTGCCCAGCCGGAGTAGCGCCGCCAACGCCCCAGTGCCACGCTGGCACCACTACGCTCAAGCGTAGCAACCACTCCGACCACTGCACCCAGCAGTGCCAGCGAGAGAAAGCAGAACATCAGCAGAAAGTTGAGCTTGTCGCCCATACGCAGACCGGTGTGCAGCACCAACACTGCTAATAACAGCGTTCCTAATAGTGCATGCACTGCACGCCAGTGACCAAAATCTGCAAACGTAAATTTTTTGATCCGTTTGCGCAGCGACAACAACAGCGCCACCAGCGTCACGCCGAGCAACGTAAAACCGCTGATCTGTTTTGGCAGCGTTGCACTCCACAGTTCGCTGATGTGCCACCCTTGTTGCACGGTGGCGGCAAAGGGAATCGGATTGAGTGCCAGCGTGATCAACACCAACACCATTGCCAGCAGTGACGCACCCATCAACAGAGTGCTGCCCTTGCTAACCTGTGGCGCTGCGGTCTCGCCCAACATCTCTGCCAGTCGTGGCTTGCAACCGCCACAGACGGTGGAGGCGCCGGTACACTGCGCCAGCATCTCAACCGTGGTGCAGCCACCGGTAACAGCGGAACTCAACACACCCCGGCTCACACCGGTGCAGTTACAGACGATGGCGTTGGCCGGCCACTGCCGTACATCCTGGGCCTGCTGCTCCGTCCACAACTCGCCAGTGCGTTTGAAGCGCAACAGCTGCCACGGCCAGAGGCGGCGATGGTGAACTACCGCCTCCTGCACCCGCTGGTGTTGCGGCCAATCGCCTATGGCAATTGCACCTTGCAAACGGCCACCATGAATCACCAGCTTGCGATAACAGTCGCCCGATTGATTCTGATAGATCACGGCGCGGTAGTGGCTGGGGATCTCCTCCTCCACCACTGCACCAATACTCAGCAGTGCAGTACCCACGACCTTGAGCCGCGCCACCGCCGTGCTGCCACGATAAAAGGCGTGCTGGCC
>CAMTXZ010000001.1:0-13704 GCA_947085765.1 uncultured Chromatiaceae bacterium | reverse complement strand
TGCTGAGATATGTGACATCACACTACAACCAAGTACGGCCGCACAGTTATAACGACTACAAGCCGCCAGTAAGGATGGAATCTGAGGCGGCGTGAAAAAAAACCTAAAGCGCTGTCCAAAATTGCTTGACCACATCAGAGTGGATGTATGAGTGGACTTGATGAGAAACAGATAGAGTGTCCCTATTGCGGCGAGGCGCTGGATGTACTGATCGACTGCTCAGTGCCGCAGCAGCGTTATATTGAGGATTGCCAGGTCTGTTGTCAGCCGATCAATTTTGATGTGTCGGTAGACCAGGAGGGTGACTCCACTGTTCTGGTGACTACCGATGACGAATAGCTCTGTTTTTTAGCTGGCGCTATAGACCAGCATGCCGTTGATCAACGTTTGTTCCACTCTCCCTTTTAACTCCCAGCCGATGAAGGGGGTGTTGCGGCCGCGGCTGAGCATGGTCTCTTTTGTCAGTGACCAGTACTGCTCTGGATCGATCACGATCAGGTCGGCAGCCGCGCCAACACTCAGCGTGCCGGCCTCAATGCCGAGAATCTTTGCCGGTTGCGCGGTGACGCGGGCGATGGCGTCGCTGAGGCTGATGCGACACTCATCTACTAAACGCAGTGTCAGGGGTAGCAGTGTCTCGAGTGCTGAGATGCCGCTGGCGGCCTCGCGGAAGGGGCGAAGTTTGGCGTCGTTTTCATGGGGTTGATGGTCGGAGCAGATAGCGCCGACGGTCCCTTTTCGTACCGCCTCGCGCAGCCCCTGCATGTCGCGCTGGCTGCGTAGCGGTGGTCGCACATGGCACTGGCTGTCAAATTCACCGACATCCATGTCGGTCAGATAGAGCTGGTGGGCGCTGACATCGGCCGTCACGGCTAGCCCGTCATACTGGGCGCGGGCGATCATCTGCGCCGCCTTGGCGGTGGAGATGCGGCAGAAGTGGGCACGTACGCCGGTATCGGCGATCAGCGCCAGATCGCGCGCCACGGCCACGGTCTCGGCGGCCTCGGGGATGCCGGGCAGGCCAAGACGGGTGCTGATCGCCCCCTCGTGCATGCAGCCGCTGTTGCGCAGGCTTGAATCCTCAGCAAACAGGAACACAGTCAGGTCGAAGGTGGCGGCATACTCCATGATGCGCTTCATGATCAGCGGGTTTTTGATCGGGATCATGGCGTTGCTGATGCCAACACAACCTGCTTCTTTCAGCGCCCCCATCTCACTCAGCAGCTCACCTTCCAGGTCACGGGTGGCGGCGCCGATGCAGTGCACGCGACTGTAACCGGCACGCTCGGTGCGCTGGCGGATCAGTTTGATCACCGCCGGGGTGTCGATCACCGGGTCGGTATCGGGCGGGCAGGCGAGGCTGGTGATGCCGGAGTGGGCGGCGGCTCGGGTCTCGCTGGCGATAGTGGCCTTGTGCTCCAGGCCCGGTTCGCGCAGCCGTGCCGAGAGGTCAACGAGGCCGGGGCAGACCAGTTTGTGAGTGGCGTCGATCTCCTGGTCGGCAGTGAAACCGGCAAGGGTATTGCCAACCGCAGCAATCCGGCCATCCGCGATATAGACATTGGTAGTGGCGTCGAGCTTGTTGGCAGGGTCAATCACACGGCCATTTTTAATCAGGATACGCATCAGGCGGCTCCTCCTTCGCTGTGATTGATATTGGCGTGGCTGCCCATGCACATCGACATTACTGCCATGCGTACGGCGATGCCGTTAGTCACCTGTTGCAGGATCACCGACTGCGGTCCGTCGGCAACGCTTGATTCAATCTCCACCCCACGATTGATCGGGCCGGGGTGCATCACCATGGCGTCCGGTTTGGCGGCCGCCAGTGTCGCCTCGGTGAGGCCGTAGAGCTGGAAGTATTCATGCTCGCTGGGCAACATCGCCCCCTGCATACGTTCATTTTGCAGCCGCAGTGTGATGATCACATCCACATCCTCCAGCCCCTTCACCAGGTCGTGATAGACATGTACGCCGAGGCTCTCGACCTCTTTTGGCAGCAGCGTCTTGGGGCCGATGACCCGCACCTCGCTGACACCCAGCGTAGTGAGCGCATGGATCTGCGAACGGGCGACACGGGAGTGGAGGATGTCGCCAACTATCGCCACCTTGAGTGGGTAGAAGTCACCCTTGACCTGGCGGATGGTGAACATGTCGAGCATCGCCTGGGTCGGGTGGGCGTGGCGACCATCACCGGCATTGATGACGCTGATGTGCGGCGCCACATGGCGGGCGATGAAGTGGGCAGCGCCGCTCTCTTCGTGGCGCACCACAAACATGTCGCAGGACATCGCTTCGAGATTTTGCAGCGTGTCGAGCAGCGTCTCGCCCTTTTTGGTAGCGGAGGCGGCGATGTTGAGGTTGAGCACATCGGCCGAGAGCCGTTTGGCCGCCAGCTCAAAGGTGGTGCGGGTGCGGGTGCTGGCCTCGAAGAAGAGGTTGACCACGGTTTTGCCACGCAGCAACGGGACTTTTTTAACCCGCTGGTCGACAACACCGGCAAACGACTCGGCGGTATCGAGGATGTCGACCAGCATCTGCCGCTTGAGTCCTTCGATGGTGAGGAAGTGGCGCAGCCGCCCGTTTGAATCCAGCTGAATGTTAGTGCGGAGCATGAGATTTCCTGTCTTGTTACCTGACTTGTTTTCGGTCTGGGGTTAGGCGTTTTTGTCGGCAAATTGCAGTGTCAGTGGTGTTGGCCCCTGGAGCTTGACGTTCTCGTCGGCTGCCAGATCCATCTTGACGCCCACCACGTTGGCCTCGATGGGCAGCTCACGGCCGCCACGGTCGATCAGGGCCACCAGGGTGACACTGGCAGGACGACCATAATCGAAAATCTCATTGAGCGCGGCGCGGATGGTGCGACCGGTGTAGAGCACGTCGTCCACCAGGATGATGTGGCGGTCATCAATATTAAAGGGCATGTGTGATGGCTTGACCTGCGGGTTCATGCCGATGCGGCTGAAGTCGTCACGATAGAAGGAGATGTCGAGGTGGCCAAGTGGCTCGGCGATCTGCATCAAACCGTGCAGCCGTTCTGCGACCCAGACACCGCCGGAGTGGATGCCGATCATCACTGGCTCGGTGGTGCCGCGTTGCTGAAGATAGGCCTGGGTCTCGAGCGCGAGCGTTGTCAGGGTTTTATCGATATCCACGCTGTGTATCATGGTGCTCTCCGGCGGTAAGTAGGGAGCTATTGTAACGGCTTAGTGGTTATTGGCCCAGCCAGCTTTTGAGGATTAATTCGGCGGCAATTTGATCAACAGACTCTTTGGCTTTCTGTTTTTTCATCTGGCCGTGGCGGCGTGCTTCGGTGACGATCTGTTCGGCTTCGATGGAGGTGAGACGTTCGTCTACTAGTTCTACCGGGCGGTTGAAGCGGCCATGCAGCTGGTTGGAGAAACGCCGTGCTCGGTGGCCTATCTCAGCTTCGCTGCCATCCATGTTGAGGGGTAGGCCGACGATGATGAGGTCGGGCTGCCACTCATTGAGCAGTCGTTCGATATGGGGCCAGTCGATCAGTTGGTTGTTGACGTTAACGGTGGTGAGTGGTCGGGTGGTGCCGGTCAGCTCCTGGCCCACGGCAACGCCGATGCGTTTGAGGCCAAAGTCGAAGCCGAGCAGGGTGCGTTGGCCGCTGTTGGATGGGCCTGCTTCAGGCATGCCCGACCTCGTCGGAGAGCAGTCTGATATCGACACCCAGCAGTGAGGCGGCGGCGTGCCAGCGCTGGTCAAAGGGGAGGTCGAAGATGATGCTGGCATCGGCGGGTACACTGAGCCAGGCGTTCTGTGCCATCTCATCTTCGAGTTGACCGGCACCCCAACCGGCATAGCCGAGCGCGATCAGATGCTCTTTTGGCTCGTTGTGTTGGGCGATATCGTCGAGGATATCCAGTGAGGCGGTGAGTGCGATCTCGTCGGAGATGAACGTCGTGCCCTCCCACTGTTTGCACGGCCGGTGCAGCACAAAGCCGTGGTTGGGTTGCACCGGGCCGCCGGAGTAAACCCTCTCTTTTCCGGATTCAGCAGCGTTGCTGGTGATGTTTAGCTGTTCAAAAATCTCCGCCAGCTGCATCTCCAGCGGGCGGTTGATCATCACCCCCATCGCACCTTCGGCATCGTGCTCGCAGATGTAGGTGACGCTGTGAAAAAAGTGCGCATCCTGGAGCTGCGGCATGGCGATTAAAAAATGGTTGGTAAGGCAGATAGTACTGTTCATAAGGGTCCGTATCGTCTGAGGGTACGTGAGTGGTGGTGTTTATTTTGTGCTCAAGCCGCTGCTGCCGGATTCAAAGACCCAGGTACGGGTGATGTGCAGCACATCGGTATCTTTGCTCATCTCGTTGGGCAGCGCGGCAAATGGGGCCGCGGAACGGACGATGCGTACGGCGGCGTCGTCGAGCAGTTTTTGCCCTGAGGTACGTAATATATCGACGCTGCGAATGGTGCCGTCGACGTTGATGGCAACATCCAGTACCAGAATGCCGGAGATGCGACGCAGCTTGGCCTCTTCGGGGTAGTTAAGATTGCCAATGTACTCGATTCTGCGGCGCCAGCCATCCAGGTATGCGGCATCGCGGTACTCTTTGGTGCTGGCGCTGATGGTGCGGTGTTTGATGCGCTTGGAGTAGATCGCTTGCGAATCGGCAATCTCGGCGCTCAGACGGGCGATCTCTTGACCCCGCATCATCAGTTGGGCAGCAGTGGTTTCGGCCACCTGGTCGCGATCGGGGTTGTCCTGATTCTGTACCTGATATGCCCCTTCGTAGGTGCTGAGCACCTCTTGCTGACCGGCTTGATTGTTGGCGACCTGGCGCGGTTGAATGGTATCGGAGTCACCTTCGACCGGCATAGGAAAACTCGGGGCGGCCCGCATGGTGGTGGGGCGGCTGCGCTCCTGGGTATTGCCCCCACCTTCATGGGCGGACTGACCAAGGAAGTCGGCCTCTTCGTTGACCTTGTCGGAATCGTTGGCGGCTACCAGTATTACCTCGAGGGTGGGCAGGGGGGCATCCCCTTTTGTTGGATCCTGCATGGCAAAGCCGATGCCGAGAATGACAAACGCATTGAGCACCAGTGACAAAAATAGCGTAAAGGCTAAACGGTCATTGGGCGAGACTTTGGGGCTGTGGATTGCTGTACTCATGTGGGCATTAACGGCCTGATTTGATCCGTACTATAACTTGATGGGCAATTATGCCACTTGTGGCGCCAAAAAAAATGGCCATGGTCATCAGGACTGGCAGGAGCCGCAGCAGCCCCTCGTGGGGGATGAAGAGCAGCCAGGCGGTGAAAAATTGCGCGGCCATGTGGGCCATGGCCGCCAGCAGGCTATAGCCAATGGCGCCAAACTCAATGCCGGGCAGGCGGCTGGCCAGTCCCAGTACCGTTATGCTGGCCACGGCGCCGCTAAGGCTCAGAATAAAGGTGGGCGAGAGGAAGGTGCCGATCAGCAGTGATCCAACTAGTACCCGCAACAGCGAGACCCAGGCGGCAGTGCGCCAGCCGTAGTGCATCAGACAGACGATGGTGATGATGTTGGCCAGCCCCGGCTTGGCGCCGGGAATTGGGCTGGGCAGGGCGCTTTCAGCGATATGAATGGTGATAGCCAGCGCCGCAAGCCAGGCAATGCGGTGATCGTCACGGGTTGTCTGGATGGCCAGTTTCATTTAAGCGCCTAAAGTTACCGTCTGCGGTGATGGCGCGATTATACGTGGTCATTCTGTTGGCCACGCTGTTGATCTGGCAACGGCCCGGTTTTTTGCTGGCGCTGGATTCAAGTTATCGCCGGCGATGACGAAATCCATAGTGACAATAATTTTTGATAAATAAGGATTTCCATTATGAGTAAGGTCATGCAGTCCGTGGATGATCGCACCCGCTTGGCTGGTACCAATCGGTTGGAAATTCTATTGTTCAGTCTGGGCAAGGATGTCAAAACCGGCAAGGAAGAGGTGTTTGGCATCAATGTCTTTAAGGTGCGCGAGGTGCTGAATGTGCCGGCGATCACTCACGCCCCCGACGTGCCGCCTGGTATTGAGGGCATGGTCAGTCTGCGTGGCACTATGATTCCGGTGATTAATCTGGGCCATTTTTGCAATGTAACATCGGATGCCCCGCCCAATATCCTGATTGTCAGTGAATACAATAAAAACATGCTGGGTTTTCTGGTCTATTCGGTTGAGCATATTTTGCGTATGGATTGGGGCCAGATAAAAGTGCCACCAACCATGATGGCCAACCGCATGGGTGGTCTGCTGACGGCCGTTTCAGAGTTGGAGGATGGCCGTATCGTGATGATTCTGGATGTGGAGAAGATACTCGCTGAGACCACTCAGTCCGCTGAGGATGAAAAGATGCTGTTTCATGGGGTTCATGCCGTGGAGCACCCCAAGACAGTGCTGTTTGCCGACGACTCATCGGTGGCGCGTAAGCAGATCAGCATGACGATGGAGAAGATGGGGCTGGATTACATCAGTGTGAATAATGGCAAGGATGCCTGGGACCGGTTGCAGGAGATCAAGGCGCGTGCCGAGGAACATGAGGTGCCGGTGAATACCCTGCTTCATCTTATCCTGACCGATGTTGAGATGCCGGAGATGGACGGTTACGTACTGACAAAAAAGATCAAGAGTGATGGTGCCTTTGCTGGAATCCCGGTGGTAATGCACTCATCGCTGTCGGCGGAGGCCAATATTAATCTGGGCCGTGCCGTAGGGGCCGATTATTACGTGGCTAAGTTTAACCCCCTGGAGCTGAATAAGATGATACGTAAGGCGTTGGGCGAGGATGATGCCTAACCTTTACGAGGCGGATTGGCGCGGGTGGTGAGTGGTTAAAAGTTGATGGCATCAAAACGGTTATCACGCCCGGTCACACTGACCGTTACCCCATTTGGCAGGCAGGCAGCGAGTTCACCATCATGCCGGAGCCAGCCACTGAGAATACAGAGTTTGTTTTGACAAGGCGCCTCCACAAAACGCACCTGACCATCTTTAATTTCAATCAGTGTTTTTCCTAATGCCCCTTCAATAGTGATCTGCCGGTTGTCGTAGAGTGAATAGTGTTGCGGCGGCTGGTTGGCGATGCGAATGATCACCTGTTCGCCATAACTGCCATTGCCCCAGAGCGTGATGTAGAGGTAGGGCAACAGCAGTAGGGCAAACAGAATGACGACGTAATCGGCGCGCCTTAACATCAGTCGACCACTTGAATGTTCGGCGCGGGTTCTTTTTCAAAGTGAATACGCTGCATCAGCGCCTTGGTGATGTGCACCACGCCCTTGTCATCAATCAGCATCGCCTCTTTAATGCCCATGGCCCTGGCGGTTTCGCGCCAATGGTCTGGCCCGGCGATAAACAGGGCTGTAGAGGCGGCATCGGCCGTTATACCATCGTCGGCGATGATGGTGACGGCGGTAACGCCGCGGGCGGGATAGCCGCTGCGTGGATCGATGATGTGGTGATAGCGCTGCCCTTGATACTCAAAATAACGCTCATAGTCACCCGAGGTGATCACCGCCTCGTCGCTGCCCGCCGCCAGTGAGGCAATCACGCTGGTGCCACGTGGGTCGCGAATGCCGATGCGCCACGGCTGTTTACCCTTGCTGCCGATCAGCCGCAGGTTGCCACCGGCATTGACGATGGCGTTGTTGATGCCGTGTTTGCGCAGTGTTGCGATGGCGATGTCTACCGCATACCCCTTCGCATAAGCGCCGAGGTCCAGCTCCAGTGCCGGATTGTTGCTGCGCAGTTGGTTGGCCTCCAAGACCAGATCCGACATTTGTGGTTTATCTGCCAGCAGCGCTGTTATGTCGGCCGCCGCCGGGGGCTGCCTGCCGCTCCAGTCATCGCTATGAAAGCCCCATAGTCCGATCAGTTTGCCAACCGCTGGATTAAACAGGTTGTTGCTGAGCTGTGACAGCTGCATGCCTCTGTTGATCAGCAATACCCCTTCGGCGTCTAGGCTGGCAGTTTCGCCGGCCGCAAGTTTGCGGTTGATCTCGGTGAGTTTGCTTGGCTGCCAGGCGTGCCAGTTGTGGTGCAGCCCCTCCATCTGCTGCGTCACCTCTTTGATGGCGGCTTGGGCGGTTTTGTCATCACTGCCATAAATTGTGATGTCGATCAGGGTGCCAAGGGCGAGCAGCTGCTGTTGGTAGACCGGCTGTTGCTGTTCGCAACCGCTGAGGCCAAGGTTGATCAGGAGGCCACAGAGCAGCGCCAGTTTTGTTAACCACTGGCGCGGTTGTATGGCGGTGAGTCGGGACGGGTTCATGAAGAGTGCCTGTCGCTAGGGGGGGTTAATGTTTCAGTTTTTCCGCAATACACTCCATCAGCTCGCCAGCAATGTCGAGGTCGAACTGCGTGTCGAGTTCGCGGATGCAGGTGGGGCTGGTGACGTTGATCTCGGTGAGGTAGTCGCCAATCACATCAAGGCCGACAAATACCAAACCCTTTTTCTTGAGGGTTGGACCGACCTGCTCGCAGATCCAGTAGTCGCGTTTGCTCAGCGGGATACCTTCGCCACGACCACCGGCGGCCAGATTGCCACGGGTCTCGCCGGCGGCGGGGATGCGTGCCAGGGCGTAGGGGATCGGTTTGCCGTCGATCAGCAGGATACGTTTGTCGCCAGCGCTGATCTCCGGGATGTAGCGCTGCGCCATGATGTACTGTTTGCCAGTGTTGGTGAGGGTCTCCAGCACCACGCTGATGTTGGGATCCTGGAGCGTCAGGCGGAAGATCGATGTGCCGCCCATGCCCTCCAACGGCTTGACTATGATGTCGCCCTGTTCCTGCAAAAACTTGCGTAGCTGCGCCATGTCGCGACACACCAATGTTGCGGGTGTGCACTGCGGGAACCAGGCGGTGTAGAGCTTTTCGTTGGCGTCGCGCAGGCTTTGGGGTTTGTTGATCATCAACACCCCGGCCGCCTCCGCCAGCTCCAGCAGATAGGTGGTATGGATGTACTGCATGTCGAACGGTGGATCTTTGCGCATCAGTACAACATCGAGTTCGGCGAGCGGTGTCAACTGTGGTTCGTCCAGGGTGTGCCAGTCGTGCAGATCGTTACGCACGGTCAGCGGCCGCATGTTGGCAAAGACCTTGCCGTCGCGCAGCAGTAGATCTTTTTGCTTCATATAAAAGAGTTGCCAGCCGCGCGCCTGGGCCGCCAGCAGCATCGCCAGGGTGCTGTCTTTTTTTGGGTTGATGGACTCGATCGGGTCCATCACCACGCCGAGTTTGACGTTCATGCCTTGGCCCGCAAGGCGTTTTGCACGGCAATTTCACGTGCGGCCGCCACCAGTGCCAGACGGGCGATGACGCCATAGGCGTAGAAGCGGTTGGGGCTGGCATCAGGATCTTGGCGCTGATCTGGGGTGTTGCAAGGCTCGACAAAGGCGAGCGGCTCAAAGTGCATGCCGGGGGCGTTGAGATTCTCGTCAGGGCCACGACCGGTATGGACCCGATAGAAACCACCCACCACAAAGTGGTCGATCATGTAGATCACTGGTTCGGTGACCGCCTGCTCCTCGCCGATGGTTTCAAAGGAGTAGACACCCTCTTGCATGATCACTTGACTCACCTCCTGGCCACCCTTGGAGGCGGACATCTTGGTGCGTTGTTTGCGATTAAGCTCCAGGATCTCTTCGGCAGAACGCACCATCATGATGCCCATGCCATAGGTGCCAGCATCGGCTTTGACGACAACAAAGGGTTGGTTCTTGATGCCGTACTCATCATATTTTTTCTGAATCTCCTTCAGCAGTTCGCCGACCTCGTGTGCCAAGCGATCACTGCCTTCCTGTTTCATAAAATTGATGTCGCTGCAGCGGCGGAACAGGGGGTTGATTAGCCAGGGGTCGATATCGAGCATGATGGAGAACTCCTCCGCCACCTGCTGATAGTGGCTGAAGTGCCCCGACTTGCGGCGTTGCACCCAGCCCAGCTCGGGCGGTGGAATGATGCGCTGTTCAAGCCCTTTTAACGCTTCGGGGATGCCATCGGAGAGGTCGTTATTGAGCAGGATCATGCAGGGGTCGTAGTCATCGGCGTAGATACGGTTGCGATGGCGCTCGATCGGGATCAGCTCCAGAGTGCGGCCCGAGGGCAGCTCAATGACCATTGTCTCTTTAAGGTCTGGCAGCAGTGAACCCACCTGCACCTCAAAACCGGCGGTGAGGATCATATCGCGCAGCGTTACCAGGCTCTCCAGGTAAAAGAGATTGCGGGTGTGGTTCTCGGGTATCAGCAGGATGTTGCATGCCTGGGGCATCTCGCGTTCGATGATCGACTGAATTGCCTGAACACAAAGCGGGATAAAGGCCGGGTTAAGGTTGTTAAAGCCAGCGGGGAAAAGATTGGTATCCACGGGCGCCAGTTTGAAACCGGCGTTGCGCAGGTCGACCGAGGCGTAGAAGGGGGCGGGGGTAGCGAGCCACTGCTGGCGGAACCACGCCTCAATGATGGACTGATTTTCCAGCAATTGCCCTTCTATCTGTAACAACGGGCCGGTGCGGGTAGTGGTTAGGTTGGGAACTGTGTCTACGATGTTCATCGGTACTCTGTTTCCTCAATCGCAAGTGGGGCCATGTTACCGTAAATAGTTATAGGTCGGACAGGAGGTGGTGGCGGTGGCGTGAAGTTTAAAGGGTGGTGCATATGTAAAATTTGCCAGTGGGGTCGCTACAGCTAGGTGAAGTATGGCCGTCGTCTACCAGTCATGTTTGTTTTTATGGGCGGCCGGATAAAGAAAGTGTGATGACCAAAAACATTAATGGACTCCTGCTCCGTCGCATGTCAGCCCTGTGGTTGGTTGCTTCATTGTTGGCGGGGGAGGAGTTTTCTATATGGAGATGGATAAGCTCGATAATGATGTGTTGCGCCTGGGGACGCGTGGCGCCTACACCATCCCGCCGGCTGTGGTTGATCAAATGTCGAATATCAACGCGGCGTCGCGAGAGGCGTTACAACAGGTGGCTGACAGCTTGATTGAACGTGAGTTTGTCATTGTTGAGATCTACGATAACAATAAAACCCATATAGCAACAGCAGCGCGCCACGACAGTATCAAGGCAGATAGGGTGCTGGAAGATAAACACCACCATTTTCCGCTCGACAAGATTCTTCACTATGAAAAGTTTTATATCGATCAGGATCTTTACATGCAGGTATTGGTGCCGTTGCGTGATAAACAAACGCAGGTGCAGGGGTATTTTGAGGGGATCTACCGCATAGAAGGGGCGGTCCTAAGGGATATTCAGTCACATATATACAGCACGTTGTGGGTGGTGCTGTCGGTGATTCTGGCCACCTTCATCATAATTTATCCCGTGATCCTCTATCTTAACCACGAGCTGCTGCGATTCTCTACGGGGCTTTTTAAAGCCAATGTGGAGTTGATGGAGGTGATGGGCAGCGCCATCTCCAAGCGTGACCGCACCACTGATAGCCATAATTACCGTGTCACACTCTATTCAGTACGGCTGGCGGAGGCGGTCAGGCTTGACGATGAGGTGATGAGCAATTTGATCGCCGGTGCTTTTCTGCACGATGTTGGCAAGATCGGTATTGAAGACGACATTCTCTGCAAACATGGCCGCCTCAGCAAGGACGAATTCTCCCGGATGAAGCAGCACGTCATTATCGGCATCGATATCGTTGCCAAGGCGGATTGGTTGCATGGTGCTCGTGAGGTGATTGAGTTTCATCATGAAAGGTATGACGGCAGTGGTTACCTGCGTGGTCTGAAACAGGAAGAGATTCCACTGGCGGCGCGCATCTTTGCTATTGTGGATGTCTTTGATGCGCTTACTTCGGCGCGCCCCTACAAAGAGGCATTCCCGCTGGATGAGGTGGAGATGATGCAGCAGGAGCGTGGCAAACATTTTGATCCCGCGTTGTTGGATCTTTTTATCTCACTGGCCCCGGCACTCTACAAAAATATTGGCCGGGCCAGTTATTCATCGCTGACACGCATGCTGTCGGTAGTGGTACAAAAGTATTTCTTTAAAGCAAAACTGAAATAAGGTCTGCGTTTTCCTTGTGGCATCAAGCCTGAGGTGTGGATTCATACTTATTCATAAATTTCTCAAACATTATCGATCACATCCACTCGCTATTCATGGTGATAGTGTGGCTCGCTCGCGTAGAATAGCGCTGTATGATTTTTCAGGCATAGGGCCGCTAAATAATAAAGGTAGTTTGTATGCATAGCCTCATTGACCTGCGGTCTGGCCGACTGGCCGGAGCAACTCATGTGAAAATCGCTGCTGGCATGGTTGAGTTTCCGCAGGAGCTGTTTGAGTTGGCGGATGCCCTGGAGTCGCTCGACCTTTCTGGCAATTGTTTGAGTTTTTTGCCCGACGATTTTTCCCGCTTTAAAAAATTGCGTATTCTGTTTCTGTCGGATAACCGCTTTCAGTGTTTTCCTGCTGTGCTGTCGCAATGTCCTGAACTGAGTATGGTTGGTTTTAAGGCCAACCGTATTGTCGAGGTGCCGGAGGGGGCGTTGCCCGCCAAGATTCGCTGGTTGATTTTGACCGATAATCAGATTAAAAAACTGCCCCAATCGATCGGTAATCGCCTGCAACTGCAAAAGCTGATGTTGGCCCGTAATTGTCTGACGTCACTGCCGGATGAGATGGCGCGTTGCATTAATATTGAGCTGCTCCGAATCTCCGCCAACCAGCTTGAAATCCTGCCTGCATGGTTGGTCAAACTGCCCAGACTCTCCTGGCTCGCGTTTGCCGGAAATCCGTGTAGCCAAGGCCTTGAAGTTGAGCAGAGCCTAAAAGAGGTTCATTGGCATGAGTTACAGTTCAGTTGCCAGCTGGGGGAGGGGGCGTCGGGTGTAATTACACAGGCGCGCTGGAATGAAACGGTTGATGTGGCTATGAAAGAGTTCAAGGGCAATGTTACCAGTGATGGTCTGCCAGCGGATGAGATGGCTGCCTCGATGGCGGCAGGACAACATAAAAATCTGGTTGAACTGCTAGGCAAGTTGGTGGGCCATCCTGAACAGAAGAGTGGTCTGTTGTTGGCATTGATTGACAAGGACTTTAAAAATCTTGCCGGGCCGCCCAGCCTACTCAGCTGTACCCGTGATATCTATGCAGATGGCCAAACGTTCAGCCTGTCAGCGCTGTTAAACATTGTTGATGGCATTGCATCTGCGGCAGTGCATCTGCATCAACGTGGCATCATGCATGGCGATCTCTACGGCCATAATATTCTGATTAATCAAGCCGCGGATTGTCTGCTGGGGGATTTTGGTGCGGCGACGATCTACAACAATTTGCCTGATTCAAGTGAGCTGAAAACAGCACTGGAGCGGCTGGAGGTGCGGGCATTTGGCTGTCTGTTGGAAGAGTTGCTGGCGCGGCTTAATGAGATAGATCGGTTGGCATATTGCGCCGTTGTCAGCCAGCTGACTGCTCTGCAACAGGCATGTATGGTAACGAGCGTTGAGCGGCGTCCAGGGTTTGCCGAGGTATTGGCGGTGATTGAAGCAGCAGGGGTGAAAGCAGCTTAACCATCCTTGGTTTTAATGCTAAAGCGCAGTTACTCAGTATGGAGTTGATTGGTCGTTATTCACAAAAGCATCTCAGCTCTTTTTCTTTTTGCCGCTGTAGCCCTTGTTATCTTTAGTGGTAACAATGCGGGTCTTACTCGCTCTATTGGTGCGCAGCGGACGGCTACGCTGTTC